>NZ_CP118631.1:6149616-6487020 GCF_028993635.1 Mucilaginibacter sp. SJ
ATATCCAGGCTATCCGTACCGCTGAGGGTAAAACCATCAAAGACGACAAAGGAGTTACCCAAACAAAAACCATTGAATTTGAAAAGCCGCAGCAGGGAAAAGCGTTCCTGTTCAATGCGGAGCAAATGAAGGATATCATGCCCCTGAAAGAATATCTTGCCAAACAGGAAGAAGGGCAATCCCTGTCACCTGTTGAACGCGCGGAAAAACTGATCGAAGATAGCAAGGCAGTTATTATCCACGGCGGCCAAGAGGCCTATTATGATAAGCTCAGGGATGCGATTTTTATGCCTGAAAAGGAAACCTTTGAGAACGAAACCAAATACTACCAGGCGGTAGTCCACCAATTGGCGCACTGGACAGGGCATGAGAGCCGTCTGAACCGCCCTATGGACGGTAAATTCGGCTCGCTGGATTATGCACGAGAGGAAATGCCTGCAGCCATTGCCGGCATCTTGATCGGCGGGGAACTCAAGATAGGCCATAACTTCGGACAGCACACTGCCTATATGAACAACTTTGCCAAAATCTTAAAGGATGAACCTTTTGAGATCGCCAAAGCTTCCAGGGAAGCACAAAAGATCGCTAATCTGCTATTGGGGGGTGACCTGAAGCGTGAACAGAAACAAAGTGTTGAAGTAACATTTGAAGAGGGGGACGAAATTGCACACCTCGATACGAGCTATAAAGTTTTAGAAGTCCGCAAAAACAAGAGCATCAAAGTAGAAGATGCCGATGGTGGCCGCAAGATACTGCAACCCAGCTATGGTCTGTATAAATCCCTGCTGGAGGCCAAAGCCAACCCAAGAGAGCCAGAAATGGAATTGAATGAGGGGCAAGGTCAAGCGCAGGAACAAAATTATCAAATGGAAAGGTAAATGAACCCGGTAAAGTATCACGAAGATGATCTCCCGATCGAGGATCTGGGGACCATCGGGCTGGCCGCAGGCGGTCAGCTCCTGATAAATGTCGATGATCTGAAAGCATTGCTTTCTGGTCGCCGCACTGGTTTATTAGAACTCCATGACCTGGAAACCGATAATGTCAAGATCAAATCTATTAATGCCAAGATATCGCTGAAGACTAATGAAAAAGGCAAGATAGACTTGCTGATCCATCCGATATACAAAAATGCTGAAGTTCCCGGTCTGTTGACCGATACCGAAGCCAGGCAACTGCAAAAGGGTGAAATAGGCAGCCTGCTGAGAATTACACTCGATAACAATGGTAAAAAAAAGGAAATGCTGGTGGAATACGATCCGGAAACAAAAGAGTTTATCGTTTCAGATACTGACAAGATCCTGGCTCCGGACATGGTTAACAACGAATTCCTGACACCCACGCAGAAAGAAAATTACCGCAAAGGCAAGGAAGTGGAAATAGCCGACGGGACCAGGTTCAACTACTCCGGCACAGACAGACATGGCATCCGTTCCAATAAGCTGGCACTGGTAGCCTCCGCTTTGATTGACGGGGGACTTTCCTATTTAGTTTACAGAGGACTAAACGCGCTATTTAATAAGAAACGAGATCAAAATGCCGCCGGGAAGCTGAGCCCCGGCTATTATCAGGCACTTAAAGACATCGAAAATCAGCATGGATTTAAACGGCAGGAATTTGAACAATACCAGGCCACTAAGGAAAGGCATCGGTGATGAATGCCCTCTTAACAAGGCTTGGAATTCCTGCAGAAATCCAAGCCTTTTTTTGTGCTTCTGACGATCTTCTATTTGACTATGGCGGTCAGCAGGAACATTATGGCGCAGGTTTTCACAAAATACCTACAACACCCAATCTGTGGGTAGCAGGGAATGCAACAGCGAATGAGGTCATTGTATCCTATTCGGCGATGGAAGCCATGGCCTTTATCGTAATTAACCGTGCACGTTATGCTAACCTGCAACAACTGGCGTTTGTCGCTATCGGCAACCAATTAAAGCAAGGCCAGGTAGACTGGCTCAGGCAAACTTTTCCCAAGCGAAGATTTACATTGCTGTTTGGTAAAGACGAGTTGGGCAACCTGACAGATATCAAAGTGGCAGCCGGTATTCGGAATATGTCGATTCATATTTATCATACCGGCCAAAGCCGTAAGGTGATCATAGATCATAAAGGCAAGCTCGTCATTTTTAAATACGGTGAGATCAGTCTGAATCGTTTTAAACAGGCTTTCCATATCCGGGACCGTATCCGCACGCGCAAACCAATCCAATCATTAACATTTTTAGACCAATTAAAATATGAGGCACAAGGATGATATTGTATTAAGGCCAGCCTGCCTTTTCGCTTTTTTGAAAGCCTCGCCTTTAATTTTATTGGCTGTCACACTTCTTTTTTTGGCCTGGTGGCTTTCTCCGTACTTTATTTTATTCAGTCTCGCTGCATGTGGTGCCGCATGGTATCGAATATTATATATCCGCAGCATCCGGTACTTGATTGCTGTAGAATATATCCGGATTTCCTACGGAATTTTCTGTAAGCGAATCGATCAGGCAGAGATGTTCAGAGTAAAAGACTTCATTATTACGCAGTCTTTCTTATTTCAGCTTTTCAAATTAATGAACCTAACGCTGATAAGCACGGATTACACCAATCTGATCATATATCTCCGCGGTGTTCCAGAATCAGATATCGTTGATATTATTCGCAGCAGAGTACGGGAAGCCCGCCGTCACAACAACGTCTACGAGTTTAATTGAAAAAAAGCTTGGCGCCTACTAAAGAAATTAGTAATTTTATGAATAGAAACCATTATGAAAGCTATAGTTCGAAATGTTTTGCTCGCCTGTTTAATTTCCACTTTTGCTTTTTTCGGAGCACTAGGAGGGAAGCAAACTAAACAATCTCTAACGATCAGGAAGGAAACTAAGCAACACAAGGAATTCATCACCGAACGGCAAAAGGAAACATTTGCTTGTTTATCCGTAGCATTTATAGCCTGGGGCTTGTGTTTTTGGCGATGTTCAGTTATTAACCGTAGGTTGAATGAAGAGCGGGAATATCAACGTAGATTCAATGAGTATATGCGCAATTCTTCGTTTAATCGTCATTATTGATTAAACATTCATTTGCAATACCTTAAAAGTTGCCGATTTCCCTGCACGCGCCCCTCTGCTGATAAGGGCTTTAAGGGATTTAAGTATATCCAAATTTTAAGGATGCAATTATTCCCTTTTTTCTTGATCGATATATAATCGAAAGATATCGGGAACCTTACTTTAAAATATTGGCAAAATATGGGTAGGAAAACTCAAGATAAGAGAAGTGTTACACCCGAAAAAGCGATTGAAATTTTGAAAATAAGCGGAACTACAGTAACTCGGGAGGAGGCAGTAATAATTTTGGATTTCATGTATAGATTAGCGAATTTATCGGTTGAACAATATTTAAAAATATGAAAGTTGTAGACATATATATCAGGGTAAGTACAGACGAACAAGCAGACAAGGGTTTTTCGCAAAGGGACCAGGAAGATAGATTAGTTAGATATTGCGAAAGAAATGGTTTGCACATCAGGAAAACCATGTTTGAAGATCATTCAGCGAAAACTTTCAATAGACCGCAATGGACAAGGTATCTATCAGAGCTTAAAAAGCAAAAAGGAAAGGGTGTAGACTTTATACTATTTACAAAATGGGATAGATTTAGTCGTAACACAGGTGACGCTTACCAAATGATATCAGTCCTTAGAAGTTTCGAAATAGAACCTCAGGCGATTGAACAACCTTTGAATTTGGAGATACCGGAAAGTAAGATAATGCTTGCCGTTTATCTTTCAACTCCTGAGGTTGAAAATGACAGGCGGGCATTAAATGTAACCCAGGGAATGCGCCGTGCGCGAAAAGAGGGGAAATACATGGGAGTTGCACCGCGGGGGTACGATAATAAAACCAGAGAGGACGGCAGTAAGCACATTGTAATAAACAAAGAAGAAGCATATTACATCAAATGGATATTTAAATCTATTTCAGAGGGGATTTTTGTTCCTGATCAAATTAGAAAATTGGCCAACGAGAAAGGCTTTGAGATAAGTAGAATGAGTTTTTATAGAGCGATACGAAATCCCGTTTATTGTGGATTGATTGTTGTCAAGGCTTATAAGGATGAGGAGTCTCAATTGGTCAAAGGGCTTCATGAGGCAATAATATCTGAGGCGTTATTTTATGATGTTCAGGATATTATTAATGGCAGGAAAAAGGTTTTAAGGGTGCAGGCGGTTAAAATTAATGAATGCCTTCCCCTACAGGGACTGCTGGATTGTGCAAGTTGTAAACGTCACTTAACAGGAAGTGCATCAAAAGGCAGAAGAGGGGGATATTACTACTATTATCATGCGCAGGCCGTTTACGGCTGTGGATGCAGGTTCCGGGCAGATAATGTTCATGAAGAGATTTTAAAGGACCTTAGGCGCTACATTCCCCTGCCTGGAATGAATCAGCTATACAAAACGGTATTACTCGATGTTTACAAAAATTATTCCGGGGGAGTAAAAGATGAAAGGAGGATTATTGCAGATCAAATTGGTGCCATTAATTTAAAATTGTCAAATGCCAGGGAACTGTTATTTGACGGAAAACTAGATTCTGATGATTTTGCGATTATGAAAAAAGAGAGTGAGGAGCGTATCAGGAGGTTAGAAGCAACTCTTACAGAGGCGAAGTTACAAAAATCGAACACCCAGAGCATTGATAATATGCTTTTGAAAGCCCTGGAGGCACTTTCCAGGATTGAGAATATATATTCAGATGGTGATGTATTAACGAAAAGGAGAGTGTTGGGTTCGATATATCGAGAAAAATGGGAAATTGACAAAAATGGTTATCGAACCCCCAAACTCAATGTCGCAGCGTCGCTAATCTATCAGATTAACAAGACGTTAGCGCATAAAAAAACGGGAAAGATTGCAAGCCATTGCGATCTTTCCCGTTTAGTACTCAGAGCGGGAATCGAACCCGCACTCCGTTTACGGGAACAGGATTTTAAGTCCTGCGTGTCTACCAGTTCCACCATCTGAGCAGGTGTCTAACCTTTTAAAAATAAAACCCTTCTTTTTATCAGGAAGGGCTTTGAGCGAAAGACGAGATTCGAACTCGCGACCCCGACCTTGGCAAGGTCGTGCTCTACCAACTGAGCTACTTTCGCATTGGTATTCTCCTCGCTTTGATCTGGCTTTCGTTAACCGGCTGCCTATCTCGTTTGCGGGAGTGCAAATATAGGCAGAAATGCATACTCTGCAAGGAAAAATTTATTTTTTTTGAAAATAGTTTATAACTCGCTGTTTTTCAAAATATCAGCTATCAGCTCAGCTTCGAATCCGCGGCCCATGGCATACTGCTGCAGTTTGTAACGACGCTTTAGCTCATTCTTTTCGGTTAAGGTAGTCGCTTTTTTCTGCAAGAGGTGAGTAAGAGCAGCTATATAATCATCCAGATCGATACTAAGAAAGGCCTTTTTGATCAATACATCGGGCACACGTTTAAGCTTAAGCGCCTGTTTTATTTTGATGCGGCCCCAGGCTTTCTGGTTAAATTTACTTTTAGCGTAGATCTGTGCAAAACGCTCCTCGTTAAGAAAATTGCCCTCTATCAATTGGCTTATAACGCGTTCAACAGCGTCAGGCCATAATCCCCACTCGTAAAGTTTGTCGCGTGCTTCCTGCTGGGCGCGCTCCTGGTAGGCGCAAAAGTGCTCGGCTTTTGCAAGGGCAACTTTCTCGTCAGTAATTTTAATTGATTTGGGCTGATCCATTTAAAAACCAAAATTCGTTAAAAATTATTCTATTTGTTTTAATATCTCCAAATTAGCAGCATGCCAACTAACACGTACGCCATAAGCGCTATAAAAAAGATCATCAAGGCAGATGGAAACATCGTTGAAGAATATGCGATCAGTGCGCTTTTTACCGATAGCCGCCGGATTAACAACCCTGCCGAAGGCTTGTTTTTTGCCCTGAGTGGCAGACGCAATGGCCATGAGTTTGTTGCCGAAGCTTATGCGGGCGGCGTGCGCAATTTTGTGGTAGAACATGGCCCGGAGTTTAATCTGCCCGGCGCAAACTTTTTGATCGTGCCAGATCCGCTGGCTGCCCTGCAAATACTGGCAGCCTATCACCGCAGCCGTTTTAAGCTGGAGGTAATTGGTATTACGGGCAGTAACGGCAAAACTATTGTTAAAGAATGGCTTTACCAGCTGCTTTCGGCCGATAAAAATATTGTACGAAACCCTAAAAGTTATAATTCGCAAATTGGCGTGCCGTTATCTGTATGGCAAATCAACAACCGGAGCGAACTGGGTATTTTTGAAGCGGGCATCTCCACCATAAACGAAATGAATAAGCTGGAAGCTATCATTAAGCCCGAAATAGGGGTACTCACCCACATTGGCCCTGCGCATGACGAGGGTTTTGAATCGCCCAAACAAAAACTCCTGGAAAAACTTGGACTATTCAAAAACAGCAGATTGCTGATCCACAATTACGATCAGCTGATCGGTTATGAAAAAGACATCGCGGCTAAAGAAACCTTTACCTGGAGCCGTAAATTTCGTGAGGCTGATCTGTATGTTTTCAGCGAGACGGTGATCTCCAAAAATTATTATTTCCGTGCACGGTACCAGGGCAAAGAAATAGAATGCCTCGTGCCTTTTACCGACCAGGCCTCGGTAGAAAATGCCATTACCTGCTGGGCTACCATGCTGGCTTTAGGTTATAGTGCGGTGGAGGCGGATAAGCGCATCGAGCGCCTCGCCCCGGTAAGTATGCGGTTAGAGTTAAAAAACGGTGTGAACAACTGTTCGGTTATTGATGATTCATACAATTCGGATCTGCAATCGCTGGAGATAGCGCTTAACTTTTTATCGCAGCAAAATCAGCATCAAAAAAAGACGCTGATCCTGTCAGATATTTATCAATCGGGCCTGCAGCAGGATGTGCTGTACAAACAGGTGGCCGAATTGATCCGGGCCAAAAAGATTGATAAATTTGTTGGCGTAGGGGAGGCCCTGCTCAGCCACCAGCAATATTTTGACATAGCCCAACAGCATTTTTATGCTGATACAGCCACACTGCTGCAACAGTTAAAAGCACTTAGTTTTAAAGATGAAACCATCCTGATCAAGGGTTCGCGCAGTTTTGAGTTTGAGCAGGTGAGCCGCGCGTTAGCCCAAAAAGCGCATGAAACCGTAATGGAGATTAACCTGAACTCCTTACTAAATAACCTCAACTTTTATAAATCAAAGCTTAAGCCGGGCGTAAAAGTGATGGCTATGGTAAAGGCTTTTAGCTATGGCAGCGGCACTTTTGAGGTTGCCAATATGCTGCAATATAATAAGGTTGATTATTTGGCGGTTGCCTATATTGATGAGGGGGTAGCTTTACGGCAGGCCGGCATTAACCTGCCCATCAAAGTGCTTAACCCCGAAGCTTCGGCATTTGATAAGCTCACCGAATATAAGCTTGAGCCGGTAATTTACAGTTTTGGTTTGTTAGATGATTTTGTGGGCTATGCTTCGGCGCAGGGCATTGCCGGTTACCCGGTGCATCTTAAAATTGATACCGGTATGCACCGACTTGGTTTTGAAAATTACGAGATCGAAACCCTGTGCGATATGCTGGAGGTTAACCGTTATGTACGGGTGCAATCGGTATTTTCACACCTGGCTGCAAGCGAAGCCCCGGAACACGATGAGTTTACTAAAAAGCAGATCAGGCGCTTTGAAAAGGCTTTTAAAGAAATAGAGCGCACGCTGGGTTATAAAGTGATCAGGCACATCTGCAATACTGCCGGCATTATCCGCTGGCCTTCGGCACACTATGATATGGTTCGATTGGGGATAGGTTTGTATGGGATCGATTCGTCGGTGCCGGAGTCTGATGCGGGTTTGCAGCCCATAGCCAGTTTAAAAACAAGCGTTGCCCAGGTTAAAAAGATTGGAAAAGGAGACACAATCAGCTACGGACGAAGCGGGAGCCTTGTTAAAGACGGGAAAATAGCTACGGTTCGTATCGGCTATGCCGATGGTTACCTGCGTGCCTTTGGCAAAGGCGTGGGTAAAATGCTGGTGAAAGGCACACTTGTGCCTACAGTGGGCAACATCACTATGGATATGTGCATGCTGGATGTAAGCGGCCTTGACGTGCATGAAGGCGATGAGGTGATCATATTTGATGAGCACCAGCGTATTGAAGAACTGGCAAAGCAGATAGGTACAATCCCTTATGAAATATTAACCAATATTTCGCAAAGGGTAAAAAGAGTGTACTTTTACGAGTAGAAATCAGGGGCTTAAAATGAACAGGTTAGCGCGGGCATTATTCAGGTATTTTGTAAAAGGGATGTTGGTAGTTGTACCGGTAGGTGCCGCTATTTTCCTGATGTACTGGGCGGTGGCCAGCATTGACAAGGCGCTTAACCTGAGTGATCTTTGGGTTGATAGAACCGGCAAGCATATGTATATTCCGGGCTTGGGGATCCTGAACGTGGTAGTGGTTATCATGATCATGGGGGTACTGGTTACCAATGTGATTACCGAACCCATTAAAGCCTGGTTTAAGCGCTGGTTTGCCCGTTTGCCCATCTTCGCGTTCCTGTATTCATCAATAAAAGATTTAACAGAAGCCTTTGTAGGCGAGGAGAAAAAATTCAACGAACCTGTATTGGTTGAAGTTAATGAGTTCGGTTTAAAAAAGATAGGTTTCCTGGTTCAGAAAGACCTGGCAAAGATTGGTTTACCAGGTGAAGTCGCTGTATACTTCCCGTATTCCTACTCGTTCGCGGGGCAGGTGATCATCATTGCTGCTGATAAGGTGAAACCGATGGATAAGAGTGCTGCCGACGTGATGAAATTTGTGATATCAGGCGGGGTGAGCGGGTTGGATTAACCCCTCTAAATCTCCCCCGGTAGGGAAGACTTTCTTAAAGCTCTCCTTTTCCGGGGAGGGTTGTGTGCCTCTATGGCAACACTTCCACCTCTTTCGAATCAACAACCCCGGCTTTCTTAAAACTCCTGATCGCCAAAAAAACAGCTATTAGCATTAAAACCGCGCCCAAAATATACGGAGCGCCCGGGAAATAGGTTGAAGTATTGCGATGGGTGAACAAATGAAATACCGAACTCATTAACAGCGGGCCGATGATCACTGCCAAACTACTGATACTGGTCAATGAGCCCTGCAATTCGCCCTGCTCTTTAGCTGATACCGTACTGGTGATCATACCCTGAAGTGAAGGGCCCGAAATACCGCCAAGGCAATAAGGTACCATAAAAACATACATCATCCAACCCTGGTTGGCAAAAGCAATAAGGGTTAAGCCGATGGTGTAAAATAGTAAGCCGGCTACGATGTTTTTTTCCTGCCCGAATTTAGGGATGGTGAACCTGATCAGTCCCCCTTGTATAGCTACCAGTACTATTCCGATAAAAAATCCTAAAAAACCGATGCTTTTTAATGACCAGTCGAACTTTTCGGTGACGTAAAAGGACAACACATATTCAACAGCTTTTTGAGCAATGTATACCAAAGAAAATGCGCCTATCAATCCGATTAGAGATTTATAGCGCGAAAGGTTGCGTAATGAGCTAACGGGATTAGCCTTCTTCCATTCAAAACGCCTGCGGTTTTTGATATTTAATGATTCGGGTAATACAAAATAGCCATACGCTGCATTCAGGAGTGCCAGACCGGCCGCCAGCATAAAAGGGAACCGCACATTTAATGCACCTAAAAAGCTCCCGGTGCCTATACCAATAATAAATCCGAGCCCGGATGCTGCCCCAACTAAACCGAAGTTTGCCGCCCGGTTTTTACCTGTACTAATATCGGCAATGTAAGCGGTTGCCGTGGTATTACTGGCGCCGGCAAAGCCTGCTATGGCGCGGCCAATAAATAACCAGGCCACAGTAGGAGCAAAGGCCATAAAAATATAATCTATCCCAAACCCAATAAGCGAACCTAACAATACCGGCCTGCGTCCGTACCTGTCGCTCAGGTTACCCAACAGCGATGAAAACAGGAACTGCATGGAGGCGTAGGTGAACGTTAAATAGCCGTTGTATTGCGCGGCGGTGCTCACATCTATATTGCCCAGTTTTTCAAGCAGCGACGGCATTACAGGGATAATAATGCCCAAACCAAGCACATCAATAAAAAGCGTTACGAAGATAAACCCTAAGGCGGCGGTATGTTTTTTTTTAGGTTTGGCGCTCATTAATAGTGATAAAGGTTTAAGCGGGTTAAAAGTTTTATTGCAGGTTGTTTTACGGATTGATATTTAATTTATACTTACGCTTTTGCTATTCTTCGCTACTGTTACCAACAACTTTATGCCCGGCTTAAATAATGCATTCATGATATTATCAAAACACGGGGATCGAAAATGATTGTTTGCGACAATACCAACAACGGCAGGTTGAGGGTGTTTATCTATCAATTTTATAATATGGGCGTTACCTGCGGCCCGGGCTTTCCGTTACAAGTCCTCGCTTTCCTGCGCAAGCCCAATCCACGCTCCGGGCTTTTCACTGCAATCCCTAACGCGGCTCCCGCTCATCGTCCCCTAAAATATATTTTAAACAGCATCACGGTTTTTTCTGGATTTCCCCTGATGGCTACGTGCAATGTCGTGGTTTTTGTTTAATCTCCCAATAATTTTCATCTTCCGAACACATATGACAACAATAGCAATAGCAAAGCTTTAGGCTTTGTGCCTGCTGCTTTCAGCTTTTATATAAAATCATCAATGCAATGTTGCCATGGCATCCACATCCTTTGCTGAGGTTTTCTTCACGTTTTTGAAATTACGGATAGCAAGCAACGCGCTTATCAACATCAGTATTGCACCTAAAATAAAGGGGGCTCCCGGAAAAAAGAAGGGCCTTTTATCATTGGTGAAATAATAAAATAAAGTGGTCATTACCCAGGGGCCAAAAATGGCGCTCAGGCTCATGAGGCTGGTTAGGCCGCCCTGCAGTTCGCCTTGTTCATTGGCGGGTACCTGGTTGGTCATGATGCCCTGCAACGCAGGGCCTGCAATACCACCAAGGGCATAAGGCACCATAAATGCAAACATCATCCAACCTTGAGTTGCCATGGCAAACAGGATAAGGCCGATGCTATATAGCAGCAAGCCAACCCAAATGCAACGTTCCATGCCCAGTTTAGGTAAGATCAGGCGCATCAGGCCGCCTTGTACCAGCGCTATCATCAGGCCTATAAAGGCAAGAGAATAGCCAACGGTATCCTCACCCCATTTAAATTTTTCGAAAGTGAAATATGTCCAAACGTTTTGTACGGCCTGCCCGGCAAAATATACCAGGAACAGTGATAATGCCAAACCCATAACTGAAGGGTATTTTTTAAGCTGCAGCAATGAACCCAGTGGGTTCGCCCGTTTAATATCGAAGGAACGGCGATGGGCGTCATCCAGTGATTCGGGCAGGATGAAGAAACCATAAATGGCATTCAAAAAGGCCAAACCAGCGGCAGCGAAAAATGGATATTGAACATCCATTTTACCTAACACACCGCCAATAGCAGGGCCAATGATAAAACCAAGGCCAAAGGCAACACCTATCATCCCAAAGTTTTGGGCGCGTTTTTCGGGAGTACTTACATCGGCTATATAGGCCGATGCAGTGGTAAAGCTTGCTCCGGTGATGCCTGCGATGGCCCGGCCTAAAAATAGCCACCATATGGATGGTGCAAAGGCAAGGAACAAATAATCAATGCCAAAACCCAATAAGGAACAAAGCAAAACCGGGCGGCGGCCATACTTATCGCTCAGGTTGCCTATCATCGGCGAAAACAGGAACTGCATTACCGAATACGCCAGCGTTAAAAAGCCTGCATACAACGAAGCTTCGCTCAACCCGGCGTGGATCAATTTTTCAATCAGTTTGGGCAGTACGGGTATGATGATCCCTAAGCCTACCACATCAATCAGTAAAGTGACAAATATAAAGCCTAAAGCTCCCTGGGGTTTATTCTTGGCGGACTTATCCATGGCGCAAAATAAATTATTAACGTTAATAATTGTTAAAATAATTGTATTTATAATAATTTGTATTTAACTTGAACTATATAATTAGTTAAACCTATGAAACCACACAAATCAATGCTACTGTTGCCGGCACTGCTGGCTGTGCAAAGTGTTTTTGCACAAAGTAACCATCTTACATTATCTGACAGTTATCCATCGGCAACCGAAAAGGTTAAAATTACTTATGATCCGGAGGGTACGCCTGTTGCCGGTAAAAAGGATATAAGCGCAGAGGTATATTACATTGATGGGAAGGATAACCCGGCAGCCGACATCGAACTAAAACCTAATGGCGCTTTACTTTCCGGCGATTTTACCATTCCTGCCGCAGCGAAAGCCTATTTTGTAAAGATTTTTAGTAACGGTGATATTGATAATAATAATGACAAAGGGTACGTATACTTAGTTTATAAAGATAAAAAACCTGTTCAGAGTGCTTATGAAGCAAAAGCGTACATATTGGCCAGCGGGGTTGGCAGTAATTTTGCTAAAATAAAAACCGATTCTGAAGAAGGCCTGGCTTTATTTAAGAAAGAATACGATACTTATCCGAACGGAGAAAAGCCCTATCAGTTTAATTACTACTTTGTATTGGCCAAGAAAAAGGATCCGGCTACTTCTGCCTTGTTAGAAGCCAAAGTTAAATCGCTTGAGAAAAGCACGGTAGAAAAAGACCTGATCCTGGCCGCTAACATCCTGAACTGGCGTAACAAAAAAGCCTCTGCCGATTCATTGGGAGAGATTATCAAAGCTAAGTACCCTAACGGCGAATCCGTAAAAAACGAGGCGGAATTTGCCATGATGCGCGAGAAGGATGTGCACAAAAAAGATTCGCTTTATAAAGCATATATAGCCAAATTCCCGGCTATGGCTACTGATAAAGGTTCTCGAATAGATTATATACGAGGGCAACTGGCTACCGGCTTTTTGACTGATGATAATACTGCTGCTTTTAATGCTTATGCAGCACAAGTCCAAAATAAATCAAGCATTGCAAACAGCTATAATAACATAGCTTATGGCTGGGCTCAAAAAGATGAGCGCCTTGATGAGGCCGAAAAGTTGTCAAAACAATCATTGGACATCGTTACTGAAAAAATGAAGCATCCTGAGGCTTCGCCGTTTATGTCGGTAAAGAGCATGCAAAAGCAAAACAAGGATGTATATAACATGTATGCTGATAGTTACGCGTTCATTTTATATAAAGAGAAAAAATATAATGAGGCCCTTAAATATCAAAAGGAGGTTTATACAGACAGCAAGGATAACGACCCGATCACCAACGAGCATTACGTACTCATTTTAAATGCCCTTGGCAAATATGCTGAATCAAAAGACGTGATTGAAGGCGCATTTAAGGCAGCTAAAGTTTCCCCGGCTTTAACAACCGAGTTAAAAAAAGCCTATGTGGGCTTAAAAGGCAATGAAGCAGGTTACGATCAATACCTGGCCGGTTTATCGGCTATTGCACAAAACAAAAAGAAAGAGGAGGTGGCTAAACAAATGATCAACGAGCCTGCTGCCAAATTTGCCCTTAAAGATTTTGCGGGAAAAACCGTTTCGCTGGCCGACTTAAAAGGCAAAATTGTTATAGTTGATTTTTGGGCTACCTGGTGCGGCCCTTGTAAAGCATCTTTTCCGGGGATGCAAATGGCTGTAAATAAATATAAGGATAATGAGGATGTGAAATTCCTGTTTATTGATACCTGGGAAAACGGCGATAATTATATTGATGGCGTAAAGAAATTCATTGCCGATAATAATTACACTTTTAACGTGCTGGTAGATGAAAAAGGCAGCGATGGCAGGCAATCAAAAGTGGTTTCACAATTTGGAGTAACCGGCATTCCAACCAAGTTCATCATCGATAAAAACGGCAATATCCGCTTTAAGGTTGTGGGATTTGGTGGTTCGGCAGAAGGGTTGGTAGAAGAAGTGAGCACAATGATTGACATGGCAAAAGCGCCCGTTGCCGCGGAGGTTGCTGCTACGCCAAAACAAAATATGAAATAGCTGATTGCAAACCTAAAACTATATCAAACAAAAATGCCGCCCTGCTGGAGCGGCATTTTTTTATTGTATTGCCTGTTAAAAGTTTGGTTTAAGCACGTATTTGTTATAGAAACGGGTGATGTGCTCAACAGCTTCTTCGGCGGTATCAACTACGCGGTAAAGGTTCAGGTCGTCGGGATTGATATTGTGCTGATCGTTCAGCATTTTTTCTTCAACCCATTTAAACAGGCCTTTCCAGTATTCAACTCCAACAAAAATGATTGGGAAACGGGCAATTTTACCGGTTTGGATAAGGGTGATGGCCTCAAACGATTCATCCATAGTGCCAAAGCCGCCGGGCAAAATGATAAAACCCTGCGAATATTTCATAAACATAACCTTACGGATAAAGAAGTAATCAAACTCCATGATCTTATCCCTGTCGATATATTTATTGTGGAACTGCTCAAATGGGAGTTCGATGTTTAAACCTACTGATTTACCGCCGTTTTCATAGGCGCCCTTGTTGGCAGCTTCCATAATACCGGGCCCGCCGCCTGATATTACACCGTAACCATGCTCGGTAAGCAGGCGGGCGGTTTCTACAGCCAGTTGGTAGTATTTGTTATCGGTATGCGTACGTGCCGACCCGAAGATGGATACGCATGGGCCAATTTTGGCCAGTTTTTCAAAGCCGTCAACAAATTCGGCCATTATTTTAAAGATCTGCCAGGAGTCGGTAACCTTAATTTCCTGCCAGTTTTTGTTCTCGAAAGCTTGTCTTATTTTATCTTCTCCGGTCATATTCTTTTTTTAGTCCGGAAGTCGGGGAGTCCAAAGTCCGGAAGTGTTTTTTTAGTCCGGAAGTCGGAACGTCCGAACGTCCGGAAGTTTTTATTCTATATTAATTAATGCAAAGTACAAAGAAAATTGATTCCGGTTTATTTGTTGTTTTACTTTTTAATTACCCGATCTCCGGGTTTTCCGATTTACGGACTTCCCCAACTTTCGGACTCGAAGTAACCCACAGCCCAATAAATGTAATTAATCCGTTTACAATGATGAGTTCGTTACCAAAAACATATCCGCCTAAAATTGATTTTGATTCGGCATTTAAAAAATAGCATATAGCAGGAGAGAGTATGCAAATGAAGGGTACCAGTTTATCCATTACCTGCCTGTTGCCTACAAACAGACCAAATGAATAAAGGCCAAGCAGCGGCCCATAGGTATACGATGCCACGGTAAATATGGCGCTAACCACAGCATCATTATTAATGGCGTTAAATATGATGATGGTTAAAAACATCAACCCCGAAAAAGCAATGTGTACCCAATGACGTACGGCCACCATTTTTTTGCTATTCACATCCTTGCGCTTGTTAAAACCTAAAAAGTCTACACAAAAAGAGGTAGTGAGTGCTGTAAGTGCCGAATCGGTAGTGGCAAAGGTGGCAGCTGTTAAACCCAGCATGAATATCATTGCCGGAACAAGCCCTAAATATTGCAGGGCGATAGTAGGGTACAGGTAATCGGTTTTGGTAACATTGATACCGTTTTTGGCAGCGTACATGTAAAGCAAAGCGCCTACGCTCAGGAAAAATATGTTAATGATCACGAAAACGCCAACAAAGCTGAACATGTTTTTTTGCGCTTCTTTGATATTTTTAAGGCTAAGGTTTTTTTGCATCAGGTCCTGGTCAAGCCCGGTCATGCCGATAGTGATAAACATGGCGCCTAAAAACTGTTTACCTAAATGCAGCTTGCTGCTCATGAAATCGTTAAAGAAGAATATTTTGGAGTAGCTGCTGTTTTTGATGGTTTCGGCAGCTTCAAAAATATTCATGTGCAGGCTCTGGCAAATAAAATATATCGACAGAAAAACAGACGTTACCAGGAAAAATGTTTGCAGGCTATCGGTAATGATAATGGTTTTCAATCCTCCTTTAAAGGTGTACGACCAGATGAGCAGCAAACAAATAAGCACCGTAACCGCAAAGGGAACATGATAGCTGTCAAAAATAAATTTCTGCAGTACGATAACCACCAGGTATAACCTAAATGCAGAGCCGATAACCCGGCTTACAAGGAATATAGCAGCAGCTGTTTTATAGCTCCAAACGCCTAACGCGCCTTCAATGTAGCTGTAAATGGATGTGAGTTTAAGCCGGTAATATAAGGGAAGTAATACCGTTGCTATGATGAAAAAGCCGGCAGCGTTGCCCAGCACAAACTGGAAATAGGCAAAATCATCGGTGCCAACCTTACCGGGAACGGAGATAAAAGTAACCCCGCTCAACGCCGTACCAATCATCCCGAAGGCAACTAAATACCATTTGGAATTTCGGTTGGCTACAAAGAAAGTATCATTATCCGAAGATTTTTTTGATGTAAGCCACGAGATGATTAGCAATACCAAAAAATAACCGATGATGAATGACAATAATACTCCTGGCGACATAGGTGTGTGTTTAAGTCGGAAGTCCGAAGTTCGGAGTCCGAAGATTTTTTGCAAAATACAAATACCTCCGTGAATTTGACAATCCTAAGTTTTCAAAAACTGCAAGTTCTTCAGGTTTAAAACTTTCATCCATTCGTCTTACTGACTTCCAGACTTCGGACTTGCGACTTAAAATTCTTACCTTCGCACAATGAATTTTTCGTCCAAATTGCTGGAAAATGCTGTAGCCGAATTTGCTAAATTACCGGGGGTAGGTCAGAAAACGGCCCTGCGTTTGGTGCTGCATTTACTTAACCAGGATAAGCAGGATGTTGAACGTTTCAGTACCGCTGTAACCAAACTTCGCAACGAAATACAGTTTTGCCGGGTTTGTTATAATATCTCTGATCAACCGGTTTGCGAGATCTGCTCATCGCACCGCCGCGACCACAGTCTTATTTGCGTGGTTGAGGATACCCGCGATGTAATGGCTATTGAAAATACAAATCAGTTTAATGGCGTTTACCATGTGCTGGGCGGCTTAATATCGCCGATGGATGGCGTTGGGCCGTCAGATTTGCAGGTGGATACCCTGGTCGAACGTCTTAAGCCAACAACCGATAATGAGGTTAAAGAAGTGGTTTTTGCCCTGAGCGCAACCATGGAAGGTGACACAACCTTATTCTATCTTCACAAAAAATTAAAAAATTTCAATATTACCATTACAACCATAGCTCGTGGCATAGCTTTTGGTGGTGAATTAGAGTACGTAGATGAGATAACTTTGGGCCGTTCCATAGCTACCCGCGTTCCGTACGAAAATTCACTATCTAAATAGCATGAAACTATCTATAGTTGTTGTAAGCCATAATACCTGCAACCTGCTCAGAATTGCCCTGAATGCAGCGGTCAGGGCCGCGCAGGACGTTAGTCACGAGGTTTTTGTGGTCGACAATGCTTCGGCTGATAAGTCGATAGCCATGTTAAATACTGAATTTCCGGATGTAAAGATAATAGCCAACGATAAGAACGAGGGCATGGCCCGGGCGTATAACCATGCACTTAAACTGGCTGCAGGCGAGTATGTTTTACTGGTCAATGCGGATACTATTACAGGCAAGAAAACCATTGAAAAAGCCCTTGAGTTTATGGATCTGCATACCGATGCCGGTGGTTTGGGGGTACGTATGATAACTCCTGAAGGCAAATTTTTGAAAGAATCAAAACGCGGGTTCAACAAGCCCTGGGAAACCTTTTTCAAACTAACCGGCCTGGCAAAACATTTTTCAAAATCAAGGCTTACCAGTCCGCAAAGTAAAGATTGGGTCGAAGAGTTTCAAACCTCCGAATCGGATATCATCAACGGTGCTTTTATGCTGCTGCGTAAAGAAGCGCTTAACCTGGTAGGATTAATGGATGAGCGTTTTCATACCTATGGTTATGATATTGATTATTCATACCGGATCAGGCTTGCCGGGTTTAAAAATTACTATTTCCCCAAAACATATATTATCAATTTTAACATACAAAACAAGGTTAAATTTAGCTGGGCACACATTAAGGAATATTATGGAGCGATGATTATCTTCGCCTCCAAATATTTATTTAAGGTGCCCGAACTTAAGGTGGAAGGCATCCCCCAGCTAATTCCTCCTTCGTATGAAGTTAAATGATAAAGTCGTAATCATCACCGGCGCCTCGTCGGGCATCGGGAAATCACTTGCTTATGAATGTGCCAGGCGCGGCGCTAATGTGGTACTGGCGGCAAGGCAATATGTTACCCTTTGCCAGCTTACCGAACAGTTGGAGCGGGAATATAAAATCAAAGCATTAGCAGTACAGTGTGATGTAACCAATGAAGATGATTGCGCTCAGCTTATTAAACAAACCCTTATTACTTTTGGTAAAATTGATGTATTGATCAACAACGCGGGCATCACTATGCGCGCCCTGTTTAAGGATGTAAAAGTGGATGTGCTAAAACAGGTGATGGACGTTAATTTTTGGGGAATGGTTAACTGCGTCAAATATGCCCTGCCCGAAATTACTAAAACCAAAGGCAGTATAGTAGGTATATCATCTATAGCAGGGTATAAAGGTTTGCCCGGCCGTTCAGGTTACTCGGCATCGAAATTTGCCATGAACGGGTTTTTAGATTCATTAAGGATCGAAAACCTTAAAACAGGGGTACATGTATTAACAGCCTGCCCCGGCTTTACGGCATCAAACATACGCAATACCGCTTTGAACAGCGAAGGCAAACAGCAAGGCGAGAGCACCCTTGAAGAACAAAAAATGATGAGCAGTGATGAGGTGGCCAAACATATTGTTGATGGCATTGAAAACCGGGCCCGCACATTAACCCTCACCGGCCAGGGCAAACTTACCGTAGCCCTGAGTAAATTTATCCCGGCATTTTTAGATAAAATGGTTTATAAGCATTTTACCAAAGAACGGGATCCGTTACTTCGTTAGTCATTTTTTCATTAGGTCATTAAGTCATTTTTTGTTCGTCGAGCGATAAAATGACTAATGACTTAATGACCGACCATATCAAATGCGCTTATCTTGCTCAAATCCAATACAACGCGGCCTGTTTCATCGCGCTCAAAGGCTGGTTTAAATTTAGCGTCCCATACAAAATCGTCGTACTGGTATGACGTACGGGAATGGATGGTTTGCGAAAAGGTATCGTCGAAAGTTTTCAGGATTACCGAAAGGCCGGCTTGCCTGCGTTCAAGCTCCTCAGGTGTGATATCTTTAATCGGGCTGTTTTCATCAAGCGGGTGAACTACTGTCCAGTTCAGGGTTAAAATACTAACGCGGGTTCGTTCCAGTTCGAGCTGGAAGAATTTACGTACGGTTTTGCCGTTTTCCTCGTCGTTATAGCTGAAAACAACTTCCATTTCCAGGTCGATGAGGATGTTTCTGCGTTCGTTGGCCAGGCGAAACATCAAACCTTTACCGCCATCGCGATAGGGTGCGATAAGCACATTGCGGCTATACATGATCTTGGCCGAGGGACGCGAAAAACGGCCATAAAGTAAACCTGTTGCTAAAGCAAAGGCCAGCAGTCCCATCATTGATTCGAGGGCCGCGATAGTATTGGGGATTATTCCCCTCGGGCTAATATGGCCATAGCCTACCGTAGATATCGTTTGCGCGGAAAAAAAGAAGGAATCCATAAAACGGTCAAAATCGGTATGACCGCTTTTACCGTCAAGCACATCGGGCCCCAACGAAAAATAAATGAGCGCGAAAATAATGTTTACTATAAAATAGCAGCTAAAAACAATGAACCAAAACTTGCGCCAGCTCATGGTAATGAGCGAGTGGTAGTTGTTTGATGTAGTAAAAAACGGAAGGCCGGTACGTTTTACATTGATAGTGCCATCCTTATTTATGACCGGCTGGCTTTTAATAACCGGCTGGGTACCAAAACCAAGATCATCTTCGGGATTAATTTTCTCTTTATGTATAGACATGAGGCCAATTAGTGAATTATTGAATTAGTGAGTTAGTGAATTTTTGATCGAACACGGGCAATACCGCGAACCCGATAAATCAACAGCTAAAATATAAATTTAAGTAATCTGGGGGGCTTTCCAGATTAATTCACTAATTCGCTAACTCATTATTTCATTAACTGATCTTAAATCACTAATTCAATAATTCACTAATTGATTTCACTATCTGTTTGTTTTTATAAAAACTATTTACATATTTGTGCCAACAAGTAACAATGACAAAATTAAACAACAATTGGTGGTGGCTTAACGAGTAATCGTAAGGCAATTCCATGTTTGTTTAAAAGATATATTCAAAAAGGGTTGCCATACGGCAACCCTTTTTTTATGCTTCGCCCCCTAACCCCCTAAAGGGGGAACGATTAGCGCGGGGCACGATAAATTATAATTAAACTATACCAACTCCCCCTTTAGGGGGCCGGGGGGCGAGCAAATGAAACAGATACTTAATCATCTTTTTGAACACAAAACCTTTAGCAGGGAACAATCAAAAGGCATTTTGATAAACATTGCGCAGGGTAGGTACAATAACGCGCAAATGGCGGCCTTCATGACAGCCTATTGTATGCGAAGCATTACCGTTGAAGAACTGGAAGGCTTTCGTGATGCCATGCTGGAGCTTTGCCTGCCTGTTAACCTGGAAACCGATGGCCTCATTGACCTTTGCGGTACCGGAGGCGATGGTAAGGATACTTTTAACATTTCAACGCTTGCTTCATTTGTTGTAGCAGGCGCGGGGTATAAGGTGGCCAAGCATGGTAACTATGGGGTATCATCGGGCTGCGGTTCATCAAATGTGATGGAGTACCTGGGTTATCAGTTTACCAACGATATTGACAAGCTGAAACGGAGTGCCGAGGAAGCTAATATCTGTTTTCTGCACGCGCCATTGTTTCACCCGGCTATGAAAACCGTTGCGCCTATCCGCAGGGAACTGGGTGTTAAAACTTTCTTTAATATGTTAGGGCCAATGGTTAACCCGGCGAAGCCAGATAATCAATTGGTAGGGGTGTTTAACCTGGAGCTTGCCCGGGTATACGCTTACCTTTACCAAAAATCAACTACAAAATATACCATCATAAACGCCCTGGAAGGCTATGACGAAATTTCATTAACCTGCGATTTTAAGACCTTTTCGGCAGATGGTGAAAAGATCAACAGTGTGGAAGACCTCGGTTTTGAAAAGCTCGATCCTAAAGAGATCATTGGTGGTGACACTGTTGAGGCTTCTGCAGTTATATTCAGCAATGTGCTTAAAGGCAATGGCACCCCAGCCCAAAATAACGTGGTACTGGCTAACGCCGCGCTGGCCATTAAAACCATCGGCCCTGAAAAAACTTTTGGTGATTGTTTTTATGAAGCCGAAGAAGCATTGTTAAGCAAAAAAGCGCTGAGGAGTTTTAATACTTTATTACAAAACTAAAGCATGAAAATAAAGGTTTGCGGTTTAAAACATCCTGAAAATATTAATGCGGTTGCTGCTTTACAGCCCGACTATGTAGGCTTTATTTTATATGGCAAATCGCCACGCTATATGGCAAACCTGGCGACAGATGCGTTGCAAACTATACCCGCCTCTATCCAAAAAACGGGTGTTTTCGTAAATGAAAGCTCTGAAAATATTGATCGCCTGGTCACTGAATATGGCTTTAACGCGGTTCAGCTGCATGGCGATGAAAGTCCGGAATTTTGCGCTGCTTTTAAAGGTAGGGTAACCGTGATCAAAGCTTTTGGTATTAACGAAGATTTTGATTTTGAACAGTTAAAAGATTATGCCAACAATATTGATCTTTTCCTGTTCGATACCAAAACAAAGGAATACGGCGGCTCGGGTAAAACTTTTGACTGGGCCATCCTTGACCAATACAAACTGGACATTCCCTTCTTTTTATCAGGAGGGGTGGGGCTTGAAAATATAAAAGAGGTTAAAAACATCACACACCCTCAATTTTATGGGGTTGACCTTAACAGCAGGTTTGAAATTGAGCCGGGTTTAAAGAATATCGAAAAATTAAAAGAGGCATTTAAAATCATCAAAAATAAAACACAACAAATGAAATACGGAGTTAACGAACAAGGTTATTATGGCGATTTTGGGGGAGCATATATCCCCGAAATGTTATATCCTAACGTAGAGGAATTAAGGGAGCAATACCTTAATATCATAAATGATGATGATTTTAAAGCCGAGTTTGACGATCTGCTTAAAAACTACGTCGGCCGGCCTTCTCCATTGTATCATGCCAAAAGGTATTCGGAGAAATATGGCGCTAACATCTTCTTTAAACGCGAAGACCTCAACCATACCGGCTCGCATAAGATCAATAACGCCATAGGGCAAATCCTGTTAGCAAAACGGCTGGGCAAAAAGCGTATCATTGCCGAAACCGGCGCAGGCCAGCATGGGGTGGCAACCGCTACCGTATGCGCGCTCATGAATATTGAATGCGTTGTGTACATGGGCGAAATTGACATGGTGAGGCAGGCGCCAAACGTGGCCCGTATGAAAATGCTTGGCGCTAAGGTTGTACCCGCCACATCTGGCAGTAAAACACTTAAAGACGCTACCAACGAGGCCCTGCGCGATTGGATAGGCAACCCGGTTGATACACATTATATCATCGGTTCTGTAGTTGGCCCGTATCCTTATCCGGATATTGTGGCCCGTTTTCAGGCTATCATATCGCAGGAAACAAAGGCCCAGTTGCTTGAGCAAACCGGCAAGGAGTTACCGCAATATGTGATGGCTTGTGTAGGCGGGGGCAGCAACGCTATGGGGATGTTTTATCATTTTATAGAGGATGAGGCTGTAAAACTGGTTGCTGTTGAAGCGGCAGGTAAAGGCGTAAATAGTGGTGAATCGGCCGCCACAACAGCTTTGGGCGATGAAGGGGTGCTGCATGGCAGCCGTACCATATTGATGCAAACCGAAGACGGACAGGTGGTTGAGCCTTATTCAATTTCGGCGGGACTGGATTATCCGGGTATAGGGCCGCAGCACGCACATTTGTTTAAAACCGGCCGCGGGCAATATGTAAGTATTACCGATGAGGAGGCTTTGCAGGCAGGTTTACTTTGCTGTCAGCTGGAAGGGATTATCCCGGCTATTGAAACAGCCCATGCTTTGGCCCAGTTAGAGAAAATGAAGTTTGAGGCCAACGATAATGTGGTGATCTGCATTTCGGGCAGGGGAGATAAGGACCTGGATACGTATATTAATTATTTCGGGTACTAATTGGTTCATAGTTGATGGTCCATAGACCATAGCTGATCCGTGAAAAAAATCAACAATAAAAAATAAAACCATGGACTATGGTCTATCGTCCATAGACAAATAAAATACAATGAACCGTTTAAACAAACTTTTTGCATCAAAAAACAATAACCTGTTATCTATATACTTTACCGCCGGTTACCCAGCGCTGAACACTACAGTTGATATTGCCGAAGCCCTTGAAAAATCAGGTGCCGATTTCCTGGAGATCGGTTTCCCTTATTCTGATCCGGTGGCTGATGGCCCAACTATTCAGCATAGTTCAGAGTGTGCTCTGGAAAATGGCATGAGCCTTAAAGTTTTGTTTGAAGAGCTTGCCGAACTACGCAGCAGGGTAAGTATTCCTATTTTGCTTATGGGCTATTTTAATCCCATTGCACAGTATGGTGTTGAACGGTTTTGTAAAAAAGCTGCCGAAGTAGGTGTTGACGGCATTATTGTACCCGATCTGCCGATCTATGAATATGAAAAAATGTACTCGTCATATTTTATCGATAACGGCCTGAGCAACATATTCCTGGTAACTCCGCAAACATCTGAAGAGCGCATCCGCAAAATTGATGAACTGAGCAACAGCTTTATCTACCTGCTGTCGTCATCAACAATAACGGGCTATAACCTGAAACTGAGTGATAGCGTTGAAGAATATTACAAACGCATTACCGCGATGAAGCTAAAGAATCCAACCATTATTGGTTTTGGTATTACCGATAGCAGCAGCTTTGCCAAAGCATGTAATTATGCCAATGGGGCAATTATAGGAAGCAAATTTGTGAAGCTTTTAGGCGAGGAAGGTTATATGGATAAGATTGATGGATTTGTGAGGGGGATAAGGCCGTAAAAAAATATACACCGGTCGATGAATATTAATGAATAAAACCGAATGTCATTTCGACGAACCGGTTGTGGAAAATGTGTGAAGGGGGGAGGAGAAATCTTATACGCCTTGATCTAAAACATGTGTACGGCTCTACAGGGCGTAGGAGATTTCTCTTTCGCCCCAGCGCCGATGCCCAGCTGCTCAATCGAAATGACATTTTCTTTTAGTTAAAGATGTGTTCACATAGTAGTGCAATGCCCTGTAATATTTAAGGCTTTTCTACAAATACAACTCCAAATCGCCTTTACCTTCACGAACAATATCAAAGTCGCCGGTAGTGCAATCAACTATGGTTGATGGGATGTTGTCGCCATAACCGCCATCAATTACAATATCCACCAGGTCTTCATATTTTTCGTGGATCAGCTCCGGATCGGTTGAGTACTCGATAATATCGTCGTCATCCCTGATAGATGTAGAAAGTATCGGATTACCTAACACACGCACAATTTCGCGGGCTATATTATTGTCGGGCACCCTGATACCAACCGTTTTTTTGTTGGAGCTGAGCATTTTGGGAACCATATGACTGGCATTGAATATGAATGTAAATGGCCCCGGCAACGCCTTTTTTAGTACGCGGAAAGTAGTATTGTCAATCGGTTTGATGTAATCAGAAATATGGCTCAGATCATAGCAAATGAATGAGAAGTTGGCCTTTTCGGGTTTGATATTCCTGATCTTACAAATGGCTTCAATAGCACGGTGGTTGGTAATATCGCAGCCCAAACCATAAATGGTATCGGTGGGGTATATAATCAGGCCGCCTTTTTTTAACACCTCAACCACCTGCTCAATAGCCTTTGGATTAGGGTTTTCGGGATATATTTTAATTAGCATAAGTATAAGAACAAATATAGCGCTACTTGGTTTAAAAACAGCGGCAAAACGTGCTTTAAATCACGTTATTATGATCGAAGAGACACGGTGGAATTTCAGATAGTAGATAGGAGGCACCTACGGAGCCAGCATTGTTTTATCTTATCACCTACAAACACGATACTCCTACGGAGTGCTTTGTTAAGTTTTTAACACTCCGTGGGAGTATCGTGTTTGTAGCAAAATAATAGATCAATTTATGGCTCCGTAGGTGCCACCTGTAATAAAAGCGATGCTTTTCGAATAATCTTGCTGTATTTAAAGATCGTTAAAAACCCAAAAAGCCATTCGCGTTAAACGAATGGCTTTGTTATTTGAATTTAACCTGCTTGCTGCTTCAATAATGCCGTGTTGTTTGGATCCTTTAACAACAGCGGCATTTTAAAAGTTAAAACACAGCAACAGTATTAAAACAATTAAGCTTGTTTAGTGAACTGTATGTTGATTAACAATTTAATGTCTTCGCCAACTACAATTGAACCGGCTTCAGTTACGCCGTCCCAGGTTAAACCGAAATCTTTACGGTTAATTTTACCGCTGATTTCGAAACCAGCTTTGGTATTGCCATAAAAGTCGGCAGCCGAACCACCAAATTCTACGTCGAGCGTTACCGGTTTGGTTTGATCTTTAATGGTAAGGTTGCCTTTCAATTCATATTCTTCATCATCAGTTTTGGTGAATGAAGTTGATTTGAAAGTGATCTGAGGATATTTTTCGGCGTCAAAAAATTCGGCCGATTTCAAGTGCTCGTCGCGTTGTGTCTGGTTGGTATCAATGCTGTTGATATCTAAAGAGAAATCAATTTCAGCATTTTCAAAATCATCATTATCAGTTAATAACTCACCGTTAAAGCTTTTGAAAAAACCACTCACGGTTGAAATAACCAGGTGTTTAACTTTAAATTGTACTTCTGAGTGCATAGGGTCAATAACCCATTTTGTTGCTGTTTCTGTTGCCATGATTTTTATTTCTTTTTTGTTGATACAAAGATAAGTACAAAAATAGATGTTTAAACATGTATTTTTACTTTGTGACTTTAAAACGACATTGAGTAAGTTTCTTAACCACAAATTTGCCCTATTGTTTAAATTATAAATCTATTTTTATCAAACTTAATAGCCGCTTCATATAAAATTAACTATCCATGAGAAAGCTCTTCGTTGTTTCGTTCTTTATCATATTCAGTATGCTTGCTTTGTGGACTGTCATCTGGCCACCCGCTGCATGGTCGTTTCTGTTCATGGGGCCTGTATATCTTATCGGCTTTTATGATATGGTACAGCCCAAACACAGTATTGTGCGTAATTACCCGGTGTTTGGCCACCTGAGGTATTTGATGGAAGAACTTAGGCCTAAAATATACCAGTACTTTATTGAAAGCGATACCAACGGTACGCCTTTTAACCGTCAAAACAGGAGTGTAATTTACCAGCGAGCCAAAAAAGTTGATGACACCCGTCCCTTTGGTACCGAGCTTGATGTTTATGATAATGGCTACGAATGGCTTAACCATAGCATAGCGGCAATTGATCACCATAAATTAAATATGGATCCCCGTGTAAAGGTCGGCGGGGCGGCCTGTACGCAGCCTTATATGGCCAGCGTATTCAATATTTCGGCTATGAGCTTTGGTTCGTTGAGTATGAACGCCATACTGGCCCTTAACGGCGGTGCAAAACTGGATAACTTTGCCCATAACACCGGCGAGGGGGGATTAAGCGATTACCACTTGCAACCAGGCGGCGATATCATTTGGCAAATAGGCACCGGCTATTTCAGTTGCCGCCATAAGGATGGTACTATGAACTACGATGCCTTTGCCGAACGCGCAGTGCTTCCACAAGTGAAAATGATCGAGATCAAGCTGTCGCAAGGAGCAAAGCCTGGTCATGGGGGGATATTGCCCGCTGCCAAGGTAACACCTGAAATTGCGCGGATCAGGCTGGTGGAGATGGGGAAGGATGTGGTTTCGCCACCGTACCATACCGCGTTCACCAATCCATTGGAGCTGATGGTATTTATTCAAAAGCTTCGGGATCTTTCAGGCGGCAAGCCAGTCGGGTTTAAATTGTGCGTTGGTCATAAAAGCGAGTTTTTAGCTATTTGCAAGGCTATGGTCAAAACAGGCATTACTCCCGATTTTATTACTGTTGATGGGGGCGAAGGCGGCACCGGCGCTGCCCCGCTTGAGTTCAGTAACTCGGTAGGGATGCCGCTGCGCGAGGCTTTGGCTTTTGTTTATGACGCGCTGACCGGGTTCGATCTTAAAAAACATATCAAGCTTATAGCATCGGGAAAAGTAGCCACGGGTTTTGACCTGGTCAAAAATTTTGCCCTCGGTGCCGATATGTGTAACAGCGCCCGTGGCATGATGTTCGCCCTGGGATGTATCCAGGCGCTTGAGTGTAACAGCAATACCTGCCCTACCGGCGTGGCCACACAGGATAAAAGCCTGATGAAGGGCCTGGTAGTGGATGATAAAAAAGTACGTGTGGCTAATTTCCACCGGCAAACGGTGAGCAGCGCCATTCAGATGATAGGTGCCGCGGGTTTAAGCAAACCGTGCGACCTGCACCGCATGTATATTTATCGCCGTGTTAACCACAGCCAGATCCTCACTTATGGCGAGCTGTTCCCTTACATCCCCAAAGGCAGTTTGTTAAATACACCTTATCCGGCATCGTTTGAGTTTGACATGGCCATCAGCAGCGAAAATACGTTTGTGCCTGATTATAGCGGGATTACAAATGTTGACTACAGCAATGTGAGTTCGTATTGAAGAAATTTTAAGGTTGATGATCAGAGGTTAATTAAAAACGGTGCAATTGCAGCTTTAAGCACGAACGCTTTAACCGGCTATAGTTAAATTCAACAGCCCTGCGCTTGAGAGGGGAATTGAAAACTCTTAACGGATCTGTTAGCATAACTAATGTCCGACACTCACCACCCTTGTCACTTTCCACAGCCCATCCTTATACTGCCAAATGTGTACAAATTTCATCAGGCCGATTACTGGTTGTCCGTTTTCGGTATGTGTGAAACGATGTGTACCCATTTCAATAGCGCCAAAGCCGGGCATGGGGTAAACCTCAAGCGTTTCTTTAAGCAGGTCGCGGCGCAGGTCGGCGGCTTGTTTGTTCTCGAAAATTCCTTTAAAGCCGGCCATGGTGCCGTCATAACCAGTTACGCCCTTACCATCGTTATAGAATTCAACATCGGGCGCAAACAGCGTTTTCATCACTTCTAAATTACGGCTGTTAAAGGCGTTGAACATTACACTATCCATGTGTGCGATGGTGTTAAATAACTGCTGGTCTTTTGGTTTAAACGCCTTGGTTTGCGCGTTGGCAACCGAGGCAGACAGTATCGCAGCAAAGCCAATAATGAACAGGGTATAGGTTGATTTTTTCATGATATGATAGAGCGTCTAATAATTAATTCACATAAAATAATTATATAATGTTAATAAACAGAATGTTAAGTTTTCGGCTTTGTGCGTTCAGTTTTTAGCTTTATATAAATGTATTAAATATATCATCATGACGCGCCACCATGGCCGATAGTGACAGTAGTACCGACCATTTTCATGGTGAAAAAAACTGTATAATGCTACTGCAATTCATAATTAAGTAAAAATGCTCCCGATTAACATAATTTAACGGTTTATGCCCGGCGCCGGTGTAATATTTGGACTGCATTTTACGTAACTTTACTTATTAAATTAAGCGCAATGAAAAGGAATATCTTTATGATAGGCTTGATGCTTTTAGGCGGTTTGTTTAGCGGCGCCCTAAAAGCCCAGGAAACAGCATCGCTGGTTGCCGATCAAAATCCACGCTACATGGAAAGCCAGGCAAAATATATCAGGGTTGCCGATACCCTGAACAGCCTGCACGGGGTAACCATACAAAATACTTACAAAGCTTACGATTGGTATGAAGCCAAACTGGAACGCCGCCGTCAAAACCGCGCGTGGCGGCATGAGGAACGCATGAACGGATATTATGATTATTCACCGTCATGGGGCTTATATGGCGGCTACTCTTATTCTCCATTTTTAAACTATGGATGGGGCAATCGCTGGGGCGGCTATTATGGTGGCCGCTGGGGTGGCCGTACAAGCATCGGTATCGGTTTTGGCTGGTAACAAATTAAGCGGCAATCAATCTAACACATCATAATTTATAATATACTACAAATGAAATTTAACAGGATTTTAACAGTTGCTGCAATAGCAGTTTCAGGGATTTTTATAGCCTCATGTTCAAGGCAGGTTACACGCGTTAGCACGGATCAAACTATTGATGTTAGCGGCAACTGGAATAACAGTGACGCACGAATGGCAGCCGATGAGCTTACCGGCAAAATTTTAGGTGCTAACTGGATAGATACTCACCTTAACGAGCACCAGGGTAAACGCCCGGTAGTTATAGTTGGCTTTGTACAAAATAAAAGCCACGAGCATATCGATGCCGAAACATTCTTAACCGATATTGAGAGCTCATTCATCCAATCGCAAAAAGTACGTTTAGTGCAGGGCGGTAAAAAACGTGATGAGTTACGCGCCGAAAAGGCCGATCAGCAAACAAACGCTACGGTATCAAGCATGAAAAAATTTGGCCTGGAAAATGGTGCCGATTATATACTGCAGGGTTCAATCAATTCAATAGTTGATTCGCATAAACGCCAAAAAGTTGTTTACTACCAGGTAAATCTGGAGCTTACCAACATTCAAACAAATGAAGTGGTTTGGATAGGCGAAAAGAAAATTGCCAAATACGTTAAAAACTAAAGCTGGTAAACATCATTGCCCTGAACATGGTACGCCCGTGTTCGGGGCAGTTTGCATTTAATAATGATCAACTTACGTACGCATATTCTCCGGGTATTTTCTTTTATCGGGCTGATGCTTTTTTTATCGGCGTGTTCAACCTATAATCAAAGCGTTGCGCCTTATTATAAAAATGTATCGGCCGGTAATTATCCCCAGGCCGAGAAGGAGCTCGATAATAACAGCCTCATTCAAAAGCCCCGAAATAAGCTCCTTTACCTGATGGAGAAGGGGAGGATCTGCCATTTGAAAGGCGAGTACGAAAATAGTAACAACTACTTTAACCAGGCCGATCAGTTGCTTGATGAAGGTTTGACCAGCGCGTCTGACGCCGCTGTTGGCGTTTTGCTTAATTCAGCATCGCAAAGGTATAAAGGAGAGGATTTTGAAAAGTTCATGATCCATTATTATAAGGCGCTCAATTATTTGTACCTGAATAAAACAGAGGATGCTATTGTTGAAGCCCGTCGTATTACTCTACAGGCTCAGGAACAGGGCGATAAGTATAACAATAAAGACAGCCGTTACTCAAACGACGCGTTTTCGCTGACGTTGCAGGGGATGTTGTATGAAAGCAACAACGATGTAAACAATGCATTTATATCATACAGGAACGCGGCGGAGATCTATCTTAAAAGTCCTGATAAAACTTATTACGGTACCCCGATGCCCGTTGAACTGGAAGAAGACGTGATCCGCACGGCCAAGCTAAACGGCTTCACAACTGAAGCTGACCAGTTTGAAACAACCTTTGGCATTAAATATGAACCTGTAAAACCATCGGAAGGCGGTGAGCTGATATTTTTTTGGGAGAACGGCCTTGCCCCGGTAAAAACGCAGGTCGACCTGTTTTTTAGCCTGATCCGTAATAGCAACGGCGACTTGTTTTTTACGGATGCTGCCGGAGGCCTGGTAATTCCCTTTAATTACGACGGTGACAGGAACAGGGTAAACACCAAGTCGGTTGAAAGTCTACGGGTCGCATTTCCTAAATATGTTGCGCAAACACCATATTATTCAAGCGCAAGTATTTCGGTTAATAACCAGGATGCGTCATTGGTAAAAGCTGAAGATATTAATGAGCTGGCATTTAAAACTTTGCAGCAGCGTGCATTAAAAGAGATGAGCGGGATCCTGTCGCGCCTTGCGGTGAAGAAGATAGCCGAATATTCGATACGTGCTGCTGCCAAAAGTGATGGCAAAACCAACGGGTTATTAGAAGGACTTGGTTATGGCATTCAGCTTTACAGCTTACTATCTGAAAAAGCCGATACCCGTAACTGGCAAAGCTTGCCTGCTTATATTTCTTATGCACGGATCCCTTTGCAAAAAGGAGATAACCAGGTACGTGTTACCCTCAAAAATGCCCAGGGCGCAACTGAAACCAAAACCATTACCATCCAGGGGAATGGCAGGTTGCAGTTTTATAATTATGCTACCTTGCGATAGCTGGCAACAATTATTGAGATTTGTATATAAACAAAAAAGCCATTTGCTGTTCAGGGCAGATGGCTAAGTTATATATTGATAGGGTTTAGGTTCAATATTTAAATACTTTTCTAAATATTTTTTAAAAATAACTTTAATATTTTCTCCTTGAAATACCCCTTTTTCAGTATATTTCAGTGTTTTATGAGTCGCGTTCAAAAAAACTAAAATATCTATTGCAATTAACAGCGCAGTAATCTCGCGTTCGGAGTATTGAACCATCAATAGTTTTCATCCACATATAAGAATGCCAAACCGGGCAGAGATTATTTGATCCGCTCTCGAGGCTTCGTAAAGCAGGTTTAAGCCAGTTGTTTTTCCGTTACCGAGATGAGGTTTACCAGTTGGTTCCCGGCAAGTTCAACAGCGCCGTCATTCTGTATTTCGATGCAGTTTTCGAGATTGGTATTGAGTTCGACAGTGCGGGCTATACGATTGGCTATTTCTTTAGCGTTTTCTCGTCCGCGCCCAACCAGGCGACTTACAATAACTTCGGGGCTCGCAGTTACTAATATTACTATCAGATCGGGGTAGAGCCGCTGTGCAACAGGCAGGTATTCGCGCGAGCCATTAACTACCACATTAAAGCCTTTATTAAGCCAGCTGTTTATTTCCTGCCCTATGCCATAGTATTTATCATGGCTCCCCCAGCTTAAAGCAAACATACCGGCTTTGCTCCTCAATGCGAATTCCTCATTGGTTAAGCTAACGTGATTCTCATTACCCGAAAATGGCGGACGGGTAATATACCGGTGCGCAAATACCACATTTTCCGATCCGTTTATTCGGGTACGGGCGTAATTCATCAGGGTATCTTTGCCGGCGCCGGACGCGCCAATAACATAAAATAACTTGCTCATAATTGGGTGCAAAAACTTTATTGCGAAAGTATCAGGTTGTTTTAATTATAACGTAGGCTAAGGGATTAAAAGTGTAGTGGTGATACCGAAATGATCGCTCGGGTATAAGCCGGTTTCTTCATCAGGCACATTTAATACCACTGCCGAATCAATAAACCGCGGATAATTATCCGTACCAGGTAAGGGCAAAGTAAAGATCTGATCAACACATACCTGTTTGTTGGCTTTGTAATAGGCATCCGTAAGGCTGTATCTCGGCTCTGTACCGTTGCCTTCGGTATAACAATCAGCAGCTTTAGATAATTCACGGAAAGCCATCACCGCTTCCGAATCTGGTGTGGCATTAAAGTCGCCGCAAATAATGTGGTATGGCTTTGGGGTTTCCTCAATAACAAAACCCGCAAGGGCTTCGGCCTGGGCTTTTTTTAGGCTTTTATGCTGTCCCAGGTGTGTAAGATGGGTAGTAGTAACAGTAACTGTTTTTCCCGATGGCAGGTTTACGTTTGTCCGGAACGCTTTACGGTCGTTATCTTCAGCTACTACGGGTAAATCAAAACTCCCGGTTTCGGTAACCGGGTAAACTGATAATATGCCCAGGCCCGATGTACTTTTAACCATCCTGCCTTCAAACAGGCGTTTTTTTGATCGGCCGGGTAAAAAACAGTAATGCATATTTAATTCGGCAGCCAAAAACTTCAAGGTATCGGCATTTGCCTCTTCGCTGTAAAAACATTCCTGGCAAGCTATAACATGGGGTTTTAGTTGTTTAAGTTGTTTGGCAAGTATGCCCATGCGCAGCCGGTACTCACCATCACATTTCCATGTATTTATGGTGACAATTTTAACATTTTCCACTCGGGCAATATCAGCAATCTAAATTATACAATCAACATTCGGTAATTATTAGCTGATAACATCGGCCTGGCGATGCTGATCAGGAGTCTGCCGGTTAACCCATGTAAAATCTACAGTATAAAAGTTATAATTGAGTGTGGCAAGAGGCAAGGTGTTTTCGGTAAACAGGTTTATAAAATCTATTAATTTCACATATAGCAATTTAAATTTAAACCAGTTCATTAGCTTTAGGCTTTGTGCGTCTTGCTTTTAGCCCGTGTATAATTTTATCATAATAAAAAATTAGCGTTATGGATACTTCACTTTTTGAATCGGTTGATCGGTATATAAGTAATTTGTTTGAGGATGAAGACGCGGTGCTGAAAGGTACTTTGAAATCTATGGAAGATGCCGGTATTCCGGGCATCAATGTGTCGGCTAACCAGGGTAAATTTTTACAGGTACTGGCCCGTTTATGCGGTGCAAAAAAGATTTTGGAAATAGGTACGCTTGGCGGTTACAGTACCATTTGGCTGGCCCGCGCGCTGCCTGCCGATGGTTTGCTCATTACGCTTGAACTGGAGCAGGCTTATGCTGATGTTGCCCGCCGGAATATCATCAAAGCCGGTTTGGGCCCTGTGGTTGAAATTAAGGTAGGCAGAGCCATGGAGAGCCTCGCAGCCCTTGATGCCGATGATGATGGCCCGTTTGATATGATCTTTATTGATGCCGATAAACCGCCTTATACCGAATACTTTGAATGGGCGCTTAAGCTTTCCAGGCCAGGTACCCTTATTGTTGCGGACAACGTGATCCGCGAAGGCAAAGTACTTGATGATAACTGTGATGATGAGCGCGTTAGCGGGGTGCAGCGTTTTAATAAAGCGCTTGCTGCTAACCCGCAGGTAACCGCCACCATTATCCAAACGGTAGGTACCAAGGAACATGACGGCATGGCTATAGCTGTTGTGAAGTAATTTAATACCACTTTGGCGGGGCTGTTTCGGTAAACGGAGTGCTCTGCAAACCGTTGGCCCCTTTGCTACAGCTGTGTTTGGACGTACAGAATGTGGTGCATATTTATTTTACATTTTTTAAAACAAAGCAAGTGAAAGCGCATTGCCCTCTCACCTAAATTTTCATTTTTTTTTGAAAGTTTAAAAACTTGTTTATATTTGTGCATGGAATTGGCAGAGGCAAAGTTAAAGTTCATTGAGGCCTGGGGTAAGCTGGGGTCGGAGTGGGGGATTAACCGTACCATGGCCCAGGTACACGCTTTGCTGATGGTCTCGCCGGAGGCTTTAACTACTGAAGAGGTGATGGCCGAGTTAAGCATATCACGCGGTAATGCCAATATGACCCTGCGCGATCTGATTGACTGGGGCCTGGTTGAAAAGCAGCATAAAACCGGTGAGCGTAAGGAGTTTTTTTACGCAGAAAAAGATGTGTGGACTATTGCCCGCCGTGTTGCCGAAGAACGTAAAAAGCGCGAGCTTACCCCTATCATTAAAATACTTGATCAACTGGCAGGGGTGGATGGCGATGCAAAAGATCCGGCTTATAAAACATTTAAAACCACGGTTACTGATATAAATAAACTGGCTAACAATGTGAACAAAACACTTGATACCATGCTCAAGGCCGAAGAAAACTGGTTTTTTGGTTCGATATTGAAAGTATTTAAATAAATTTTTTTACAAATAATTTTCAATTTTTATTGAAAATTCTAAATAATTAATAATAACTAAATCTTTAACATTATGAACTACTTTATTTTAACCTATATTATTTACCTGTTGGCAAGCATAGCATTAACAGTATGGGTGGCCAAAGTGCTGTTTAAAAACGGGCGTATATTTTTAGTGGATATTTTTCACGGCAACAGTGAACTGGCCGATTCTGTGAATAAGCTGCTTGTAGTAGGCTTTTACCTGGTAAATATAGGCTATATGAGCCTGGCCTTAAAGGAGTATGGCAGTATTGCCAGTATGCAGGTAGTGGTTGAAGTACTGAGTTATAAAGTGGGCTGGATAATTTTAATATTGGGCGGTATGCATTTCCTAAACCTTGTCATTTTCTTTAAGCTGCGTAACCGCGCTAAACGGGAAAATGCATTTACTATAAATGCTTAGTTTTCAGTTTTGTTTTGATTTGACGGGGTAGGCGAATATTTGCCTGCTCCGTTTTTTTGCGAAGACGTGTACTGTATATTAGGCGGCACTTCTTAACTGCCTGTTTATACTGTTCAGCAAAACATCAATATCAAAGGGCTTGGCTATAAAATCATCAGGCGAACCCTGGCTGAGCGTACCCGGATTATGGCTTGCCGAAATTAATATAACAGGTATGTTTTTAGTTTCCTGTTGGTTTTTAAGGGTCTTGCAAAGTTCACGGCCATCTAAATTGCCAAGCATAATGTCAAGCAAAATTAAATCGGGTTCATGTTGCTTTATCCGGTCAAACAAATTTCTGCCTTCAGTTAAGGTATCAACCTCATAGCCTGAATCTTCCAGTATATATTTTATGATTTCTAAAATATCTTTGTCGTCGTCCACCGCTAAAATCCGTCGCATAAGTAATCTGTTAAAAAATGTATCAGCAAAAAAAATAAATGGCGATATGGCTTTATACAATATCAGAGAACGTTAAGCAATTTTTATACCAAGTATTATGCGTAACTATCTTAATCCAAATTTGGATTTTATGCGGTTTTATAAGTAAGGCTCTGCAATTCTGTAGTTATGACGATATACAACAGGAGTTTTATTGTATACAAATAAGGTCGGGGTTTTAAAATAACAGTATAAGAGGGATATAAACGCAGGTTACCTGCATTTTTTGAAGTAATAGGGCATCAATACACCCAGTAAAATTGGTTAATTGAAATTATTTGATGAAAACGTGAGCCGACTTTTTACACTTTGCGCAAAAATATTTCCTGACCGGTATAAAAAACAGGACATTTTTCAAAAACCAATTTCTTCGCATCTGGAAGTGGTAAGGGTTTCCGCATTTTGAACAATAATATTTCTTTTTTGACTTGGCTTCGTTTTCTTCCACAAACTTAAAATAACAGGCAGCCAAAATACAATATCTATATTATTGGTGAAGAAGAAAAAAAAGAAAAATACTTTTAGGTAAGTGCTAATTTCTTTTTATGAAATTAATTATCGTAGTACATAGCGTTTGCGCTGGCATTTGTAGCACATGTATCTCTTTAAAGGCAGAAAAAACAAAACTTTTTTCACAAAAAAGCCTCTGGGTACGCGGTTGTCAAGCTCTGATTTACACCTTGGGCATACCGGCGCCTTTTTTACTTCCGTTTTCTCGTGTTCGTTTATTGATAGTACCATAATACAATCAGGGGCTTATTGTATTTAATTAATTGTTTTGCATTAACCTACAAAACAAAGTTAAAATAATTGCTAATATTTTAACTATACTGTTGAAGTATTGATAATTAATCAATTTATACCTTGAAAATGTACCGTATTTGTAAAGCTGAATGCTTTAAGGCGCTTTCTTTGCTTTTTTTATAATTATTACCCCGGTTTGGCAGAAGAAAAAAATGAAATAAAGGTTAAATGGATAATGCAAGGGGGAGGTAAATTGACAGTTGAGGGTGGGACCGCGTTTTTTAAAGCAGGTTATTAACCTTTTCAACAAGTTCGGTCAAATCAAATGGTTTGTTGATTATCGCGTCGCACCCGTAGCTGATGAGCTCATTTTCATTATTCACATAGGCCGAGAATATAATAACAGGGGTATTGCCAAATTTAGGATGTACTTTTATGTTTCGGCAAATTTCGCCGCCATTGGTACCCGCTACCCGGTAATCGAGTATAACAAGATCCGGTTCAAAGCTCTCAATCAGCGGAAGCACATCGGTGCTTATTGATGTGCTTTTAACTTCAAATTGTTCATAAGTAAGGGTTTCATGAACAATATCAAGTATGTCTTGATTGTCATCCAATACTAAAATACGCTTTACCATAATAAAAGTTAAAGAAATAAATGCCGAAAAGGTATTAAAGTATGCGTTAAAATTACAATATCCCGTAAAATAGTGGTTTGGGTTTAATCTTAATCGGATAAAACTTTAATGCAAAATTAAAACTATTTTTTATAAAATTAATAAAACAATGTTATAAATAGCAACATGTTAGTTACACAAACCGCTTGTTTTTAAGTGCAAATGATAACATTAAAAGGCTTATTGATGATTGAGGCCGGGTTATCAAAGCTTTTACCATATAAAAATCCTAAACTCAAATTTTGTTATTACTTTAGTTGGCAGCAGCAGGTGCCCTATACTCAGGTTACACGCCCGCTGGCCACACATAACCTATAACTTAATGGTACTGCTAACTATCTTTTTTTGTATTGTTTTACTGGTGTTGCTGGTGAGCCTGGTAAAAATAAACCCTTTTATTGCCTTCCTCATTGTTTCGATAATTGCGGGTTTGTTGCTTGGCATACCCATTAATAAGGTAACCGCCTCCATTCAAAAAGGCATGGGGGATATTTTAGGTCAGCTGCTCATCATTATTTGCCTGGGTGCTATGCTTGGCAAACTGGTTGCCGTTAGCGGGGCCGCGCAAAAAATAGCGGGTGTACTTGTTGCCGCCGTAGGCGAAAAATATATTCAATGGGCACTTGTTGCAGCCGGGTTTATTATAGGCATTCCGCTGTTTTATGGTATTGGCTTTGTGCTGATGGTGCCGCTTATATTTTCGGTAGTTTATAAATATAAACTGCCTGCTGTTTATATAGGTTTGCCTATGCTGGCCTCGCTATCGGTAACGCATGGTTTTTTGCCCCCGCATCCATCGCCATCGGCATTAGTGGCCTTGTTTCATGCTAATATGGCAACTACCTTTATTTATGGGCTTATGATAGCGGTTCCGGCTATTATACTGGCAGGGCCGGTGTTTGCACAATTCCTTAAAAAAATCCCGTCGGAGCCGCTGGCTACTTTCAGGGCTGAAGAATTACCTGCCGAAAAATTGCCCGGCGCGTTCAATAGCTTTTTTACAGCTTTATTGCCGGTTTTGCTTTTAATGCTTACCGCGTTTTTTCCATACCTTAACATACAGGATCAGGGTGTAGCAAAGTTTATCACATTTCTTGGCGATCCCTCAATTGTTATGCTGATAGCGCTTATGGTTGCCACTTATACTTTAGGTATAAAACAAGGTAAAAGCATGGGGCAGCTTGCGGGCAATTTTACTGATGCGGTGAAGGATGTGGCCTTGATATTATTGATTATAGCAGGGTCGGGCGCGTTTAAAGAAGTTTTAACTGCCAGCGGTGTAAGCGGCCAGATAGCATCGCAACTGCAATCGTTCAATTTGCCGCCGCTGTTATTAGGCTGGGTGATAGCAGCTATTATCCGCGTTAGTTTAGGCTCGGCAACAGTTGCCGGACTAACAGCGGCGGGCATTGTTGCGCCGCTGGTTTTACAAAACCATATTAATCCTAATTTAATGGTATTATCTATCGGTGCCGGCAGTCTGGCATTTTCGCACGTAAATGATTCGGGTTTTTGGCTGTATAAAGAGTATTTTAATTTAAGTATTAAGGATACTATAAAATCATGGTCGTTAATGGAAACGCTTGTTTCTGTTATAGGGCTTGCGGGAGTAACTGTTATTAACCTGTTTGTTAAATAAAAAATATGCTTGTTACTAAAAAACTATCGGTAGGTTTAGCCCTGTTAATTTTTATGCTGATTACCGGCAATGGTGTGTTAGCGCAGCCGGTTACTGCTCCGGGCAGCTATTATACTTCGTTTGATGGTGTTAAAATTCATTATGAAGTAAAAGGCGATGGCTTCCCGGTGATACTGGTACATGGTTTTTCGGGCACGGGCGAAGGCTGGAAAAAAGGACAGCTTTATAATGATCTGTTAACAGCTGGTTATAAAGTGATCATATTAGATCAGCGGGGCAACGGACTGTCGGACAAGCCCCACGATGATGCGGGTTATGCTAACGATGCCGAAGCCAAAGACATTATGGGCCTGGCTACAAGCCTGGGGCTGAAGCGATATGATATTGTTGGATATTCGCGCGGATCGATCATTACTTCGCGCGTGTTTGTGTTGGATAAACGGGTTCAAAAGGCAGTGATGGGTGGCATGGGCGATGCTTATACCAACCCCGAATGGCCGCGAAGGATTCATGCTTATAAGGCTTTAATGGGCGATACCAGCTTTCATGATGTTGATGGGATGATCAAATATATCCACAGTAACCCTTTTGATGAACTTGCTTTAGCCTATCAGCAAAAGTGGCAGCCATCAACCAGCAAACAGGAATTAGCCAGGGTGAAAATCCCGGTACTGCTCATTGACGGAATCGAAGACCATGATAACGGCGACGAGGTTGCCCTTCATAAAATCATTCCCGGCTCAAAGCTTGTTCACGTTCCTGGCGATCATAACAGCGCCAGTCGCACTGCCGAATTTTCAAAAGCTGTAATGACTTTCCTGAAATAACATTGTCAGTTTATATTCAGTTGTTGAATTTTTGAGCTGTTATTTTTGATAGCGGTCTGCTATTTGCATGAGTGTTTGTGTTAACACTTATTAAATACATACCATTATGAAAAAGCTAATGATATATATGTGCGTTTTAATTGGCCTGATGCTATCCATCAGTATTACAGCCAGCGCACAAACCACAAAGAAAAAAGGAATAAGTAAACAAGGTAAAGGTGCAATTATAGGCGGAGCCGGCGGTGCAATTGCCGGTGGCCTTATTACGCATAGTGCAGGCGGCGCTTTAGTTGGCGGCGCGCTTGGTGCCGGAGGCGGTTATATCATAGGTAACGAAGCCCGCCGGCGCGAAGAAAAAAGAAAACGTGCTGCCCGCATTGCCTGGCGCAGGGCCCATCCACATCACCATTATACTACAACTAAAACAACGGTAACTAAGCAAACAACCTATCATTAATTTAAATGGTTGTTATAAAGGCCTGTAGGTTTCAATACTTACAGGCCTTTTTTATTTAAATTAAAATTTAGCTAAATTGAAGCGATTGACCTGTTTTATCCGTTATTAAACTTATTAACGGCCAAACAGCAGGGCAATATTTTCCGTTTAAAGCACGATGGTAAAAAGAGTATCTGTAATAGTTTTATGTTTGATTCCGGCAATGATGCTGGCTCAGGAGCCGGTTACAGATACCATTAGCATAAAAAAAGATACAGTACCTCAGCGGGATGTTATTGACATTGTACGTTCGCTTTTTAAAATAAAACCCCGGCACCAGGCAACTGAACGAAAGAAGATCTACTTTTCTGTTTTTCCCACGTCTACAACTGACGGGCGAAGTGGAGGAAAAGCATTGTTTACTTCAACAACAGCAGGGTTCTACCTCGGCGATGAGGCTACTACCAATTTATCAAGCTTTACTTTTACTCCTTATTTTAATTTGAAAGGAAGGTATGGTTTGCCTATCCGGTCAAATATCTGGCTTAATAATAACGAGTGGAATATACAGGGCGATACCCGGCTGATGGTTTATCCGCAATATACCTGGGGCTTAGGTGGTAATCAGGGTCAGGAAGATAAGTTTTTAGTAAACTACAATTACCTCCGCTTTTATCAAAGTGTATTAAAACAGGTTAAGCCGTACTTTTATGCTGGTTTGGGTTATAATTTGGATTATTATATGGATATTGAAAGCAACGGCGATCAAAACCTGCGTAAGTTCACCGGCTATAAATATGGCACCGCTGCCGATCAGGATGCTTTTTCATCGGGTATAACACTCAATTTATTATACGATTCGCGCAAAAACTCTATTAATCCATTGCCCGGGGCTTATGCCAACGTAGTTTACCGGGTTAACGCCAAGGCTTTTGGAAGCCATACCGACTGGCGGTCATTATATATCGACATGCGTAAATATGTGCAGTTAACCAACTCGGGGCCTAAAAACGTGCTGGCTTTCTGGGCCTATTACTGGACAACACTTACCCCTCGTACACCATATCTTAACCTGCCAAGCCTTGGCTGGGAGCCTTATCAGCGATCGGGCAGGGGCTTTCCGCAAAGCCGTTACCGCGGCGACAGGCTGGTATATTTTGAAACTGAATACCGCCGTGATATCACCCGCAATGGTTTATTGGGCTTTGTGGTATTTGCCAATGTAAACTCCGTTACCGAGCCCGAAAACCATGCCTTTGTATACTGGCACCCGGCCGCCGGCACAGGCCTGCGTTTTAAGTTCAATAAAAAAGCGGGAACCAATATCAGTCTTGATTATGGCGTAAGCAAAAACTTCTCATCAATAAGTCTTAATTTAGGCGAGGCGTTTTGATGCTTCGGTTCATAGATTATGGATCATGGTTCATAGAATTTTAGCATGACCATTATATATTGTGTGCCCCATTCACAGCTATGAACTATCAACCATGAACCATCAACTAACTAACACACACGTATGACCAAACAAAAATATATAGTACTGATCCTCATATTGGGTTCACTTACGGCGCTTGGCCCTTTTTCTATCGATATGTACCTGCCAGGCTTTAAAGCCATAGCTAAATACCTGCATACAAGTACCGATGAGGTAGCGCTATCATTATCGAGCTATTTTATCGGCATCGCCGCCGGGCAATTGCTTTATGGACCTTTGCTCGACAGGTTTGGCCGTAAAAACCCCTTATACTGGGGGCTTGGACTTTACATCGTGTCATCAATGGGATGTTTTTTCTCTTCATCGCTCGAAATGCTTATTGCACTGCGTTTTTTTCAGGCGGTGGGCAGCTGTGCGGCAAGTGTAGCCGCCATGGCCATGGTGCGCGATTTGTTCCCGGTTGAGGATAATGCCAAAGTATTTTCGTTGCTGATCCTGGTACTTGGTGCATCGCCAATGCTGGCCCCTACCGTAGGCAGTTATATCACCGCGGCTTTTGAATGGCAGATCATTTTCCTGGTGTTAACTATTATAGCGGTGCTGATATTATTGGCCGTCATATTCTGGCTCCCCGAAAGCTATCAGCCCGATCCTGCTTATTCTTTAAAGCCAGGGCCAATTATTGGTCATTTTATAACGGTTTTAAAGGATGCGCAGTTCGTCACTTATGCCATAGGCGGCGCGTTCGCTTTCGCGGGCTTGTTTGCCTATGTTTCGTCATCGCCTATCGTGTTTATTGAGGGCTTTAAAGTAAGCGAAACACAGTTCGGCTGGATCTTTGCCGGGCTTTCGGTAGGGTTTATCGGTTCAAGTCAGCTAAACAGCGTACTGATAAAAAAATACAAAAGCGAACAAATGATAGGCGCATCGCTTATTTTAATGGTGATCATCTCCACGGTGTTTTTGGCGGGTTCATTAAATCATTGGTTCGGGATAGGTGGTACTATAGCCATGATATTTGGAGTGTTATGCTGTGTTGGCATTTGCGCCCCAAACACATCGGCATTATCCCTTGCTCCCTTCACTAAAAATGCCGGTTCGGCTTCTGCAATATTAGGCGCATCGCAAATGGCCGTGGGGGCCTTGTCATCCATCGGTATTTCAGTAATAAAACAACATAGTTCGCTGCCCATGGCGGCGGTTATGGCGGCCTCATCAATTTTGGCACTCCTGATTGTATTTATTGGCAAGCGGTTTATAAAAAACAAGGTTGAAGCCGGTGGAGATGTTGTTGCGGCACATTGAACCTTGATTTTTAGGATTGAAGGATTCGCATGCTTTTAAATTACTTGTAAGTGCAGGCCGCAAGGCTGTACCTTGTGGCCTGCAAGCAAAGAATTAACTGATTTAAAATTTGCTTGCCCGCAAAGCCGTAACCTTTGAGCCTTCGGGGCCGGTACTTTCAAAAACTATCTTATTTTCGGTTAGTTCCGAAACGTAAAAAACGAAATTACGGGTTTTGCCATCAGGGAGTTTCTCGGTTACATTCATGTTGCTTCCATTCAGCGTAAAACTACCGTGCGATAGGAATTTGCCGCCCCATACAATCAGGAATTTCATTTCGGGCGTAAACTGGATATAAGGTACGTTGGCATCCAGCTCGGCCTGTTTTACGGTATCTGGCGGACTGGCATTTGGATGCTCGATTTTTATATATTTCCATTTGCCGGTAAGGGTCCTAACCGAAACTTCGGGTTTACATGATGCTATAAAAAGCAACACAACAGCAAACAATAAAAAGCCTTGTTTTATCATAACAGAAAAATGTTTGGATAAAACTATACAATTGCTTTTAAAATTGAAAGCGAAGGCTTAGTCTTTAGTCTAAAGCCGTAAGTCTTAAATTCAAAATATAAAGAAGAAAGAAACTTCGAACTTCTGACTTCGAACTTCCGACTAAACCTATTTCTTCGTGGCTTTCCTGGTACGCTCTTCGGCTTGCTTCACTTCGTCTTTTTCACTTAGCGGGCCCTCGGTTTTGATCTCTTTGGCTTTCTGTCCACCCGCTTTTGCCGGACTTATCCTGGTACCTTCTTTTTTGATGTCTTTGGGGATACTCATAGCGGTAATGTTAAGTATTCATTAAATAATAGGATACTTATTTAACTACACCTGTTGTAAAATGTTTCCTGAAAATCATTTTAAAATTTACTTTCTGTGTATCAATTAATTACATGTACTTGACGTTGGACGTAAAATATTTTTAAGATTTTTCGTAACAAAGCATAGTTGCAACTGTCTTAATGACACTATATAGCCAAGGTACTCTTCCAGGTAAGCTATAAGTATTGTGAGGGCCCGCACCTTAAGGGTTCCGTTAAAAAAATCAAAAACAATCTTTAAAAAAATGGACAATCTAATTGTTAGTCTGTGGTGGGTTATACCCGTCATAGTGTTATTGCTGATGTACAAATTTGTTTTGCGCGTGTTTTGCGGCATGGTTATCGTTCCGGACGACCGTATCGGACTGGTGATCAAAAAGTTTGCCCTTACAGGTAATAGCCGCCTGCCCGACGGCCGTATCATAGCCACCCAGGGCGAAGCCGGTATGCAGGCTAAAGCGCTTGCTCCGGGCTTATACTGGAAAATGTGGCCATGGCAATACACCATAGTCATGCAACCTTTTACCATCATTGAGCAGGGCAAGCTTGGCCTTGTGAAAGCTAAAGACGGAGCTCCGTTTGATACCGGTCGTGTACTGGGTAAACCGGTTGAGTGTGATAAGTTTCAGGATGCTATTGCCTTTTTAAATAATAATGGCCAGAAAGGCCCGCAGGCCGCTTTTCTTACACCGGGTAGCTACCGTATCAATGCCTTTTTGTTTGATATTGAGATGGTGCCTATCACGCAGATCCACGAAAACAAGGTAGGTATTATTACCACTTTGGATGGTGAACCATTGAATAAAGGTGAGATAGCCGGCGAATCGGTACATGGACACAAAAACTACCAGGACCCGATAGCTTTTATCAACGCAGGTGGCCGTAAAGGTTTGCAGGAGGATGTGATCCTGGCCGGTACCTATTACCTTAACCCCTGGTTTGTGAGCGTTGAGCAGGTAGATATGATCTACATACCTATTGGTTATGTGGGGGTTGTGAACTCGTTCGTAGGCCCCGAAGGTAAGGATACCAGCGGTGATAACTTTAAGCATGGTAATATTGTTAAACGCAACGAAAAAGGTGTTTGGGACGAACCGCTCGACCCCGGTAAGCACCCGGTAAACATCTATACCCACGCCGTTGAAATTGTACCCACAACCAACATCGTATTAAACTGGGCCGATAGCCGTACCGAATCGCACGAACTGGATAAGAACCTGTGTACCATTACGGTAAGATCAAGTGATGGTTTTACTTTTAATCTGGATGTGTCACAGATCATTCACGTGCCACGTAACGAAGCACCAAAAGTGATAGCAAGGTTTGGTAAAATGAAAAACCTGGTATCGCAGGTACTGGAACCAACCATTGCCAACTACTTCCGTAACTCGGCCCAAAAAAGTGATGTGATCGGCTTCCTGGCCAATCGTATCCAAAGGCAAACTGATGCCCGCGAACATATTGGCCGGGTACTGGAAACCTACAACGTAATTGGGGTGGACACCCTGATAGGTGACATAGTACCTCCTGCCGCCCTGATGAAAACCCTTACCGACCGTAAGCTGGCCGAAGAGGAAAAGGTTACTTACGAGATACAGCGCCACGCGCAAATTGAGCGTAAGGAGTTTGAAAGCGCCCGTGCCGGTGCCGATATGCAACCTGAAGTAGTAAAATCAACCCGCCAGGTTGAGATTAACACCCAGATGGCCGCTTCAAGGGTTGCCGCATCAAAAGGTGAGGCCGAAGCTAAAACCATCAACGCCAAAGCCGATGCTGAGGTAAGGATTACGATAGCCAAGGCCGATGCCGAAGCCAAAACCGTGAATGCTAAGGCTGACGCTAATGCTACCGAAGTAAATGGTATGGCCGAAGGTGCCAAGATCAAAGCCATAGGTTTATCAGAAGCCGAGGTTACCAAACAAAAAACCGAAGCCATGGGTACCGAACAATATGCTATAGTACGTGTAGCCGAAGCTTTGGCTGCTGCAGGTATCAGGTTAGTGCCTGAGATATTGGTAAGCGGCAAAGAGGGCGGCAGCGGCGGTATGATTGATGCCCTGATAGGCACCGAAATGCTCAAAAAACTACAGATCGAAAACCAGGGTAAAGGCGGTGCCACCACTAAAGGCGAATAATTAAAATAGATGCATAAAAATTAAAGGTTGATTATGTAATCCCTTCAAATTATGCATCATGACAAAGGTTTGTGATGAGAGATTTTTAAGGAAGAGTACAAAAAACTCAAAATCCTAAACCTTTTTATTGAAGAGATCAGTGGTTGGAGGTTGGTAATTAAATGCCACCACCGGCCAAAGATAATACGTTCTTTATACCTAAACCTTTTTTAAGTGATCAGAGGTTGGAGATTATGGATTGGTTGCTGTGATAGTATCTGGCTTTATGATTCAACCGCTCTGATTTAATTGACGAGGCTTTTAACCTAAACCGATCAATGAGCAAAGGCATCCCGCGAGGGGATGCCTTTTGTGTTTTTATAAGGTAAAGAATCAACGGAATTATAGAAATCAAACCAATCAACGGTTACAGGTCGCTTAGTTTAAATGTGTCCTTAACCCTGATGCCTTTTTCTGTTTGCTGTAAAGTGCAGCATTCATTAACCGGGTCGTGCTCAAAGTATAGTATGTATTCTTTTTCCAGTGCCTCGTTTAAAAAAAGCTTTTTCTCAGTCAGCGTTTGGAGCGGGAACATATCATAAGCCATTACGTAGGGGATAGGCAGGTGCCCGACAGATGGCAGCAGATCGGCCATGTACAGGATCTGTTTCCCTTTATAATTAATGAGCGGCAGCATCATTGATTCGGTATGGCCGGATACAAAGCGGATCTCAAAATCTTTCATAAAGTTGATACCATCTTTTGCATCAACAAATTTTAGCTGACCGCTTTCCTGTATCGGAATGATGTTTTCTCTGAAAAAAGAAGCTTTTTCCCGTTCATTAGGGTGTACGGCCCAATCCCAGTGTTTTGGGTTACTCCAGTAGGTAGCGTTTTTAAAGGCAGGGAGCAGGTCTTCGCCATCGCGTACAACGGCACCGCCAACATGGTCAAAGTGCAGGTGGGTTAAAAATACGTCGGTAATATCACCGCGATGAAAACCGAGCGAAGCCAATGAACTATCCAGGCTTGCATTACCGTGAAGATAGTAGTGGCTAAAAAACTTTTCGCTTTGCTTGTTGCCTATTCCGGTATCGACCAATATCAACCTGTTTTCATGTTCAACCAGCAGGCAGCGCATGGCCCAGGTGCAAAGGTTGTTTTCATCGGCAGGATTGGTTTTGTTCCAGATGGTTTTTGGAACAACGCCAAACATAGCTCCGCCGTCTAATTTAAAAAAGCCGGTATCGATGGTGTGTAGTTTCATTTTAGTTCATGGTTGATGGTTCATAGTCTATAGTCGATGGTCCATAGTCGATGGTCCATAGATAATGGGCGTGACTTATAATGTGCTGATAGGGCTAAATTAGAATAATATTTTAAAGATAAGTTGTAGTTATAAGGTATGAAACTAAAAAGCCTCAAACCAAATGCAATGCATTTAATTTGAGACTTTAAATATGTATTGTAGCTGTAACTATCAACCATGGTCTATGGTCTATCGACCATGGGCCAGAATACTACAAATGGATACACTCGCCGTAAGCTTCGGCAGCGGCTTCCATTACAGCTTCGCTCATGGTTGGGTGAGGGTGTACCGATTTGATGATCTCATGACCGGTAGCTTCCAGCTTGCGGGCGGTAACTACTTCGGCAATCATTTCGGTAACGTTGTAGCCAAGCATGTGAGCTCCCAAGAACTCGCCGTATTTGGCATCAAATATCACTTTTACAAAGCCATCTTTAGCACCGGCAGCACTTGCCTTACCTGATGCCGAGAATGGGAATTTACCAACTTTAACTTCATACCCAGCCTCTTTAGCTGCTTTTTCGGTATAACCAACAGAAGCAACTTCTGGGGAGCAATAGGTACAGCCCGGAATGTTGTTATAATCAAGCGGGTGAGGGTTTTGACCGGCAATTTTTTCAACGCAGATGATACCTTCGGCAGATGCTACGTGAGCAAGGGCCTGGCCTTTAACAATATCGCCAATGGCGTAAACACCCTCAACATTGGTACGATAGAAATCATCAACCAACACTTTGCCGCGCTCGGTTTTAACGCCGTTTTCTTCAAGGCCGATGCCTTCGAGGTTAGTGGCGATACCTACTGCAGAAAGAACGATCTCGGCTTCAAGGGTTTCGGTACCGGTAGCTGTTTTTACAGTTACTTTGCACAGATCGCCGCTGGTATCAACCGACTCCACATTGGAGCTGGTCATGATATTAATGCCCTGTTTTTTAAGAATGCGGTTTAATCCTTTTGATACATCCTCATCCTCTAACGGAACAATATTATCTAAAAACTCAACTACGGTAACTTTTGTACCTATTGAGTTATAAAAATAAGCAAACTCGATACCGATAGCGCCCGAACCAACTACAACCATTGATTTGGGTTGCTGAGGCAATACCATGGCCTGGCGGTAACCGATAACTTTTTTACCATCCTGTTTCAGGTTAGGTAACTCGCGCGAGCGGCCACCTGTAGCTAATATTATGTGTTTTGCACTGTAGGTTTTAGCTGAGCCATCGGCAGCTTTAACTTCAACAGCGCCTTTGCTTTTCAGTTTACCAAAGCCAACAAGAACATCTATCTTGTTTTTCTTCATCAAAAACTGAACACCTTTGCTCATGCCATCGGCAACGTTACGGCTTCTTTTAACAACCGCGGCAAAATCAACTTCGCCGGCGCCGTTAATTTTAATACCGTAATCGGCACTGTGGTTAAGGTATTCAAAAACCTGGGCGCTTTTTAATAAAGCCTTGGTTGGGATACAACCCCAGTTCAAACAGATACCGCCTAATGATTCTTTTTCGACAATGGCGGTTTTTAAACCAAGCTGGGAAGCGCGGATAGCAGCAACGTAGCCACCCGGACCAGACCCAATAACAATTACATCGTAATCCATATTATTATTGATATACTTTAATTTCGTTTCAAAGGTAAATAAGCTGCGCGGATTTTTGTGGTTTTTCCGCAGGCCCCTATTTTTTGAATGCCAAAGCTAAGGAAAAGGGCTGAAACCAAAAAATGTACTGCAGGTATATATCACCTGCCGGGTGTTATTTATATCTGCGCTGTGTCATAAAAGCAAAGGGTGTAAGGTAACCGTTATGCCCGGATATGATTTAAACCATATTATTTGTAATATTTTCATTGTTTTTGACGGTTGTTTTATGGTTTTTATACTTATAATGTAAAATGTTGATAAATATATAATAATTGTTAACGTTAACTTAACATTGGTAATTAGTTCATTAATTATCTTTGCGCCAATTAATTAAACGTATAATAAAAAAGCAATTTATGAGGAAGCATTACCTTCTCTTATTACTTCTCATCGGCTTTTCGTTCTTCACTGGTAAGAGCGTATTAGCCCAGGGTGTAACCACCGCCAGCATTAACGGTACCGTTACCGATGCTAAAGGTGCTATTCCCGGTGCAACCGTAACAATTACACACATCCCAACAGGTACTGTGTATTCAACTGTAACCCGTGCCGACGGTCGTTACAACATCCCTAACTTAAGGGTAGGCGGCCCCTACACTTTCAAAGTAACTTTTATTGGTTACGCAAATTATGTTCAGGAAGGTATTACGCTTTCAATTGGTCAGGATCAAAGATTAACTGCCGTGCTTAAAGACAATACCACTACTTTGAATGAAGTTAAAGTGGTAGGCACACAAGGTAAAGTGATCAACTCATCACGTACCGGCGCCCGCGAAACTATCAGTCGTCAGCAAATTGAAAACCTGCCTACTGTAGCCCGTTCATTATCTGATTTCACCAAATTAACTCCATCTGCCAACGGTTTAAGCTTTGGCGGTCGTTCAAGTACTTTCAACAACATTACAGTTGACGGTGCTTTGTTCAACAATTCATTTGGTTTATCAGGTACTTTAGGTGGCCAGACAAGCTCTCAGCCTATTTCGTTAGACGCGATCGACCAGATCCAGGTTGATATCGCTCCTTACGACGTACGTCAGGGTAACTTTACCGGCGCCGGTGTAAACACAGTAGTAAAATCTGGTACCAACGAAGTAAAAGGTACTGCTTACTACTTTGCACGTGGTTCAAAACTGCAAGGTTACCACGTTGGCCCAACCAACCTTAATGTAACTGATGTAAACTACCATACAGACGGTGTTGCCGTGGGGGGCCCTATCATCAAAAATAAATTGTTCTTATTTGTATCGGGCGAGCAGGAAAGGATCACTACTCCACCATCTGCAGTTTACGTTGCAGGCCGGACTGGTTTAAGTGGTGCTAACGTATCTAACGTACAGGCTTCAACACTTGATCTGATCAAAACTAAACTTGCCGGTTTAGGTTACAATCCAGGCGATTACGAAGGTTACAACTATCGTACATCAAGCAACAAGTTAACCGCTAAATTGGATTGGAATATCGACAAGAACAACACTTTAAGCGCTAAGTACTTCTACCTGAAATCGTTTAAAGATCAGCCTGCAAGTAACTCAGGTATCAGCAATGGTGGTGTTGGTTACGGTACAACACGTGCCCCAGGTATCAATACTTTACCTTTCTACGGTTCTGGTTATACCATCAACAATAACTTTAATATTGGTATTGTTGAGTTAGATACCCGTTTCAGCAATAAAGTTTCAAACAAATTTACTGTTGGTTACTCTGCTTTAAGAGATTTCCGTAGCTTCCTTGGTAGTTCATCAATCCCTATGGTTGATATAGGTAACGGTACGAGCGATGCTGACGGTAACGTATTAACTCCGGCTTCTGCAACTGCCACCAGCTTTGGTTCTGAACTTTACACAGCTGGTAACTTATTGAATACTAACATCTTCCAGATTTCTGATGATGTAACTATTTTCGCCGGCAAACACGAGATCACTATCGGTACAAACAACCAGATCCAGAGCTACACCAACGGTTTCGCTCCTGATTACAATGGTTTATATACTTACAACTCTGCATCTGATTTCTTGAACGACAAACCAGCTGCTGCTTATACTTTACGTTACTCGGCTGTAGGCAATGGTTTCCCTTACGCTAAAATTAAAGCTTCTATTTACAGCGCTTACGTACAGGATAAACTGCACTTAACTGATAACTTCAGGTTAACTTACGGCTTAAGGGCTGATTATGATCAATTTCCTACCACTTTAGCTGCTAACCCCAACGCTGCTGCTTTAACCTTCCAGGGGGGCACTCATGTTGATGTATCTAAATTGCCTAAAAACAGGATCCAGCTTTCACCACGCGTTGGTTTTAACTGGGATGTTAACGGTGATGGTTCAACCCAGTTACGCGGTGGTTCGGGCTTATTTACCGGTTCGGTACCATTTGTATGGATCTCAAACCAGGCATCAAACAACGGTTTATTATTTGGTTCGTACACCATTACCAGGGCAAATGCCACCGATGCTAATAAAGGTCAGTTAATATTTAGCCCGAATATTGATAAAAACAGGCCGGCAAACGCTGCAGCAAATACTTCGTATGAGCTTGACGTTGCCGACCCGAACCTGAAATATCCAAAGATTTGGAGAACCAACTTGGCTGTTGACCAAAAATTACCTGGCGGTATCATCGCTACTATCGAAGGTGCTTACACTAAAGATATCCGTGCTATTTACCACCAAAACTTAGTATTATCTGACGGTTTTACAACTCTTCCGGGTGTTGAAGGTCAAATTCAGTACAATTCAAAAAACACAACCCCGGCAGCTTCTGCAGCTACCGCAGCAAACCCATCTATCACTGGTTTATACTATATGAGAAACACTAAAAAAGGTTTTTCATACTTCATTACCGGTCAATTGCAAAAAAGCTTTACTAACGGCTTTGCAGCAAGCTTTGCTTATACTTACACCAAATCGAAAGACGTTAACGACGGCGGTTCAACCGCAAGCACTATCTGGAGCACCAGGTATGTTGCCGGTAACCCTAACCTTGATAACCTTTCAAACAGCTCATACGTACAGCCAAACCGTATCATTGCTACAGTATCATACCGTAAACAATACGCTAAAAACTTAGCTACTACAGTTGGCCTGGTATTTGAAGCTGCTAACAGCGGCGCTATCTCTTACATCACCGCTAACGACCCTAATAACGACGGTGCTACCAACGATTTGATGTTCATTCCTAAAAATCAGAGCGACATTATCTTAGTTAAAGCTCCTGCCGGTACTAACGGTGTTGCTGACCCACGTACTCCTGCACAAATCTGGAACCAGTTGAACAACTTCATCAACCAGGATTCGTATTTAAGCGCACACAGAGGTCAGTATGCTCAAAGAAATGGTACTATATTGCCAACTTACAAAAGGTTAGATTTACACTTTGCTCAGGATTTCATGATCAAAGCTGGCAAAACTAAAAATACTTTAGAGTTCACTTTCGACGTAATCAACTTTACTAACTTATTGAACCGCAACTGGGGTACCTACCAGGTATCATACAGCGGCTTCAACAATGGTGCAACCACTGTGTTAAGGTATATGGGTAAAGATGCCACCACTGGTCAGGCAACTTATTCATTCCCTTATCTTGATGCTAATAACCAGATCCCTGTTACCAAATCATTCCAAAACGATATCAGCTTAGCTTCTCGTTTCCAGGGACAAATTGGTGTAAGGTATATCTTCAACTAAGAATAACTTATATGTTATATAAAAGTCCCGGTCAATTGGCCGGGACTTTTTTGCTTTTAGCTATCGGTGTTTTGTGCAGAGCTCTTATTGTAAATTTCAACACACAGCAATTAGGAGCAACTAATATTTCTATAAGTAAAGGTGAACTGAAAGATTTGGGATAGATAGTGAGATCAATTATCTGCCTGTCAAGGTTTATACGTTTTGAAGAGTTTATCCCAGATGTTGGTATAAAAACCAAAATTATGATTAATATCAAGGTGATGGCGATGATGAAATGAAGGGGTTCCAAGATACCTGAATGGGAATAGTTTCCGTATGGCTGCGGGTACCGGTTCGACACCCAAATGACCGGTTGTGCCAAAAAACACATTAACGGTAAGGTATATGAGTACGGCATAAAAGTTAAAGCCATACAGCATTAACATAGCAATCCAAAGCGAACCGAAGCTAATAGTTTCGAGCGGATGAAGTACAAACAGATCAATAGGGATAGGATCTGCATAATAATGATGAAATCTGTGCACCACTTTATATACTGCCGAATGATGGATCATGTAGTGGAAAACGAACATAGCGAGATCCATCAGCAGAAAAAGCAGTATGAAATCAAAAATAATAGCCCAGTTTATTTCAAAAGTGAGCTGTAGATACCCATGCTTAAAAAGCCAGAACCCGGCATACGTGATAACTGTATTAATAACGTTGGTAAGCAGGCATATCAATACCTCGTTCCTGCTGGCGGGCTTTATCGGCTTTTTACTTATTTTTAATATAAGCCAACCAAATAGTAGGGCCAAAGCCGTAACAAGCAGGTTTTCGGCCAAAAATATCATCCATAAGTTTATTGATGATAATGCGGCCAAAAAACTAAGCATAAGCGTTACATGATGTTATTATTTGTACTCAAATACCCCAAACTCCGATGTCACGGTCACTTTCTTAATATCCGCCTTTTCCACACGGCCAATGATCTGCGCATCAACACCAAAACTTTTTGAAATATTGATCAGGTCAGCAGCTATAGCTTCAGGTACATAAAGCTCCATACGGTGCCCCATGTTAAATACTTTATACATTTCCTGCCAGCTGGTTTTTGATTCTTCGTGAATGAGTTTAAACAGTGGTGGTACAGGGAACAGATTGTTTTTTATGATATGAAGGCCTTCTACAAAGTGCAATACTTTGGTTTGCGCCCCGCCGCTGCAATGTACCATGCCATGAACCTGGCTGCGGTAGCCATCTAAAATTTGCTTAATGATTGGCGCGTAGGTGCGGGTCGCGCTTAAAACGAGCTTGCCTGCTGTTACGGTTTCACCATTGCCAATGTCAATAGCATCGGTAAGGTTTTTGCTGCCCGAAAAGATCAGCTCGTAAGGGATGGCCGCGTCATAGCTTTCAGGGAATTTATCAGCGATGGTTTTATTGAACACATCATGGCGGGCAGATGTAAGGCCGTTTGAGCCCATGCCGCCGTTGTATTCTTTTTCATAAGTAGCCTGACCGTATGAGGCAAGCCCTACAATTACATCGCCGGGTTCAATGCGGTGGTTTGATATTACATCTTCACGCTTCATACGACAGGTAACCGTCGAATCAACAATGATGGTACGTACCAGGTCACCCACATCAGCAGTTTCACCGCCGGTGGAGTAGATGCCTATGCCGGCTTCGCGCAGTTCGGCTAAAATTTCTTCGGTACCATTAATGATAGCGGCAATAACTTCACCGGGAATGAGGCCTTTATTGCGGCCGATGGTTGATGACAGCAGGATATTATCAGTAGCGCCAACACAAAGCAAATCATCAAGGTTCATGATGATGGCATCCTGGGCTATGCCGCGCCATACCGAGATATCGCCTGTCTCTTTCCAGTAGGTATAAGCCAGGGACGATTTGGTACCGGCACCATCGGCATGCATAATATTGCAGTACTCAGGATCGTTGGTTAAGATATCGGGTACTATTTTGCAGAAAGCTTTTGGGAAAATGCCTTTGTCGATATTTTTTATGGCATTATGAACGTCATCTTTGGAGGCTGATACGCCACGCTGATCATATCTTTGCGAAGAAATCATGGGCAAATATAAGGCAATTAACCCTAATTTTACGAATTGCTGCTATTCAATACAGGGAAATCGCGTTTAAAATAATTCGATCTGTTTTACTAATCTCATACTAAAAAATTTCTACACAAATGCTTTGTAAGCTCTCCACAATTAATCGAATTACACGAATCTTAAATTGATTGAATTCGTGAAATTCGATTAATACGTAAAAATTAGTGTAAAAATTTTTCATTTATTGTTTTTCAATCCGCATGTGGTTAAAAGCGATTGCCCTGCTATTCAATATGCGATTTATATAAACTGCCCGAAATTGTGTTTCTTTGTAAGAAAATAGATCGATGTTTATAATCAGTCTGTTTAATCAGGTTAATCGAAAAACAATTCGCGCTGATAATACTTCATCAGCAGGGTTAGTATGATACTTCTTTATGTTAAAAACGCTTTCTTACAAAATAAACCGCTGGCGGCTAAAACGCAATAGTCAACGTAATTTTTTAATTTATTGCAGCGTGTTTGTAGGTTTTATGGGCGGGCTGGCCGCCGTAGCCCTTAAGTTTTTAGTGCATTTAATGGAAGAGCTAAGCCGGAATATCTCCTCACACTTATATTATCATATAGCTTATGTGTTTTTACCTGCAATAGGCATTTTGGGTACGGTGCTGTATCAGCACCTGATTAACCGCGATAAGATTGAAAAAGGGATAGGTAAGGTACTCATCAATATCAAAAAGAACCGCTCAAACATCAAAGCCAATAATATTTATTCGCATTTAATAACAAGCTCATTAACCATAGGCTTCGGCGGCTCGGCAGGGTTGGAGGCGCCTATTGTTTGTACAGGTACAGCCATCGGTTCAAACGTAGGTAAGTTTTTTAAGCTTACACCCTATGAAAAAACGGTATTGTTAGCTGCTGGCTGTTCGGCGGGTATAGCGGCGGTGTTTAATAGCCCTATTGCCGGGGTGCTTTTTTCGCTGGAGATATTAATAGGAGAGATCACTATTCCTACTTTTATCCCTCTGTTAATAGCCTCTGCTACGGGAGTTGTGGTCTCCAAATTATTGTACTCGGGCCAATTGTTCCATTTGGTTACCGAAGGCTGGGCAATGAACGCCCTTCCATTTTACGTGCTGCTTGGCATATTAAGCGGATGGATAGCTATTTATATATCCAAAGTAGGAGGGAAGCTTGAAGGCGGGATCCTTAAAAAACAAAACCGATATATACGAGCAATTGGCGGCGGCGTGATATTAGGGCTGATCATTGCTGTGTTTCCTCAATTATTTGGCGAGGGGTATCATTATCTCACCGAAATTTTAAATGGTAATATCAGTGTATTAAAGGAAGAAAGCTTTTTTGCCGACTGGCTTTCTGAGCCGCTTGTCATGCTGTTATTTATAGGGGCACTTGTGTTTACAAAGATCATTGCTGCGGGTATTACCATTGGTGCCGGTGGCAATGGTGGTACATTTGCACCTACGGTGTTTACAGGCGCTTTCCTGGGCTTGTTTGTTGCTTATGGGGTTAATCAAACCGGGCTGATACATTTAAATACGGTTAATTTTATTGCGGTGGGTATGGCGGGGGCCCTGGCTGGCGTATTGCATGCGCCCTTAACTGCTATATTCTTGATAGCCGAAATTACCGGTGGATATGTGCTGTTTATTCCGCTCATGATCGTATCGGCTATGTCATACATCATATCGCGTTATTCATCGCCCCATAATATGTACTGGAGCCAGCTGATCCATCATAACAATATTCATCCCGGGCAGGATTACGGCATGCTTAACAGTATAATGCTTGATAGCATCATTAACCGCAAATATACCCCCGTTGATAAACAAATGCCGGTTGGCGAATTTTACCAGGTACTGGCTAAAACCGATGCCAATATTTTCCCGGTGCTTAAAGGGAACGGAAGCCTTGAAGGTGTTGTATTGATAGATGATATTCGCCGGCGCTTGTTCAATAAAGATATCGCGGATGAAAATATAGCCGATATCATGATTGAACCGCCGGCTATAATTGATTATGATCAACCGGCCAGCAGCGTTATGGACACCTTTGATGCCATTGACGTATGGCAGTTACCGGTGGTAAAAGATGAGGTTTTTATCGGCTTTATATCCAAATCAGCATTGCTATCAAAATACAGGGCTGTGATTATTGAACAGCATAAGGCGAGTGATTTGTTTGCGTAGGGATGGATTTTTCAAAAAAAGCATTATTGCGAGGCACGAAGCAATCCCAAACTACACAGGCAGACCTGCTAATCGGGGATTGCTTCGTCATTCCTCCTGCCCATGACATAATTAAAAAATGGGTGTCATGCTGAGCCTGTCGAAGCATAGCGGGGTGGGCTTCTGCGCGCGTCCTTCGACAAGCTCAGGATGACAGCCCATCCACACCTATTGTCATCTCACCTTCAAAGGCCTTCGGATTTACCTCCTCGCAACGACGCTTTTTATATTTTAGAATAGTTGACCAAATAAAAATGCCACTAACTATAAAATTAGTGGCATTCGTATCAATTCGTAAAATTCGCGCTTATTTTATAAACAACAACTCCCTGAATTTAGGCAGCGGCCACTGGCGGTCATCAACCAGTTGCTCCAGTTTATCAACGTGGTAACGGATAGGCTGGAAGAATGATTTTACCTTTTCATCATAATCAATAGCGCGCTGACGAAGGTCGTCGATAACGTTAGCTTTTTTGCGCTCGTCAACCATTTGCTCGGTATTGGTTTTAATGAAGTTCACATGCTCGGAGATCCTGTTAATGATATCAAGCTGCGAGGCATATGTTGCTTTATCCAGGCCAATGTCTTTTAGTCCTTTTACGTTTTCAATCAGTTTGCTTTGATAAGCAATAGCTGCCGGGATAATCACATTCATCACCATTTCGCCAATTACGCGGGCTTCTATCTGCAGCTTTTTGTAGAAAGCATCAAGCAAGATCTCGTGACGTGCATGCGCTTCACGCACGGTGAATACGCCGGTTTCGGCAAAAAGATGTTCCGACTTATCGTTTATTAAAGCATCCAGCGCTTTTGGTGTGGTTTTAACATTGGGTAAACCTCTTAGCGCAGCTTCTTTTTCCCATTCTTCGCTATAACCATTTCCCTCAAAGCGGATGTTTTTTGATTCTTTGATGTACTTTTTGATCACCATTAATAAAGCAAGGTCTTTTTTCTCGCCTTTTTTCATCAGCTTATCTACATCGTATTTGAATTTTTTAAGCTGATCGGCAACGATAAGGTTAAGAATGGTCATCGGGCTGGCCGAGTTGGCTGATGACCCTACTGCGCGCAGCTCAAACTTGTTACCGGTAAAGGCGAAAGGTGAGGTACGGTTACGGTCGGTATTGTCGGGCAAAATTTGCGGGATCTTAGGGATGCCCTGCCATAACAGGTTTTCTTCTTTGATTTTTTTGCTGATGCGGGATGTTTCTATCTCATCAAGCACGTCGCTAAGCTGGCTGCCCAAAAATATAGATATAATGGCCGGAGGGGCTTCATTGGCACCTAAACGGTGGTCGTTATTAACTGATGCAATGGATGCTCTTAACAGATCAGCATGCTCGTGTACCGCTTTTATGGTATTCACAAAAAAGGCAAGGAACATGAGGTTGTTTTTTGGCGTTTTGCCCGGCGATAACAGGTTTTTGCCTGTATTGGTTATCAGGGACCAATTATTGTGTTTGCCCGAACCATTAAGGCCCGCATACGGTTTTTCATGGAGTAATACCTTAAAGTTATGGCGCCTGGCAACACGGTCCATCAAATCCATTAACAGTTGGTTATGGTCGATAGCGAGGTTGATCTCTTCATATATCGGTGCACACTCAAACTGGGATGGAGCAACCTCATTATGGCGGGTTTTAAGCGGGATGCCTAATTGCAATGCTTCGGCTTCCATATCCTGCATGTAAGCATACACACGCTCAGGTATTGAGCCAAAATAATGATCTTCCAACTGCTGGTTTTTGGCCGACATATGGCCGAATAAAGTACGACCGGTTAAATAAAGATCGGGACGGGCATTAAATAAGGCCAGGTCGACCAAAAAGTATTCCTGCTCAATACCTAATGATGCATTTACCTTTTCAATGCCTTTATCAAAATAATGGCAAACATCAACGGCTGCTTTGTCAAGCACGTTCAGTGCCTTTAATAAAGGTACTTTATAATCAAGCGCTTCGCCGGTGTACGATACGAACACTGTAGGGATACATAAGGTACGCGCCATTAAAAAGGCAGGCGAGGAAGGATCCCAGGCGGTATAACCGCGGGCTTCAAAAGTATTGCGGATGCCGCCGCTCGGGAAGCTTGAGGCATCAGGCTCCTGCTGTGCAAGGGCATCGCCCGAAAAACGCTCTATAGCGCCGCCATCTGCAGTGGGCTCAAAAAAAGCGTCATGTTTTTCGGCAGTGGTGCCGGTAAGCGGTTGAAACCAGTGTGTATAATGGGTTGCGCCTTTGCCTAAAGCCCAGGCTTTCATTGCCGAAGCGATCTGTTCTGCCAAATCACGAGGGATCGGCTCACCTTTTTCAATTGAATTTACTATTCCCTGGTAGGCCTCTGATGAAAGGTATTCCTTCATCTTCTTTTTATCAAAAACATTCGATCCGAAATAATCGGAAATTTTTGGTGAAGGCGGTTTTACTTCAGGGATAGTTCTTGAAAGTACATCCTGTAAGGCTTTAAAACGAATATTGGACATATTTTATGAGGTTTAAATAAAGGTTAGTGTTCAAAAATATAACTATCCTTTAAAATATCGGGCAAAATTAAGTGAAATATAACATACCACCTAATGATTAAGAAACGGAAAGAATTTAAAGGAAAATCTTAAATAGCTTGAAATTTTTATCTAAAATGAATAAAACTTTGCTTTTTTAATGTATTTATCCGGGTTTTTTATTTTAAATTGGTGTAAATTGAAATTTAAATCGTAAAAAAATCAAATTTTAGATTTTTTTAATGATGAAATCGAATTTATATTGAAAATAACATTTTTAAATAATCAAAAAATGACATTGCAAAGGCCTTGTTTTTGCAATTTTCATAATTTTTTGATTTTTTACCATTAATTTATCGTTAATAATTTGTTATTCTTAAAAATACTACCTAATTTCAGAAAATAATTTACGAAAACACACCAATTATTATGCTTTTTATAAAAAAATGAAAGAAGTTATAGGCAGGATGAGGGATTTGGAGAAGAAAAGTGGTTTGTAATTCAGGATAGCAATCAAACTAAATTTAAATACAACAATCAAACTAATTAATTTTTAAAAAACAATCAAACTAAATTAAACGATGAAAGTAGGTTCTACAAAACACAACTTCCTAAGTGCAGTCCGACAGCTGACACGTGAAAAATGGGCGCTGGGAGCAACCATTTTTACAGGGAAAATGATTGGCTTATTGCTGGTGTTTGCCGCGATGATGGTTTTGCCGGGTGTATTTGGCACAAAAGCTAACGCTGCCGAAACGTACACCGCCCATGAAACAGCATTAATTAACACAGTTAATACTGTTTGGACACTGGTTGCTGCCTTTTTGGTATTTGGTATGCAGGCTGGTTTCGTTATGCTCGAGGCCGGTTTCGCCCGTAAGCGCGAAACAGTGAACGTGCTGATGGAGTGTATTTTTGATACTTGTCTTTGTGGTTTGCTATTTTACGCTATAGGTTATGCCTTTATGTTTGGCAATGGCAACGGCTTTATTGGCTGGGGCGGTGCTGATGGTAAAACCTGGTTCTTCCTTCAAAATACGCCTGAAACTTATGGTTCAACCGGTATCCCGGTATTGGCACACTGGATTTTCCAGTACGCTTTTGCTGATACCTGCTCAACCATTGTATCGGGTGCTATGATCGGCCGTACCAGTTTCCGTGGCGATATCCTTTACAGTATCGGTATTACCGGCTTTATTTATCCTATCATCGGTCACTGGGCATGGGGTCCGGATGGTTTCCTTGCTACTATGGGAACTTCAGGTTTCTTCAAATCAATAAGCGCTCAGCCTTTCCGCGACTTTGCAGGTTCAACGGTAGTACACACTATTGGTGGCGTAGCTTCCCTGGCTGGTGCAATGGTGTTAGGCCCACGCTTAGGCCGCATATTTGCTCGCGATGATAAAGAAAAAGGCGGTTTACCTGCAGGTCATAACTTATTGGTTGCTGCTGTAGGTGGTTTCTTACTTTGGTTTGGTTGGTATGGTTTTAACCCTGGTTCAACTTTATCGGCAATGGATATGCAGGGTATCGGCCGCGTTGCTGCAAACACTACGCTTGCTGCCTGCGCCGGCGGTTTTACCGCTATGCTTGCTGCTTTATGGTTTGGCCCAACAAAAGGCAAATTTGATTTAGCCTTTACTATTAATGGTTTCCTTGCAGGTTTAGTTGCTATTACCTGCCCTTGTTACTGGGTTAGTCCGTTTGGCGCTATCATGCTTGGTGCTATTTCAGGCTTCATTATCTTCGGCGGTGTTTACCTCATTGAGTGGTTCCGTATCGATGATCCGGTTGGTGCAGTATCGGTACACGGCTTTAACGGTATCTGGGGTACTATTTCTTTAGGTTTATTCGCTTCTGGTCAATATGGTGCTACAGGCCCAACAGGTGCTGATAATTCTGCCCCGGTAACTGGTTTATTTTACGGCGGTGGCTTTGATGTATTAAAAGCTCAGCTAATCGGTAGCCTTACTATTACCCTTGCAGTATTCGTGGTTTCTTATGTGATGATGTTTGTGATCAATAAATTAGGTCATCCATGGAAATTACGTATCGAAGAGCATGGTGAAACAGGTGCAGGTGGTATCGACGTGTTCGACCATGGTATCGAGGTTTACCCTGTTCAGGATGATGAAATCAGCTTAAGCGGCCTTTTTGATAATGGCGCCAAGGTTGCTTCTGAAGCCTGATCATATAGGAGCTTAACAGCTTAAACAGAGATATTGATGCCTTGTGCGGTTGGAGAGTGGTAGTACTAAGTCAGTAGTACTGAGTTTAAAGTCAAAAAGTTCATTTTTTGACTTTAAACTAAAAACTGATGACTTAAAACTTTAAATGAACGTTGCCAACCGTACAGGGATTTTTTATGCCGGCACATAAACTATCCTTTTAACTGCAAGGTGTTGATAATCAAATAATAACAGTGTATTTCCCAAAAAACAACAATTAACAAATAGTTTATCAATTCACAATTAAATCGTTATCATGAAAAAAGTATTTCTACTCTTCTCATTTTTTTCAATTGCGGCCTTTACGGTTAAGGCTCAGGACACGGTTAAAACAACCTCGGATGCCCCTCTGGTGATCTACGGTTCGGTAGATACCTATTATAAATATGATTTTGCTGACAAAGGCTCACAAATCCCTACCAGCTTTGCAAGTGATCATAATTCAGTATCAATTGGTATGATTGACCTGGGTTTGAAGAAAAAAGTAGGTAAAGCTGCATTTGTGGGCGAGCTTTCATTTGGTCCGCGTGGACAAAGCCAGTCGATCCCTAATGGTCCCGACGGCGATTCATTCCACATTCAGAATTTATACGTGTCATATGATCTTACCGATAAATTAAACCTTACCGGTGGTTATATGGCTACCTTTATTGGTTATGAGGTTATCAGCCCGGTAGGTAACTTTAACTACTCTACTTCGTATTTATTCACCAACGGCCCGTTCCAAAATCCTGGTGTTAAATTAACTTACGCGTTTAGCGATAAGGTAAGTTTAATGGCCGGTATTTTTAATGATACCTGGAACTACTATACTTCAACCAAAAAAGTAAATACTTTCGGCTCACAGTTGTTTGTGTCTCCTGTAAAAGGATGGACTGCTTATCTTAACCTTGCTACCGGAAGTACTTCAGGTACTGAAGTTGATTTGACAACAGCTTATCAAATTACCGACGCCTTTAAACTGGGCTTAAACGGTGCCACTTACTCTGCCCCTGATAATGGCGGCGGTTTTAGCGGCGTTGCTTTGTATCCGCAGTTAGCAGTGTCAAAAACTGTAACTTTGGGCTTAAGGGGCGAGTATTTTAAAACTAAAAAAGGTGCATTGCAAACTTTTGGTCCTCCTCCGGGCGAAAATGTTAAAGCATTTACCTTTACTGCAAATATTAAATCAGGTCCGCTTACTTTCATTCCCGAAATCAGGTTAGATCATGGCTCATCTACTTCATTCCTTAACCATTCCGGCGATCCTTCAAAATCAGCCGGTCAGTTTGCTGTAGCGGCTGTGTACGCTTTCTAAAAAAAAATAATTTAATCTATTTTTATCATGAGCCGTTCCGGAATTATCCGGAGCGGCTTTTATATTTGTTACATGAAAAAGATACTATTAGGCTTTGTCGGTCTCCTTTTTTCATTAGGCGCTCTTGCGCAGAAGGATTCGCTGGCTTTTGATGAGAATAATAAATACATTTATTATAAAACGGTTGATCAGCCTGGCTTTATTGCAGATTCGCTTTACAGCAGGGGATTGTATTTTTTAACCAAGGCCTATCCTAAAAAGATGCTGAAACTGGCAAAGGCTGATAAGGCTGGCAATGCACTCGCCGGTACGGGTATTTTTTTGGTTAACAAAAAAGGGCTGATGGGTAATAGTGAAGGCGGCGAGCTAAGCTACACGCTTAAAGTAGAGGTAAAGGATGGTAAATACCGTTATTGGTTAACGGATTTTGTTTATCAGCCATATCAGCGTAATCGTTATGGTAATGTGGAACATATGCATGGCAAGGATGTTGCCCTGGAAAAGGCGTCTGAAAAATTATCAAAGGCCGATTTTACCGCCTGTTTAAACCAGGTGCTGAGCAACAGCAAGCATGTAGGTGATAATTTAAAGGCTTATATGCTTAAAACGTCGTCGCTTGAAAAGCCGGCAGAAGTTAAAAAAGTGAAAAGAGTATCGACTAAAGAATGGTAGTTTTCTTGAGTTTGCAGTTGCAGGTTTGCAGTTGGCAGTAAATAATGCCCATGAAATAAAAGAGCCGCACGCTGTAAAGGGTGCGGCTTATTTTTATGTTGTTAATTGGGTTTAATCAGGTAGGGGTAGGATCTGGTTACAGTTCCTCGTCGTGCTGGCTGATGTCCAGGCCTGCAAGCTCTTCTTCTGGTGTTACACGCAGTGTGCTGATCATGTCGGTGATCTTTAATAAGATGAATGAGCCGAAGAAAGCGAAGGCCGATACACCTACAAGTGTAATTAAGTGAACGATGAAAAGGTGTGTTTCGCCGTAAAATAAACCATTGCCGGTTGTGTTGGCTGAGTTTACGTTTTGGTGTGCAAATACACCGGTTAATAACATACCTACCATACCGCCTACACCATGGCATGGGAATACGTCGAGGGTATCATCAATGCTGGTTTTTGTTCTCCAGATCACAACCAGGTTACTTACCACTGCTGCTACGATACCGATAATTAATGAGTGAGGGATAGTTACATAGCCCGCTGCCGGAGTGATAGCCACCAAACCTACAACCGCACCGATACAGGCACCCAATACACCTGGTTTTTTTCCGCGAAGGATATCAAAGAACATCCAGGCCATAGCAGCTGCAGCTGATGCTGTAGTGGTTGTTGCCAAAGCGGTTGCTGCCAGTGTGCCCGAACCCAGGGCCGAACCTGCATTAAAGCCAAACCAGCCAAACCACAATAAGCCTGTGCCTAATAACACATAACTGATACGGGCGGGATTATGAGATGTTTCATTACGGCCTTTTAAATATATGGCTGATGCTAAAGCTGCCCAGCCTGCACTCATGTGCACCACGGTGCCGCCGGCAAAGTCAAGTACGCCTTTTCCGAAAAGGAAGCCTTTTGGATGCCAGGTAGCGTGTGCCAAGGGTGCATATATAAACACCATGAACAGGCAAAGGAAGATAACGTAAGAGTTGAAGCGGATCCTTTCGGCAAACGCGCCGGTGATGAGGGCCGGGGTGATAACCGCGAATTTTAACTGGAACATAGCAAACAGTATCAGCGGGATAGTTGGAGCAAGTTCCCAGGTGGCATTGCCTAATGTGCCTTTCATCATAAAGAAAGTGCCGGGATTGCCGATAAAGCCACCAAACTCATCTTCGCCAAAGGCAAGGCTAAAGCCGAATATTACCCATATAACAGTAATTACACCCATACAAACAAAGCTTTGCAGCATGGTTGACAGTACGTTTTTTTTGCTCACCATACCGCCATAAAAAAATGCCAGGCCAGGAGTCATGATCAGTACAAGGGCGGTGCTTACTAATAGCCAGGCGGTATCACCTGTATCAATTTTGCTGTCTTTAATGGTTGTAAGAGTAACTGAAGGGTATAGAAGGGCTAATACAATTACAATTAAAAGTATGCCGAAGGGTATGAATTTTTTCATGTTTTGGGTTTAAGGGAGGAAAAATGAAAATTTGAATAATACTGCCCGGTATCCAATCAAAAATACCGGACAGCATTAAAACTAAATTTTTTTAAAAAACAATAAATCCTGCATGCTTAATCAGAGCATGAGGGTTGGTTTATTGTTTTTTGCCTACCAAAAATCGTGAAACGGAAAAAGGATGAGCTTGCGGAACCTGGAGAGCTTACTCGTATCCAGCCCGCAAATAAAATCAAGGTATTTAAATTTAATGGCGTAGCCGCCGGGCGTTGTTACAAAGGCTTGTAAAGAATGTGCGCCCCTATGCTGCTGTACATTAATAGCGGGCGTGAGTGCATTATTGAGTGCGAATTCAAAATTTAACGGGCGATGATGCGGTATAGCCGCGGATACCGTGGTTTTTTTTGTGGTTTTATGGTAATAATGGTATAATCCACCCTTGGCGGATGCAGTGAAGCCGCTAAAGAGTAAAAAAAATAAGGCGATAAGTTTATAAAGCCTGTTAACCATATCTAAAAGTAATAAAAAAATAAAATAACTGCACTTTTTTTTAAAATATTTTAAGATTTTGATGATTTATGTATTAAAATTAAGTTTAAATGAATGTTTTTGTGATGTTTTTATTTAATTGATAATAAAAACGGGCTTTGTTGTTGATTTTTAAAACAGGTTATTATGATTTGATGGTTTTTATTCGAAGATGAAAATTTGATGAAGAATTAAACGAAATTATTTTTGATAAATTTGATTTTGCACAAAATATAATATAAGTATGGTCGTTATAATTAAAATTTAATTCCGAAACTATGCTTATCACCAAATTTGATTTGTACAATGCCGAGTGGCTCGACCTTGTATTTGACCATCGCAACAAAAATTACGGCGCTTATGAATTAAGACAAAGCTATGGGCGTACCATGGCAAAATCCATGGGAATCGCCTTTGCAGCAGTAGCCCTTTTATCGGCTGCAGCCATTATTTTTAAGGCAAAGCCGAAGCCAATTGATAATAGCCGGACAATTGAAGTGACACTTGATCCTTCCATCCCTAAACCACCTGTTGAGGCTAAACCCAAGCAACCGGATGCTCCCGCCCCAATCGAGCATCAAAAACCAGCTGTTCCGGTTGAAACAAAAGGTTTCACCACGCCGCACCTGGTAACAACAGAGCCGCCGACAGAGCCGCCTACCATAGATCAACTAAAGGATGTTGCCATTGGGCCGGTGGATGTAGCGGGGAAGAGTGGAACAGATAATGTAACCAAAACGGACGGAGGAACGCCCGGAGGAACCGGAACTGCCAAAGTTGATGAGGGTGTTCATACACTTGGCGAAGTACTTGAAGTGATGCCCGAACCTGTTGGCGGGGCTGCAGCATGGGCAAAGTTTCTGCAGAAAAACCTACGCTTTCCGGGAGCCGCACAAGATGCGGGCGTTTCGGGCAGGGTATTTATGAGCTTTATTATTGAAAAAGATGGTACGCTTTCAAATATCAAGGTTGACCGTGGGGCCGGTTATGGTTTTGATGAAGAGGCAACCCGTGTACTAAAACTAGCCAAAGCCTGGAAACCGGGTGTGCAAAACGGCCAGAATGTGCGGGTAAGGTACAGCATCCCAATAAGCTTTCAGTTAGCGACAGAAGAATAGGTAATAATTTGCTGTGTGTTTTTAATTAAATGTGTGTTATATAGTAGCTAACTGTTTCGGCCCCGCTTACGCGGGGCTTTTTGTTATCCATCATGCCTCCCGGAAGTTGTTTATGAACAGGTAAAACATTTTTAGTAGAGACGTATCACATGCGTTTTTCATTGGGCAAGCTGCTTTTAAAGCGTTCTAATCCGTCTTAAATTGCACACTGGAGACGCATGTGATGCGTCTCTACAATAAAAAACAATAAAAAGGCATTGTTTCGGATAACCACCTGGAGAACCCGGAAAAAGTTGTGAAGATGTTTAAAATATAACTTAGGATTGGTGCGCGTGGGCGCGTTAGTGATAGGAGCGGATACAGGCCAATGAGCATAAGGCCTGCAGGCGTATGAGCGGATAGCACGGCCGCAGGCAACGCCCATATTATACTATTGATCGGGAAGATACATTTCCTGATCAGTACCTTACAGTCGCGTTATTATAAGTAATGAAGCAATCGCGCCTTTTTTAATAAAATTTTCATCAGGCTGTTTTCAAATAGCCCCTTAATACCTCATTATATAAAGACTGTGCCGAAACTATCGCCGAGTATTTCCCACTTTCTGTTATCACGATAAAAGGGTCTTCATTAGCGAACAGCGCGTTTGTTTGCTGCTCATTATCCCAGTTTTTGTCTATCTGTTTTTTTATCAGTACCGGCTTAAATAAACTATCAAGGTGCACGGTGCTGATGTGCTTTGCGCCGCCTGTGCTTTCAATAATTTGGCCAAGTTCGTTCTGTAAAAGTTGCTCGGTTAATAATTCGTTAGGTAAACCGGTGGTGGTTGAAAACGCCATCCAGGCGTGGCCCAGGGCAAGTGCACCCTGCATCCAGGGCGGTGGTGGCGGAGCATTATAATAACTGCCGGGCGGCAAGACGGCTAAGGGGCTTAATAATGCCCATTGCGCGGCAGCCGCACGGGCGGCATAAAAGGTTCTTAAATATCGCGGGTCTTCTTTTAGCAGCTGTTCCAGCAGGTCGCCGGGACGGGCCCAGCCTAAATAAGTTTGCTCTCTTGCTTCAGCAGTTGCTACAAAAACAATTTTATCGGGCTTTTTAAGGCGGTCGGCGCCGGCCAGTAAAACTAACAACCGGGTTTCCCACCAGGCGTGCCCATCTTCAAGGTCAATCACGGCAACGCCCGAAGAAGTAGCCGCGCGCAGTGTTTCGAGGATATTGGAGGTGCCGCTGTCGGCAACATACTGGCCGCGTACCCCGATATTGGCGGGCACAGTAAAGCCCGAATTTGACAGTTGCTGGATTTTTGAAAAGTCGATCTTGAGGTCGCCATAGCCTATGCTGCCCCCGCGCTCAATAACTACATTGAGAATTGCGAGGACGATAGGGAGCAGGCTAAGGATAAAAATGCCAATTAAAACGGTGTTATTGGCCGAATCGGCAGGCCAGCCTGTATAAGTACGGAGCACTGCGGTGAGCAGCAGGAGCACGAATAAAACAACAACGGCAGTAATGATACTTACCTTTGGCGTAAAGGGCCAAAAACTATGATCGCGCGGTTTCATTTATTTCGCCAATTGTGCTTGTGTAAATGCTAATTGCTGGTTGGTATGGTTTTATTGCTGTTAGATGAATGAAATTAAATATAAATTATTGAAAAGCAATGCGTTGAACCACGTTTTGCGTGTGCGGTTTTTACGCGAATGTAAAAAGCGGCGTTATTTTACTGACAGCTGAGCCTGAACAGAATTATTTTGCAACTTCAGGAGCGGCCTGGGCCATTTCCCTTATAGAAACCCAGCCATAAGGGCTGTCTTTATATCTAACAAAGACGGTCATTGACCGACCCCGGCCTACAGACGACTTGCCGCCATTTACCGGTGTTGCCCTAAACGCGAATATGCAGGTTTCGATAATGGTGTTGCCATTAAACGCGGTACTTTCAACCTGGTTCTGAATTAATTCCATCCTGGATGTACGGAACATGGCCGTTAACTGCCGGGCCAGCTGCGCGCGACCGGTAACCACATTGCTGCCTCCAAAATATTTAACAATATCGGGATGGTGCAGCGCTACTATAGCCTTTACGTCACTGTGAGCAAAAGCCGCGGTAAAAGCGGCCTTGGTTTTTTGAAGGGCAACTTTGTCGGCGGCAAGGTTATCGCTTTGGGGTGCTGACGAGCAGCCGCAAAATATTAAAACGATGAAAATAAGGTAGCGTGATGTTTTCATACCGGCTATTGGTTTTTGATAACAAAATAGGGAATGTTAACGGGATGGGTTTGATGAATTGATGATTGTGTTGGTATAATTGACGAGATGCGGGCTGGGCGGGATGAAGGGAGCGGGGGGGGGGGAGGTATCGTTTTGGTTGAAGTTTAGTGATAGCGTAAATTGGACCTAAAACAATGTAAGCATCCTGCTTGCGGGTTTAAGTTGATATTATTTTAGGTCGAAGTTACGCCTTCGCTAACCTTCGACCTGTAAACGAACGATGTGCCTGATCTCTCAATATTTTACCGCCATTTTCTTATCGTACTCTTCCTGCAGTTCATTTATTTCATCGTAATAATTCTTCTTATCTGCAAAAACTGTCGGATTATAGGGGCTGCCAGGCTTATGCTTGCGGAGGAGACTAAATTGGGAACTGTGGGATGCTAACCAAATATCAAATTTTAAACCCTTCATTGCGTTAAGTGTATAAGCATAGTCTTTAGCGATGTTAGGGTAAGAAGGGATATCTGAAAACTTTTTATCGGTAACGATAGTGGGCATGTTGGCGATCAAAACCCTGTAGTTTCGTTTATTGTCTTTTACATCAAATAAATAGCTGCAAGAACCTTTGGTATGGCCCGGATGGTGAAGTATGGTTAGTTTCATGTTACCCAGCTTAATACTATCGCCGTTATGTAAAATACGGTCTGCTTTTACAGGCCTGAATGTGCGTACATCTCCTTTAAGATCATAATCGGAAAGCCCCCCGTCGGCTGCTACCGCCGCGTCGCCTTCATCTACCATCATTTTGGCTTTTGTGATCTTCTTTATTGCCGCCATCGCACCCATGTGATCAAAGTGTGCCTGCGTTGTTAAAAGAATTTTTGTGTCTGAAATCCTGAAGCCCAGGGTCTTGATATTTGCTGTGATTTGTGGTTCGGATGAAGCCAGTCCGGTATTGATCAGGATATTGCCCGCTGAAGTGGTGATGAGATAACAAGCCAGATCAGCAGTGCCCACATAATAAAGATTGCCTGCGATCTGAAATGGGGGAAACGGTCGGGTCCATTCAGGGTGTTTTTCTGCAGATGGCTCCAGTACCCTTTGGGCCTGTACAATTAAAACATTGCTGAGAAAAAATAACAGGAATAGTGCTCGTTTCATTTGGCTAATCTTTAAAGGACAAAGAACGTATTTTATTTTTTCAGATAGGGACATTATGTTTTACAGGCCTGCACAATTTCTCAAACCTGGCTTTGGCCGAAGTTTAGCGATAGCGCAACTTCGACCTGAAATAAGGCAGGCATCCTGCTTTTTGGTTGCCGGAAGCGTCCTCACTTGTGGATGTCATTTAGATATGTGGTTTGTGTCTTGTCATGTTTATGACCTAAACGCGGGCCACAAGCGAGGACGCTTGCGGCAGCGAGGGGCTATGTTTTACCGGTCGGGTTTTAACTAATTGCTGGAAAGGGTATTTCTTCCCGTGGAATAAAAAAACCTTTGATGCAATTCATGTTTCTGATACAAACTTGTATATGGCTTTTACGGGCAATTCCGGCTCCGTTGAAGGCTGGGCCTCCTTCCGAAAACGCCCCCCTGGTAGAGTCAAATACTACTGTATCGCTAAATCCGTTACTTGCTAACTCTTCTTTATAAGTATTAAGAATTGTTTTATGCATATGCTCTATTGTTGCACAATCTAATTTTCTAACAAGCTTATCCTCGTACGGGTCATCTGGAGAATCGATGTTTTTGGGCAGTGGTTTTCCGGCTTTTGCGTATTCACTTTCCATTAATAAATAATAAGAATTAATCAGGTTAGTGAATTTTGAGTCGAGAAAATCGCAACATTGCCCTAATTGCAAAATGGCTCCAAGTACGGCCGGTGTTTTGATCTTTCCTTCAGCAGCTCTTTTTGCTGCCCATTCCATGGCGCGGGTATAATTGTTTTCCCAGAAGTACATGCCATGACCGAGCCAATCGTAAGGCTTTTTACTAATTTCTATATTATCAGGATTGTTAACTAATTTATTACGGATATCCAAATCACAGCCATGAAAGCCAACGATGATATTAGGGCGGAAATCGTACATGAAGTAATAAGATTAGCTGTTAACCAGTTCTTCAAGTTCGGCGTAAGCTTTAGTAAATTCGCCTTTCTTGGTTAAGATACCAGAATCGTTAAGAGATAAAATAGCCTCCTTTTTGGTCATGTCTTTGACATCTTGCAGCTTAGTTTTCGCAAGTTCGAGTAGTTTTGCTATGTCTTTATCGCTCATCTTGAAGAAGTTTACATTCAAATATACGAGTATTATTTCGAAACATCAATTACTCTTTTGGTTTGAACTTGGCTGGCGCTTGCGGCAGCGGGGGAATTAGTTAACGTATTCTTACACATGTCCCACTGCGTTTATTAAATTTGTCTTGATGAGAGCTTATTTAGATACAAACATTATAGCATCGATAGAAAATCAGGATTTTAGTTTAGAAAAAATTATTGATATAGATAAAAAGATTGTAAAGTTTCCTTATTCAGCAGCTCATATACAAGAAGCAAGTAATATAGTTGGAACTGAAAGAATAAAACTTCGGCTTGATATTATCCGGCAAGTTTCTAAATGTAATTATATCTATGAGGATGCTGAAACGAGAAACATGATAGAAGTCCAGACTGACCCTTTAGAGGTGTGGGATTTAATTCATCTTGTTCCACAAGCAAAATCGGCTATCAATATGTTCACCAATTTGTTTTCACATGACTTAAAAAATCAGTTATTAATTGATCTCGGAATCGAAATAAATAAAATTAATAACTACACTCCTACAGAAGTTATAGATCATTTGAATTGCAAAATAAAATTGTTTCAAAATACGAGCATGATTGGTTTAGTTGAACAAGCTGTATCTTTTTTTCCAAATGGTAATAGTTTTGGATTACACAATAGAATGGCAGCGATGATTGAGTTTATAGATATGTTGGGATATTGGCGAGACAAGCAAACCGACAAATCTAATACTGCGAGATTTTGGGATGCCAATCACGCCTTCTATGCGTCTTATTGCGATTATTTTATATCAGATGACAAGAGGAATCGTAACAAGTGTAGAGTGGTATATGAGATTTATGGTATTGATACTAAGATTTATTCTTCTAATGGCATTTAATGCTCGTTATTGGTGCCGTTGTGTTCACTTAAGCATAACTCAACTGGAATGAGCAATGCAGCCTGCCTTTGGCACACACGAGCCAGCAAAAGGTTAATTTTCTTTCGCTGTAAATCCTTGGTCAGTAATTATACTCCAAATTTCGGCCTTGTGCTTCTCTGGTACTTTGAAAATAATTACTGTTTTTGCATCTGCATTTATTGAATAATCAAAATCGGCCTGTAGTTTTTCTTTTATATTTCTTAAAAGAGTTTCAATTGCCAGCAGTGGAAAGCCGTCGATAAATTCATTAATAGTTGTCATCTTTTTTTGATAAGATCTACGTCTATAGTTATTCTAAGATACGTATTTAATAAATAGAATAGTTTCTACTATTGTGGATACTAATGAAAGTAACGAAAGCAAATTGGTGTGATCTCCTTTTCGAGAGTGTATATTGGCCAGTTCCAAAGTCATACTGCCTTTGTTGGCCATTCTTCGGCTACTTTCCATCAAGCGCCAATCTATATAAATCAGTAATCCCATATTTAGCATTGGCACCCAAAGCAAATTATGTGGCACGTCTTTCTTAAAAGCAATTAAAGCTAAATAAGCAGCTATAAAAATATTATTCACCGACAATAGCTTATCGTGCATTCGATCAAAGTATTTTACAATATCCTGAATACCTTGCTTTTCGTCTTCTTTTAGCTGGTTGTTTCTCTCTTCAATGTCTCTTTCCAAGTCATCCAAATTAAATTCGTTCACGTTTTTTGCTTTGATTGAAGATACGCAAAAATGTTACTGCAATTACCCCGCTGCCGCAAGCAAATTCAAGGCATAGCACAATGGCCGCAAGGCTGTGCCTTGTGGCTCACATGCAAGGTATAATCCAGAAATGATTAAATACCTAAAAAAACGGTACTATAATTTAATGATCTCAGCCTCAATAATGGTGGCACTATGTTGTCAGTACCCCCTCAAGCCGCAAAGCCAGATTTCAAAAAATCTCAAAAAAACATAAAAACAAGCGAAATAAATGGCGGATAAAAACACTGCATTTTAATACTGTTTCTATATTCCTAATAGTTTTAAGTGCTGATTATTAGTAATTTACTTATGTTTTAGGTAAAAAGTCAATTGATTGATTATCAACGTGTTTCAATAAAAAGGTGTTTCGCGTTTTTACACTCAAAATTTGGAACACGCTCATTTTTAAAAAAAGGACACCGGAGATTTTTTTATTTTTTTTTGGGAATCAAAAAATTGGGACAGCCGTTTTGTTACAATTAAACCGGGGATTGGCATTGCCGGAAACATATAAGGCCTCCCCCAAAAACTTACGAAGTTTCCGAAACTTCGTAAGTTTACTCTGCGCCGGTCCTCTTCCATACCTTTCGCCTTTCAGCTTTTACCTTTAACCTAAACTGCATCGCTTCTGCAAACCTCCCGGCTTGTGGCCGCTGATAGGTACACAACTTGCAAATCAAACCTTTCACCTTTAGCCTTTAACCTTTCCGCCTTTTTTCATACTTTTGCACATCCTTTCAAACAAAACAATATTACATTGGAGCACCAGGAATTAACCACCGTTGAAACCGCTAAAGATCTGGGCCTTTTACCCGAAGAATTTGCACGAATAAATGAAATATTAGGGCGTGTGCCCAACTTTACCGAGCTTTCTATTTTCTCGGTTATGTGGAGCGAGCACTGCTCATACAAAAACTCAATTACATGGCTTAAAACTTTACCAAAGGATAGTCCGCGGATGCTGGCTAAGGCAGGTGAAGAAAATGCCGGTCTTGTTGACCTTGGCGACGGCATTGGCTGCGCCTTCAAAATTGAATCGCACAATCACCCTTCGGCCCTTGAACCATACCAGGGTGCCGCGACAGGGGTAGGCGGTATTAACCGTGATATATTTACCATGGGCGCAAGGCCAATCGCACAGCTTAACTCATTACGGTTTGGCGATTTAACCCTCGACAAAACCAAATGGTTGGTTAAAGGTGTGGTTAAAGGCATCAGCCACTATGGTAATGCTTTCGGCATCCCAACTGTAGGCGGTGAATTATTTTTTGACGATTGCTATAATGTTAATCCGCTGGTTAACGCTATGTCGGCCGGTATTGTTAAGGCCGGCGAAACGGTTTCTGCTACATCATACGGTGTGGGCAACCCGGTTTATATAGTTGGTTCGGCTACAGGTAAAGACGGGATCCATGGTGCCGCCTTTGCTTCTAAAGATATTACCGAAGACTCGGTGAACGACCTTCCTGCCGTACAGGTAGGCGACCCTTTCCAGGAAAAACTATTGCTGGAAGCTACCCTGGAGGTTATTAAAACCGGTGCCGTTGTAGGTATGCAGGATATGGGCGCTGCCGGCATCATCTGCTCAAACTCGGAAATGAGTGCCAAAGGCGAGCACGGTATGCGGATCGACCTGGACAAAGTGCCAACCCGCCAGGATAACATGAAACCTTACGAGATCCTGCTTTCTGAATCACAGGAGCGTATGCTGATCGTGGTTCACAAAGGCCGCGAAAAAGAGGTTGAAGCTATTTTTGATAAATGGGACCTTAACTGCGCCATTATTGGTGAGGTTACCGATACCAAACGTTTAGAATACTTTATGCACAGCGAAAAAGTTGCCGATGTGCCTGCCGATGACCTTGTATTAGGTGGTGGTGCCCCGGTTTACCAACGCGAATACCGCGAGCCTGCATACTTTGCCGAAAACCAGAAATTCAATATCGACGACGTTGCAGAACCTGCAAACCTTGTTGAGGTTGCCGAGCATTTGGTAGGTCACCCTAATATTGCTTCAAAACGCTGGGTAACCGACCAATACGATAGTATGGTAGGTGTACAAACCATGACTGCTAACCGTTCATGTGATGCCGCCGTTGTCGCCGTTAAAGACACCGACAAAGCTATCGTGTTAACTACCGACTGTAACTCGCGCTACGTATATGCCGACCCTTATAAAGGTACTGCCATTGCCGTTGCCGAAGCCGCACGTAACATTACCTGTGCCGGTGGTGAGCCTGTGGCCATTACCAATTGCTTGAACTTTGGTAACCCTTACATCCCCGAAGTTTACTGGCAGTTTGTGAGCGCCATTAAAGGTATGGGCGATGCCTGCCGTAAGTTTGAAACCCCTGTTACCGGTGGTAATGTGAGCTTCTATAATCAGTCTGCTGATGGTGGTTCGGTATTCCCTACGCCAACTATCGGTATGCTGGGTGTGATGGATAACGTTGATAACATCATGACTGCCGACTTTAAACAGCCCGGCGACCTGATTTATCTGATTGGCGAATCGGTTAATGATATCGCGTCATCACAATACCTTGCTTCATGGCATAAAATAACCAAAGCACCTGCACCGCATTTTGATATTGATAAAGAATACGATATGCAGCAAACCGTTAAGGAACTGATCAAACACAAAGTGGTTGAATCGGCCCATGACGTTGCTGACGGTGGTTTATACATTGCCCTGTTAGAGTCGGCAATGCCTAACGGACTTGGTTTTGATATAGCTACTGATGACAGTATCCGTAAAGATGCTTTCCTATTTGGCGAAGCACAAGGCAGGGTAGTGGTAAGCGTTGCACCAGAAGAGGAGGAACGTTTTGTTGAGGTAATGGCTACGAGCGAGGTTGAATTTACCTTATTGGGCACTGTAACCAATGGCGCTTTAACTGTTGATGAAGAAGCCTTTGGTCACGTTACCGACCTAAAAATGGTTCATGCAAACATCCTTCACGGTATTTTAGGCGAATAATGTTAAAACTTAACCGGGTACATCATATAGCCATCATCTGTTCGGATTACGCAAAATCCAAACAGTTTTATACTGAGGTACTCGGCTTAAAAATAGTTCGCGAGGTTTACCGCGAACAACGACAATCATACAAGCTTGATCTGGAAGTGGGCGACCTTTACCAGATCGAGCTTTTTTCTTTTCCCAATCCGCCTGCACGTCCATCGCGCCCCGAAGCAGCTGGTTTACGTCACTTAGCTTTTGAGGTTCATGATTTGGATGAGGCGGTAGCTCATATTTCTTCTTTTGGTGTGAATATCGAACCTATCCGTGTAGATGAGTGCACTGATAAACGCTTTACTTTTTTTGCAGATCCGAACGGTTTGCCGTTAGAGTTGTATGAGATCTAATTTAGGTCGTCGTGCCGAATTTATTTCGGCATCCCACAGAACAAGTTTTCTTCGTTTTTAAAATTGCTTCTGTTGTTATTAACAATCATCGGCCCGCTCAATCGCCGCGGGTTGGCTTTGTTCTTTTTCTTGATAAAAAGAACCAAAAATCAAGTCAGCAGATAGGCTTCTTTGCCGCACAGGCCTTTGCCCTGCAAACCGGGCAGAACCACGGGCTGCAATTATTTTGCCCTGCTTCGCCCGCACTTAGCCCATGCTTCTGCAAAAACTTGCTATGCCCCTGCAGCCGCACAAGGCCACCATTGTTCTGCCCGCTTTCGCCCGAAGCTTACCTGCTGACGGGGTTGGGAAAAGATTCAGGAGATCAGGATGCAAGAGACAAGAAAGAGGTGGGGAAAAAGAAGCGAGAAATCGATATATTAGAAGTAAGGCAACTGCTTCCTTAGGAGAAAAAAATAACCTTACGATTCCCAAATCAAAAGCGGGCAGAGGCCCGGCAAAAAAGCGGGCCAGGGAGTATGGCCTCCCGATGGGCATCGGGACAGGTCGTGGGGGGAAGCATTTTTTTGCCTTGATGTTTGGTTACTTTGCATCTAAGGTAAAGTAACTGGCCTCGCCCGGCCAAGAGGGCGACGATGTAAGTTATTTAGCAGAAATGTAGTTTATTCCCAACCAATAGATAACTTCGCCCTCATGTTCCGTTTCAAACAATTCAGCGTTGATCAAACCGGTTGTGCTATGAAAATCAATACTGATGGTGTATTGCTTGGCGCTATGGCCGGTGAGGGCGAGCCGTTGAATATACTCGATATCGGCACGGGTACAGGTGTAATAGCCCTGATGCTGGCGCAACGCTTTATGAACGCCAAAATTGATGCAGTTGAAATTGATGAGCAGGCGGCTATAACAGCGAAAAACAATTTCAGCAATTCGTCATTTGAAAGCAGGTTGACGCTTCACGCACACGGGTTTGAACAATTTTTTGAAGATCATCCTGAAAAGAGATATGACCTCATTGTATCAAATCCGCCGTTTTATATTAATTCTCTTCAATCACCGGGAGTTAAAACTAATTTAGCCAAACATGCTGCTGATGGTTTCTTCGAAAAGCTAATATCGGTAGTTGCCCCGCAGCTTACCGAGCAGGGTATTTGCTGGCTGATACTGCCTGTAGATACTTCGGCACTGGTGAAAAACCTCGCCTTACAAAGCGGACTTTATCTGAAAAAAACGATCAGTATTCACTCCTTTAAGGATGATGCAGCGCACCGGGAAATTCTTGCTTTTGGAAAAAGCAACACGCCGACGCAAACCGATAAATTTGTAATCTACAGCGAACCAAAAGTATATACGGAAACATACCGGGAAGTGCTAAAAGATTTCCTGACGATATTTTAGCACCGTCTCGAATCTTAATTCTTGACTCTTAACTCTTGCTTCTAATTAAATTCTAACTTTACCGCATGACCCGCATAGGCCTAATTTCCGACACCCACAGCTACCTTGACGATGCCGTATTTAAACATTTTGAAAATTGCGACGAGATTTGGCATGCAGGCGATTTCGGTACGATTGAACTTGCAGACAGGCTTGCTGCTTTCAAACCCTTAAAGGGCGTATACGGCAATATCGACGGTAAAGATGTACGAATTGTTTACCCCGAACATTTACGCTTTAATTGCGAGGAGGTGGATGTTTGGATGACCCACATCGGTGGCTATCCCGGCAGGTACAGCCAAAATATCAAAGCCGAAATATATAGCAATCCGCCTAAATTGTTCATCACCGGGCATTCACACATCTTAAAAGTGATGTTTGATAAAAAGATCAACTGTTTGCATATGAACCCCGGCGCGGCAGGCAAGCAGGGCTGGCATAAAGTGCGTACCCTGTTAAGGTTTAATATTGATGGTGATAAGATCCAGGATTTACAGGTGATTGAATTGGCGGGTTAAGATGTGTAGTTGATTGGGTTGATTAAGTGAGTGGTTAATACGAGAATCACGCCATCCCCGCTTTTGCGTTCTCTGCCTCAAAAACCGAATCAATAAGCAGGGGAGGGCGCTTGCCTGCTGCTACGGCTAATTGGTCGCAACGCTCGTTTTCCGGGTGTCCGTTATGACCGCGAACCCAGGTAAATTTAATTTTATGCAGTTTACTAAGTTCTAAATAGCGCATCCACAGGTCTTTGTTTTTTTTGCCTGCGAAACCTTTTGCCACCCAGCCGTTAACCCAGCGTTTTTCGATAGCATCAATAACATATTTGGAGTCGGAGAAGATCATTACATCCTGGTTGGGCGCTTTAAGAGCTTCCAGGCCTTTAATAACGGCCATTAGCTCCATCCGGTTATTGGTGGTTTTGCGGAAACCCTCGGATAGCTCTTTATAATGCTGTCCCGAACGCAATATCACCCCATATCCACCTGGTCCTGGATTACCGCTTGAAGCTCCGTCTGTAAAAATCTCGATCATATTTTAAGTCCATGGACGATAGTTGATAGTCCATGGCAAAAGTAAGAAACTTTAAATCATACGTTGTATTGATCTAAAGCAAATAAAAACTATGGGCTATAGACTATGGTCTATCGACTTTCTTAATCTTCAACCTCAATGAATTACCTATAACTACAACATCTGAAAAAGCCATGGTCAGTGCGCCAATCATAGGATTAAGGAAACCCATTGCCGCCACAGGAATGGCTATGATATTATAGGCAAAGGCCCAGAAAAGGTTTTGTTTTATGGTAAGCAGTGTATGCCTGCTGATCTGCAAAAACTTGATCACCGAATGCAGGTCGGTATTTAATAGCACCACACTGGCCGACTGAATTGCCACCTGGCTGGCATCGTTCATAGATATGCCGACATCGGCATGGGTGAGGGCAGGGGCATCGTTAATGCCATCGCCTATCATAATGGTTTTACCTTTTTGTTTATAAATGTCAATTACCTTCAGTTTTTCTTCGGGAAGTCTTTCGCCATGAATCTCCGTGATACCTAATTGATGAGCTATGTTAAGGCAACGATCTTTTTTATCTCCGCTTAACAGTACCGGGGTAATGCCCATTCGTTTAAGCTGTGTTATAAGTGTGGCTGCTTCGGGTTTTACCTGGTCATCAACGGCTATCTGTGCCATTAGTACCTGGTTTTTATATAGCACAATGTTGAAATTGGCCAGGTGATTTGTTTTGGCAGTACCTAAAAAGTAATGATTGCCGTTAATATCTTCCGCACGCATACCAAGGCCTTTTTCTTCCTTAACTGATTTTAAAATGAGCTTTTGCTGCGGCAAGCCTTTTAAACCGTTTACAAGCGATTTAGCTATGGGGTGATTAGATCGTTCCTCGATAGCGGTGATCATGCCCCTGATGTGTTCTATATCGGCACCATCCTCAATTTTGATCTCATTAACAGTAAACTTGCCGGTTGTTAAGGTGCCTGTTTTATCAAACACTACATATCTGGTATTGGTAACGGCTTCAATCGTATCTCCGCCTTTTACCAGGATGCCGTTCCTGGCTGCCCTGCCCAAACCAACCATAACAGCAGTAGGTGTGGCTAAGCCCATAGCGCACGGACAGGATATTACCAGTACTGCAATGGCATTCATCATAGCATGTTGAAAACCGGCGTTACCGACAAAATAAGTGAGAATAAAGGTGACCAATGCTATCAGTATTACCGCCGGTACAAATACAGCTGCAACCTTATCGCCAAGTTTTTGAACTGGAGGTTTAGCTGCCTGGGCTTTCTTCATGAGGTCGATGATCTGGGAGAGGATGGTATTTGACCCAACACGGGTTGCCAGCATGTGGAAATTACCGTTAATTAGTATAGTGCCGCCAATAACTTTATCATATTTCTGCTTTTCAACCGGGATACTCTCGCCAGTAAGCATAGCCTCGTCAACAGAGCCCTGGCCAGAAAGGATTTCGCCGTCAACAGGTATTTTATCACCCTGGTTAACCAACAGCGTATCGCCGGGGCGAACATCTTTGGCATTAATTATTTCGATACTGCCATTTACCATGCGATTAGCATTCACCTCCTGAAATTTGATCAGATCTTTTACTGCCGAGGTGGTTTGACCTACCGAACGCTTTTCAAACACATTGCCAAGAAGTACCAGGGTAATTATTGTAGCACAGGTTTCATAAAATTGGTACTGGGGACCAAGGTTTTGGACGGTGCCAATAAGGCTATATATAAATGCCGAGGTTGAGCCAACAAAAATAAGCACATCCATATTAGGGACGCCACCTTTAAGCGAGCTGATGGCACTTTTACCAAAATGTAAACAACCAACAATAAAAACCGGCAGACATAATAGCAACTGAACTATGGGTTGATGAAGAAAATGCCAGGGCATCACCATGTGCAGTAAAAGCGGAGCGGTAAAGATGGCGCAGAAGATAAATTTGTTTTCTACCCGTTCATAAAACGGCACCGAGTGGGTATTGATGTCATCAACAACTTTAAATCCTAAATTTTCTATGCCTTTGATTACTTCGGGGAGCCTGCATTCGTCATTGGTTGAAAATTTTACTTCTTCGCTCGCGAAATCAACCAGGATATTATGTAAGCCCTTTTTTTCGAGAAATTTATGGACAGACATGGCACAATTATTACAATGCATGCCGGTTACATTCAGTTCAATTAATTGCTCAGCCATAATTACAAAACTACCGATTAATCATAATCGTTCTAAACTGAATAGGTAAGTTTAATGTAATTTTAAAAAAGAGTTTGCAAATAGCCGGGAGATTCCTATTTTTGCACACCCGAAACAAATGGTAGGCATAGCTCAGTTGGTTAGAGCACCAGATTGTGGTTCTGGGGGTCGTGGGTTCGAGCCCCATTGCTTACCCTTTATGGGGCAAGTCATTAAAAAATGATTTTGCCCCATTTTTTTACTATTTAATTGTTGTTAATCAGGTATATGGGGGCGGCTGCATCGGTTAGCTTTCCGGTTCGATGTTGCATGCCGTCAAAACACAATTTTTCACGGAAGATCGAACCGATAATTTCTCTTTTCCTGGCAATATTTGCCTTTAGGTATATAGAATGAATTACGCACAAAAATATTTGTCTATATGCTTTATGGCATCGCTTAAATTGCACCACAATATGAGGTAATCAGACTTTTAATACAGCGAATGGTTTTTGTTTTTTATTCCACGCACAAAACTTAATTACTTAATCGTATAGCTTTTAGTAGCTACTTCTGCCAGCCTGAAATAGCCAAAAGCGTAATTGTTGTCATTGGTCTGATTGATAATATTACCCCGGACTGCACTTGGTGTTGTAGGGAAAGGGTTGCCATCATTGCCGGTAGCCAATATTAATTTGAACATGTAATTGTAATAGCTTTTTGAAATTCCGTACAGTTTAAAGTCTACCTGGTCCCCAGGTTTTAACTTTTCATGCGAAAAGGACTCCTGCATTAAATTACCATTCGTGTGTTCATCATCTTCAACTTCAAGTTCGGGGAACGGCGAGTGCGGCTGGGTAATACTGTTTAGATAAGAATTTGCCTGACTTGCATCATCCTTATAGTAAAATGTTACTTCGATTTCATCACCCATTTCACCCCCTTTGTCCTTCTGATCAATATTATCTTCAATTTTTGGAACAGGGGTAAATGTTTCTGATGCCGTATAGGTTTCGCCGTTTATTACAATTTTTAAGTTGTAAGTCTGGCCGATAACAGGTAGGAAATTATGACAAACATATTGCCCCGTTCCGGGAGTTTCTACAAAATTAAAAACCGTGTTAGACGCGTTTGTTACCGTAATTACTGCTCCTGAAACGCTTGGAAAATCGGAGCTGTAATAACCTGTTGTTGTCGACAATACGATCTTTTGTTCATTGCCTGCTGTATTTTTAACCCAATCAATAGACGCATCTATAACCAATCTTGGTGGTGCTGTTTTAAGAGGCACATTAATAGCTTTCTCGCATCCTGTCACAAACAGTCCAAAGGATAATCCAACAGTTAGAATTATAATTTTTTGTAGTAGTTTCATTTTTTATCTTTTTATAAATAGGTGAGTTGCTTTTAAAATTTTACGTTATAGGTTACGCTCGGAACAATACCAAAAATGGATACTCTTCTTGTCTCGCTTGTTCCCGTATCTTCATTCTGTCTGAAAGCGTACGATGCTGCATTGTTCCTGTTATAAAGATTGTAGATGCTGAAATTCCATTCACCCTGCCATCCTTTTTTCTTGTTAGGTTTAGGCGTATAAGTTGCGGATACATCTAAACGGTGGTACGCAGCTAAAGAATTTCCATTTCTTTCGCCGTAACTCGCCACATTAACGCCCTGATATTGGTATTTTCCATCAGGAAAGGTTGCTGCTTTGCCGCTCTGGAAGGTTAAAATAGCCCCAAAAGACCATTTCGGACTTACAGCATAAGCACCCGTAACTGATAAATTATGCAGTTTGTCATAATTTGCCCGGTACCATTGCCCGTTATTTATACCGGGTTCATCTCCATTTCTGCCTGGCGTTCTTTGTTGCGCTTTAGAAAGCGTATAGGATATCCAGCCCGTCAGCCTCCCTGTATTTTTTTTCAACATCATTTCCAGACCGTACGCTCTTCCTTCTCCGTTTAAAAGCACGCTTTCTACAGCATCGATTCCTAATAAATCTGCGCCGTCAATATAATCTGCCTTGTTTTTTACTTTTTTATAGAAGGTTTCAGTTTCCAAGGAATATTTACCGTCTTTAAAATTGTGAAAGTACCCCAGTGCTACCTGGTCTAAAATTTCCGGTTTAAGGTATTGATCAGAAGGCGCCCATATATCAAGCGGACTTGCAGAAGCAGTATTAGAAATCAGATGAACATATTGGCTCATTCTATTGTAACTGGCCTTGATAGATTGGGCATTGTTTAGCGAATAAGCAATGGCAAGTCTTGGTTCCAGATTATCAAAACTGGCAATCTTTTTATTTTTCGCATAGTATATTGTTCCTGTGGAGGTAGCCTCTTCATAAATATGAAGCTCCTTATTGTACACAACCGGTTGATGATTAGCATAGGTGTACACTTCCTGCGCGCCTAATCTTTGAAAATTACTGTAGCGAAGTCCGTAATTCAGTGATAATTTGTCAGAAAGGTTTTGTTCAGCGCTGATGTAGGCGGCATTTTCAAAAGCATATTTTTTGGCCAACTGGTCCGGATTTACACTTGAAATCATTCCGAACGGCCTGATCGTTCCCGGATTAAAATTGTAGTAAATTGTATTTACACCATAATTTAAGGTCAGGTTATTTGAAACATAATGTTTGAAATCATATTTGAAATTGTAATTTTTAACCTCTGCTTTCCAGTCAAGACCGGCGGATTTTACTTTGATCTGATAATCATAATCACTATAAATGGCTGATGTATTAGAAAAGATCTTATCTGAGAATATATGGTTCCACCTGAGGTTAAAAAGTTTGTTACCATAAGTGTTTATAAAACTGTTATTGAAATTCAGGTTGTCGTTGCCAAAATATCCTGATACAAAAACATTGTTTTTATCGTTGAATTTGTAATTGAACTTGGTGTTCAAGTCGTAGAAATAGGCTGAATTTGGTTCATTCGCCATTTTCAAAAAAAGATGTGCGTATGATCCCCTTCCCGCAACCACGAAAGAACTTTTATCTTTAACGATAGGACCTTCAACAAGCAATCGGCTTGAGACTAATCCAATCCCCGCGTTAACGTGATACTCCTTGTTATTCCCTTCTTTTTGATAAATATCCAGTACTGATGATATACGTCCTCCAAAATTAGCGGGAATTCCTCCTTTGTAAAGTTTTAGATCTTTGATTACATCGGCGTTGAAAACAGAAAAGAATCCGAATAAATGCGAGGTATTGTATACAACAGCTTCATCAAGCAGTACCAAATTTCCATCAACAGAACCTCCCCTGACATTAAATCCCGACGCACCTTCCTGAGCATTGGTAACCCCCGGGAGTTGTAAGATCGATTTTAGGACATCTACTTCACCCAAAACGGCCGGCATCTTTTTTATCGTGGCAATAGATAGTTTATTGGTGCTCATTTCAGGTTTTCGGATGCTTGCTTGTGCTGTATTGGATTTAATTACAACTTCACCCAATGTCTTAGTACTTTCTATCATTCCAAAGTTCCTCTTTGTGTTTTCGGCCAGCCTGATAGTTTCTTCTATATTATCAAAACCCATGTGGCTTATGATAACGGTGTAAGTCCCTTTTGGCACTGTTGTGGTATAAAATCCGTAAGAATTGGTAGTGACGCCGACTTTCGCTTCCAGAATGTAAATGGTTGCGCCAATTAGTGTTTCGGTATTGGACTTATTAGATATTGTGCCCCTAAGGGTAACTTTTTCCTGCGCATAGGCATGGCCTGCAAAGGCAAAAAAGAGTATTAGCAAGGATAGTATTCCGCTTTTCATTTATTAATGTTTAGAGTTAAATGTTATGATTTTCGGCTAAACTAAATTTTTGCAGACCTCGCATATTTAATATATACGAAACGCGTTTCTTTATATATTAAAGAAGCTTTCACATATAGTAAAATAAATGCGCACTAAGACTTCAACGAAAGAAGCAATACGGGAAGACTAACATCGTAATCCAATACCGCATGTAGTTTTGCAGCAACTTTAGCGGTTTGGGAAACGCCCCGCGAGGTATATCCAGACAAAACGGATGATGCGCACATGCATTTGGCAAATATTTCGCTTAAACTCAGAACTCTCCTCCCAGCGAAACTTGCCTGCTAAGCAGATGATCAGTTGATATGTTCTTATTCAAACCTTAAAAAAGGTATATCATCTTTAAATCTTATTTTGGTATATAATTAATGGGCTTTTGTATAGTAATTTTTTTTATTTCTGACGTATCGCTTCATTTGCTCTAAATTTTAAGCTTATGGGTAAACCTTTACATAATAAAACTATGGATACCAATTGGATGCTTCAGTTGATCATTTCAGAAAAATATCGATTTCAACGTCATTTGTTTGTACTTGCATTTTGTATCGTTGTTTTGTATTACAGCCCGGCAGACTATGTAGAACCTTTCGAAAGCTACAATCGGCTGGTTATTTTTTTCCAGATAATTTTGTTGGCCTACAGCAATATGTATTTTTTTGTGCCTAAACTTTTATTCAAAAAAAGATACCTGAGTTATGGTCTTTCTGTGCTTTTAGGCATTATCCTTTCGTTCTACATTCATGAGTTTTTTGCTTATTATTTTAAGGCTGATTCACTGCCTTACCAGGATGACAGTATTAATTTTTTTACCTTTTCCTTTATGATCATGATGCTTATTGTTGCATCGGCAGCAGTTAAAATATTCCAGCAGTGGATCTCTGATGCTCAACTGATCTATGAACTGGAACTGGCAAAAACTAATGCTGAACTGGAACAGCTCAAGAACCAGATCAATCCGCATTTCCTTTTTAATATGCTCAATAATGCCAATGTTTTAATTGAAGATGATCCTAAAAAAGCTTCACAGGTTTTGATGAAATTAAGTGACCTGTTGCGCTATCAGCTTTATGACAGCTCAAGAGATAAGGTTTTATTAACAGCAGAGATCCATTTTTTAGAAGATTTTCTGAACCTGGAAAAAGTCAGACGTGACAACTTTAACTTTTTAATATCTAAAGAAGGTGAACTGAGCGGTGTTCAGGTGTCGCCTTTATTATTTATTTCATTTGTTGAAAATGCTGTTAAACACAATAATGACTCAACGAAATCATCCTATGTTAATTTATTTTTCGATGTTCGCCCGACTGAGGTTTTTTTCAAATGCATAAACTCAAAACCCGCTGTAAAAGCAGTTAATAAATCCGGAGGATTAGGTCTGGACAATATTAAAAGAAGATTAGAACTCCTGTTCCCTTTTTCACATGATTTGAAAATAGAAGACAATTCAGAAACATATTGCGTTACCTTAACTTTAAAATTATAATATGAACTGCATAATAGTAGATGATGAGCCATTGGCAAGAAAAGCAATCGAAAAGATGGTTTATCAGACAGATAATCTTGAAGCTATAGCTTCATTTAACGGAGCCGATGCTACAAGAGATTTTCTGACAAAAAATGCTGTTGATTTAGTATTTCTTGATATCCAAATGCCGGGAGTAAATGGAATTGAATTTGCCAGAAGTATTCCTAAAAAAACTTTAGTGGTGTTTACGACAGCTTTTCATGAATTTGCTTCTGAGAGTTATGAGGTCGACGCCATTGATTATTTAATCAAGCCTATAAAATTAGAACGCTTCCAAAAAGCAGTTGAAAAAGCACAAACCTATTGCAAATTATTCCATACGGATTATATAAACAGTAATATAGAAAACATAAGTGATGATTATATTTTCGTAAGGGCAGAAAGAAGAATTCATAAAGTACATTTTAGTGACATCCTTTTTATCGAGGGGTTAAAAGATTATGTGGTTATTTATTTAGAAAATCAAAAAGTGATTACGCTGATGAACATCAAAACTATTCATGATTTAATTCCAAAAAGTTTCTTTGTCAGAGTTAGCAAATCTTACATCATCAATGTCAATAATATAGATTCAGTGGACAACAATACAGTGTATATTGGAAAAAATGAAATCCCAATTGGAAATATATATAGAGATTTCTTTTTTAATGAATTTGTAACCAAAAAGATTTTGACCAAGTAATACAATCAAAAAAGCATAAACTATTTCAGGCCTAAGATATATCGCTTTAGCTGACTTAGGAACCCCACATTGACCTTACCGCATGTTTTTTGGGAAGATTTCATTTTCATAGATATTTCCAAACAAAACCGTTCCATTGTTTATACATTCCTTTAGCTACCTGGATAATGGCTTTATCTCCCAAATTTACCTGCCTGGATGCTTCCTTAATGCTTGGAAATTTTTTGATTAGGTTTCCTTCCAGATCATATTGTGCAACCGGCTTGCTGGTTGAATAGTTCTTTTTCCAGCCAGACCGGTCAGCTGTTTTAAGATAAGGGAGTACGCGGTCCCTTAGCACGGCCCGCTTTTGCTTTTCACTTTTGGTTACGAGCTTTAGATTGTCCGGGCTATTGTTGTATCCGTTATTATCTACATTAATCACATATAAGCCATTTTTCCTGTAATCCAGGTGCGGGTCAAGAAAGGTTAGATAAATGAGTCTCCGGGTATTGAAATAATATGCCCTGTTTTCGATAGTAAGTGTTACCCGTAGATCGATCATGGGTTCACCCGTCACCAGGTTATTATTTTTATGAATGGATTGACTTAAAATACGGCCTTTTACAAATTGCGTATAAAGCCGGGGATGCCTGATCGTCCGGTCCAGCGATTTTACCCTCCCAAGTGTGGAAGCCTGGTAAGAGCCTTCAAAACGAGGTACATCTTTCCAAACTTCACCGGGCAAATCAGCTAATGATTTATTCAGGTAAATAGTATTGACATCTAAATCTGACATGTTAATTTTTCAAAGTCTTGCAAATTCCGTTAACTGATCTTACATAAAAATAAAGCATAAAGGCGTTTGCTTTGGTAGAATACAATGATAAAGAAAATTGAAAAATCTTCATATGATTCCTGATGCATCTTCAAATACGCTGTATCAACTATTCACAAATAAAATTGATTTCTCTTTTATTGATGCCTTATTTGAGTAAAATTTATCCGTGCCGGTAGCAGGCCAAAATAATTAGCATCTAAACATGTGTGAAACCAAAGCAGAATTGGCATAACAGCTAAGAATGTTATACTCACGCAGTATATAAAGTCGCATATTGAAAATAACTTCCTGATTAATTTTCTCTCACTTTTCGTTTATGATTTTGATTGATATTTAAAAATATTGCCCATAGCTATATTTTCAAATATAATTGTTGTTTTAACATTTTAATAATTAACATTGAATAATAAAAATGCTACTGCATCTGATTTTAAATGGCAGCCAGGCAGTAAGTAATAACAATAAACCTTAAACCTTTATCACAAAGTATATGAAAAAAACTTCTGATTCTTATTTTACTCCTGATCGTTTTTCCGGCGGCGAATTCTCCAAATATCTTTAACTACCGTGTTTCAAATTATCCCTCCTGGCTTGATGTGCCGGAAGAAACAGCCATGAGCTGTAGGTAGTTTTTGCGAAGATCGATGGTGTTTGCTCTTATCCGGTGTATGCCCCAATAACGGCATATGCCTATTATCCCCAATAAGCATGATGAGCATAACAGACCTCTTTAAGGGATGGTTACAAGTAAATAATAATAACAACAAAGTATCAGGGGGTAAGACGAAAACATTTTCAAAACATAGAAAATCATTACCCCGGCCAACAACATTTAAATAACCCTCATGAAAAGATTAACCTTAATCACAATCCTGTTCATTTTTATATCAAACTATCTTTTTGCACAATGGACAACAAGCGGCACCACTATTTACAACAATAATACGGGCAATGTGGGGATTGGAACGACAAGCCCTAAAACCCTTTTAGACGTCGGCAAACCATTGAACCCCGGCGATGTAAGCGCCGTTTGGGCACGGCTGTCGGAGGGTAATACTACAGGCGGAGGTACGTATCTCGGTACCGTAGGCTATAACACGCAGCCGGGCGGAACGATCACCGATTTGACGGATGTGAAAAGCTTTGCGATTGAGCACAGCTTTTACGGATCGACGAACAGCTCTATTAACTTTTTGAGAGGTGTAGGTATGATTGGAGGAAGCATTTCTTTCAATACTAACGACAATACTGAAAAGATGAGAATTTTATATAATGGGAATGTGGGTATTGGCATAACTCATCCACAAAATAAACTGGATGTGAACGGAACTATTCATGCAAAGTCTGTAAAGGTTGACTTGAATGGCTGGGCGGATTACGTGTTTAAGAAGGATTATCAGCTGCCATCATTAAGCAGCGTGAAAAGCTACATCGACCAAAACCACCATTTACCAGAGATTCCTTCAGAACAGGAAATGGTTAAGAATGGGCTTGATGTGAGTGAGATGAACAAGCTGTTAATGAAGAAAGTGGAAGAACTGACCCTCTACCTGATCGAAAAAGATCAGCAGGACGAGGAAAAGGACAAGGTCTTGGAAAACATGCAGAAACGAATCGCGCAGCTTGAAAAAAGCAACTCAAAATATAAAACACACAGAAAATGAAAAAAACTTTATTATCACTATCATTTTTATTCGCTACATCAATCGTAGCCCATGCCCAATGGACTACCAATGGTACGGTAACAACGACCACGAATTCAGTTGCGATTGGCACTTCGACAGCCCCCGTTTCTGTATTCCAGGTTAATAGTGGCCCTTATAAATTTTCTGCTGGTAGTGCTCCACAGGGTGACCTAAATTATGGTACCTCGTACATTGGCTTCAATGCTGCGAGAATAGGAACTGCAGGATCCGCAAACTGGACAATTGAAGGGGACGGGTCACATAATGGCGGTGGAGTAATCTATACAGATATTTCAGGGAATATTTATTTAGTACCGCTCGTATCAACCGGAACTGGCTCAAGAACACTCACCGATCTCCAGATTAAGAGTGCGATTGCATTTAAGGTTGCCAACAACGGAGCTGTCTATGCAAAAGCGGTATCTGTGCAGACAACGGGCTGGCCGGATTACGTGTTCAAAAAAGACTATGAACTACCGCCGTTAAGTGAACTAAAGAACTATGTCGACCAAAACCAGCACCTGCCGGGAATACCATCAGCTGAGGAAATCGCCCAAAACGGGCAAAACCTGGGGGAGATGAACCGGCTGCTGCTCAAGAAAGTCGAAGAGCTGACTTTGTACCTGATCGAGAAAGATAAACAGGATAAAGAGCTAAGAGAACAGCTTGGTGAATTAAAAAAGCAAATGCAATTATTAAAAAAACGATAGTCGATTCCTTATCATGAAAAAAAGTTATTTGATCCTTGCAATGCTGTTTGCCGGTTATCGAGCTTCTGCACAAAATCCCAAAGTCACGCCGGTATCTCCTGAAGCATCCGCATTAGCGAAAATGGTTAACTATCCTGTTAATTTAAACACGGGTATTCCAGATATTTCTATTCCGCTTTATAAAATAGAAAGTGGCGGTTTAACATTGCCAATAACACTGAACTATCACTCCGGAGGTTTTAAAATCAATGAACGCTCTACAAACGTTGGTTTGGGCTGGTCCCTAAGCTGCGATCTGCAAATTACAAGGGCCATAAATGGACTTGATGACATTCTGGGTACATCAACCGGTGGCGTTGGTTATATAGCCAATACAAAAATGAAAATTGGGCCAAGTCCCAATTATGCAGGTGATCCTTCAATCGCTTATCCTTTAAATGATGGCAGTCGTAGCGCCTACGACTTAGCCGCTGGTCTTGTAGATGGTATGCCTGATAAGTTTAATTACAGATTACTCAACAAGTCAGGATCGTTTTATTTTCAAAAAGATCAATCTGGAAGCGGATATACGATAGTGCCGGTACCTTTCGACAATTTAAAAATAAGCTATGACAGTACCAACGGCGGTTTTATTATTATTGATACAGACGGAACAAGCTATACTTTTGGCGGTTCAGCGGCGAGGGAATATTCAACTGCTGCTGATAATAATGTTACCGCCTGGAAATGTACCCAGATCGCAAACCCTACTAATACGGAGGTTATTTCATTTACCTACCAAAGTAAGTCGGCATTGAGGAATGTTATCGCCCAGGACCGGATAGAGTATATCAACAATGAAAACCCTTGTTCTTTGAGAGGTAATGGATTTGATACACAATATATTCGCGCTGGTCAGGTAAGCCCTTCGATAGCAACTTATGAAGCTTTAACTACACAATACCCATCTTATCGGCTGTCATCTCCCAGGTATACCGAGTATTTTGGATACCGGCCTGTGCAAGCGTTATTTCATTTGCCCGACCTGGACGCCCAAAACCAGGTGCTGGATAGAACATTTACTGTTAATCAGGGTAATATAGCTTCAACTTCAACCGCCGCAGGCCTGGCGCTATCCGCAATCTCATTCAGGGGTGGCAATGTTACTTTTTCAGGTGCTGATCAACTATATTCAATTAGCATAAACGATGGAAATTCGGAAATAAGATCTTTCTCTTTTTTTCAGTCAAACGCTTTGCCGGTTAGCATTAACGGAGCAAGAACTGTGAACGGTGATAGTTTTACCGGCACTTACTATCTGGATTCTATTCAGGTAAAAAGCAACGGGGCTATTTTTGAACGTTATAACTTACAATATAAAGATAAATACTGTTTCGGTAATCACTTATCGGGTAAGGATGCCTGGGGATATCCTAATGATTACACTATCGATAATTCCGCAGCAGCGGATCCTGCAAATTTCTGTAACTCCTGCGACCACACGATCTGGCTACCCGGCGCTGCAACAACTGTTCCGAACCAGCAAATTGTACAAAGGTTTCAAAAAGATATTTATGGGGGCTGTACTAATTCTGTAGATAACGTAACGTTTAAAATAGGTAACATTACAAATACTGAGAAGCCGTCGCTTTCAGGAGCGCAGCACGGGATATTAAAACGGATAGTTTATCCAACCGGTGGTTTTGTCGATTTTGATTTTGAATCCAATAAATATAAACAGTTAACAACGCCCGCTCAGGTGGTTAGGATGGGAGGTGGCCTTCGTGTCAGGTCAATAAATTACTACGACGGGAAGTCTGATTTACCTGTTAGTCAAAAATATTATACTTATGGTGATTATGAAGACGGCATTGGCCTACTGTTAAACTTACCGAGCCGGAACTTTATTGATTCAAAATTTGAATATGATCCATATTCATACAGCCAGACAATCTCTTACCTCTCAGGTCCTGGTTCTGCAAATTTGGGACAGGATTTTGCGCCGGTACCCATAGATTGCACTAGTATCGATTGTATGACCTTGCGATTTTCGGAAAAGAAAACCACTTATCTTCCCGCATCTTCTTTAGACAATACTTATTCAACAGGAGCCCCCATATATTATACTAAAGTAACAGAATACAATAGCGACCTGGGTATAAAAACAGGTAAAAAGGTATCTGTTTTTTATAAACCGGATGCTTTTTCGCCTTATACCTATGGCCCCCAAAGTAAAGTTATAGGTACCAATATCGATGTGCTGCAAACCGACGGGTTAATGGGTGAATTAAAGTATATAAAAGATTATAAATATGAAAATGGAAAGTACCTTCCGCTGCATAGCAAAGAATATACATTTACAAAATATAGCCGTGATCAGATCAGGGTTGCTTACTCTTATTTTAATGTAATTTACCAGGTTTTGGGAGGGAATTATCAGGGAACTCCTAGTGATTTTTATCACAGCGGATATACTAACTATTATTCGAACAGCGAATTTATAACCGGCCAGTACGGAATACAAGTTGGCAGACTCCTGCTGTCTACAGAAACGGAAAAGTGGTATAGAAACTCGGATAGTACTTCTGTGGTTACTCAATATAGCTACGATGGGAACGGGCATATGCAGCCATCGGGGATCGTAACTACCAATAGCAAAGGCCAGCAGTTATCCAAATCGATCAAATATGCTTACGATTTTGTTGATCCGGTATACGTTCAGATGACGACAAATAATATGATTAGTCTGCCAATAGAAGAAATTTTATCCAATACGACCTTAAACAAAGAGATATCGCGGACCAAAACAAATTATGGTTCAATAGCCATCCCGTCGGGGCCGACCTTTATAGGGCCGCTTATCACAGAAAAGTCTGAAGGGGGCAATGCATTGTATACCGTGGCCACTTATGACAAATATGATCTGTACGCTAATATCTTACAAGTTACAGGTATAGATAAGCAACCGATATCTTATTTATGGGGTTATAGTAGTAAATATCCGATTGCTGAAGTTAAAGGAACCACTTATGCCAATGTCGTTAACGCTGTAAATGCTACCAGTGTTAGCATAAGCACCCTGTTAAGTACTACCGATGAAACCCAATTGAGGAATACTATGAATTCGCTTAGAACAAGCTTGCCCAATACGCTCATAAACTCCTTTACTCATAAACCCCTGACAGGTATATCAAGCCAGACCGACCCTGCCGGGGTAATCAGTTACTATGAGTACGATCCATTTGGTCGTTTAAGGCTCGTCCGGGATCAAAGCAATAATATCATAAGAAAACTAGATTATAAAATGCTTAACTCATCCTCATCATGGGCCAGTACCGCATTGTACGCCAATTATCCTATGATGGAAACCTACTACGGCACCTTATATGATGGCACAGCAGCTTCGCTTACCACTAATAAACTCTACAATTTAATATCGCCGGGGGGGAAATACACAACATATGATGCCTTCGGAGCAAATAACCTCGCCCGTGGAGGCAGCGTACTGGATTCCTTAAGTGTTTCTGTTTCACCTGCTAATTTAGCGAATATATCTATGACAAACTGGTCTCCGTCTGATCTGCCGGATCCGGGTTATGTACACCTTGACTTAATACAAAACGGGTCGGTTGTCTTTAGCAAAACATTCCCCCGAGACAGCAATAATAACGCTACCCATACTATAACATTTACCGTTCAAGCGGGGCAATACCAGGTAAGTTTAAGGCAGGAAAGCAACTTTCCGGGAGCCGTTTTGACATACCGTTTTGATAACGGGAGCGGAACACCTACAATTTTTTTAAATACAGCAGACACGATTAATCTCGTCTCCGGGCAGTCATACAACCTGATGCTGTATAACAACTACCCCCATTAAAATAGCAGTAAAGTCAATAATGAAAAACGTATTGATTGCAAGAAAAGGAATCTATGATCAACCTATCACTTTTAAAACTTTAATAATGATACGATATAAAAGAGCCTTAAAAAGGGTGATATTCGCTTTTGGCCTCGCGCTATCAGTTTTATCACTTAAGGCGCAAACATATGTAACAGCGCCTATGACTGGAACACCTGTCGCGGGTTCTTATTATAGTAACAGCAGCATTATATTGAACCCAACCTTCAGCTTTACGGCAGCGGCTGGCAGTAGCTTGAACCTGTATATTGTGAACCCCGATTGTGTGCCTCAAAATATTGCGCCAAGTACCGGTCAAAACTACATCATAACCTCAGTGCCCCGTAATGGAGGATTTATTAATGCCGGAACAGGTATTAATACAGGTGATTTTGCCAATCGCACTACCTGCGATCTGATGCAAACCATTCAATATTTTGACGGGCTGGGCAGGCCATCGCAAACTATTCAACTAAAAGGCTCGCCTTTAGATAAAGATATAGTCCAACCTTTTGCTTATGACGCCTATGGGAGGGAAGCTATAAAATATTTGCCTTATGCGTCGCCGACGGCTGATGGTAGCTACAAGACAGCAGCTATCAGTTCAGAATTAGGAAATTTTTATTATCCTGCGGGCAGTTCAGCAGCGTCAGGAGCTCAACAGGGTAATGCTATTGTTTATAATCCTGTACCTAACAGTGTATTTAATTTTGAACAATCACCATTTAATCGTATTATCGAAAAAGGCGCACCCGGCCATGATTGGCAGCCAGGCGCGGGGCATACTTTGAAAGCGGTTTACACTTACAACAATAATAATGCTTTCAGTGGTACTGATACGGCTACAAGCATGTCGGCGGTATTATATAGCGCCATGGTCAACAACGATCAAAGCCGGACACTTGCCGGGGGCAATTATTACCAATCAGGGCAGTTATTCGTAACAATTAACAAGGATGAGAATTGGAAAAGCGGACGCGGAGGAACTATCGAGGAATACAGAGATATTGAAGGCCATACCGTACTTAAACGCACATATAATTTTACAGGAGGGACCTTACAGCAGCTATCTACCTATTACGTTTATGACGATTTGGGTAATCTGGCCTTTGTGCTGCCACCTTTGAGTCAGGCAGACAATATCACCCCTGATCAAACGACGCTGGACAATTTGTGCTACCAATACCGTTATGATGAACGTAACCGTCTTATCAAAAAGAGGAAACCGGGCAAGGGCTGGGAGTTTATAGTATATAATAAACAAGATCAGCTAGTTGCCACCCAGGATTCAGTACAGCGTGGTAAAGCTCCCCAGGAATGGACTGTAACCCGATATGATGCTCAGGGGCGCATTGTAACAACCGGAATTTATAAATATGGAGCGACTGCCAATCAGAATTATTATGCTGATGTAAAAGGCCAGGCTGAAAATGCAGCATTCAGCATTGCGGAAACATACACCGGAAGCGCCTCCAATTACGGCTATAGTAATACCTGTTTTCCGGCCTCCATTAGCCAGGTATTATCCGTTAGTTATTATGATACGTATGGATTTGCGGGAACAAACCCATACCCTTACAGCTCTGGCAGTAACAAGACGAAGGGATTGCCTACCGGTTCACTAACCAATATATTAGGCAGTACGGACATGCTTTGGAAAGTACAGTACTATGATAATAAAGGCCGGGTAGTCAAAGCTTTCCAGCAGCATTATTTCGGCGGTGTACAAAGTGCTTATAATTATGATGAGCTAAGTAGTACCTATAATGACATAACTAATGAGGTGACGGATAGCAAGCGGGAGCATTATACTAAAAATGCAAACAACACAGATAAAGTGAAAGGAATAACGGTAGTAAACAATTATGCGTACGATCACGTGGGCCGTAAAACCCAAACTAAGGAGCAGATAAATGATGGTGCAAATATTGTGTTGAGCCAAAATGCCTATAACGAGGTTGGGCAGTTAAAAGCAAAACGTCTGCACAGTGAAAATAATGGAAGTTCATTTTTGCAGTCTGTCAGCTACAATTATAATGAACGAGGTTGGCTTCGATCTGCAAAAACTGACGGTAATCTCTTTAATTTCGATTTATACTATAATCAGCCCACGGATAATACCTACAGTAAATTTTACAACGGCAATATTGCTGAAATGGTTTATACCAAAACTGGTGCCGCAAATGTCGCCTTTAATTATAGTTATGATCAGTTGAACAGATTAACCAATGCTACTACTACTGGCAGTAGCACATTAGGAGAACAGGTGACTTATGACATAATGGGGAACATCAAAACCCTTATCCGTACAGGGAATTTGCCCGCCTCTCTTGCCTATAACTATTACAATAGCGACAAAAGTAACCAATTGCAGATTGTTAAAAACGCCGGAAATACCTTTAGGAGCTATAGCTATGATGCGAATGGTAATGCCACGAGCGACGGTGAAACCAAACAAATAAGCTATAACCTGTTTAATCTGCCGCAAACGGTTACTCAAAGCGGCGCGCAGTTGACAAGCTATGTATATGATGCTACTGGTACTAAGATCGGCAACCGGAGTAGTAATGGTTACTGGACCTATATTAACGGCATAGTTTACCAAGGCAGTACAGCAGCCAACGGTACAATCCAGTTTATTCAAACAGAAGAAGGGCGTGCGGTACCCAACGGAACCACATGGAGTTACGAATACAATTTGACGGACCACCTGGGGAATGTAAGGTTATCATTTGATAAGAATCCTAGCACTGGAGCTGCCAGGAGAATACAGGAGGATGAATATTACTCCTTTGGTCTAAGAAATACAGGGGGGTATGATCTTTCAAACAATAACCGTTATCTTTATAATGGAAAGGAAGTCCAAACGGATTTGACAAGCCAATATGACTATGGTGCCAGGTTTTACGACCCGGTGATTGGAAGGTGGGGAAGCGTAGATCCGTTGGCTGAGAAAGGGAGGAGATGGTCACCTTATAACTATGCAGCAAATAACCCTGTCAGAAATATTGATCCTGATGGGATGGCTGTTGAAGGTGCTCAAGGATTGATTGATTGGGCAAGAATGCGGGAATCGCAGAATAGCAGAAGCCAATGGCTGGATGATCAGTTTGGCTTTAGCACAAATGAAGCAGACCCTCGCGAAGATCATAGCTTTTATAATAATGCATTGCTTTCAAGAGACGTTTATAGTTCAAGTAAAATAGGAGTATCGGGATTCGGCACTTTCTTTGTCGCAAATGAGGAATTTCCCGATATGAAATTCGAAGACGAAAATACGGGTTTTAAATCGACGTTATATAAGGATTTAGACGGCAAATATGTTTATGCCACAGCCGGTACAGACATGACGAGCTGGAAAGATTGGTCCAACAATGGAGCGCAGGAGATTGCTATGTCCAAACAATATAAAGAATCAGTCGATAATGCACTGGCATTGCAAAAAAAGCTGGGGAATAAGTTGAGTTTTACCGGGCATTCTCTTGGAGGCGGAATGGCAGCACTTAATGCGATGGTAACAGGTCTGCATGCAACAACCTATAATGCCGCTGGGTTGTCACTCGCTACAATATTAAAGTTTGGTGGGCGCCAAGCATTAAAATTTGATTGGAAATCTCATGTCAATGCATTCATCATGTGGACTGATCCGCTTAACTACCTTCAATTCGTTCAACCCTTATTGAGGCAGGCTCAGGGAAAGAGAACGTATTTTACGCCTGTAACATTGAGCGGCTATTATAATGGTCACAGCATTCAGAATTTTATAGACAATTTTATGCATTATTGGAAATATGAATAAAAAAATGATTGCATATATTTTAGTAGGGATTTTGCTTGTCACAGGATGTACAAGTCGTGATTCGTCGGTGGATAAAAGTAAATTGTTGGGAGTGGATTATCGCCTTTTTCAAGAAACACCTGCCTGGGACCTAGCCAAGGCTGTCGAAGACGGTGACACGATTAAAATAAGAAAGGAAATACATGCCCAAAAAGATCTGATTGATTTTAGGGAACCGCGGTTTGGCAGAACATTGCTGATGCTTGCGGTATTAAATATGAACTATCCTTCGGTCAAAACTCTTCTTGAGTTGGGTGCCAACCCCAATTTACAAGACTTTAGCTATGGGGATTCTCCATTAATGGCGGCGACAGCGTTGGAAGCCCCTGCTTCTGGTTCGGATCCGCGCTTCTTGAAACTATTGCTGGAAGAAGGAGGGGATCCAAATGCAATGCAGGACGGCTCAAAGAAGACAAGGCGGTCCCCTCTAATGATCGCCTCCGAAAATTGCAACTTGGACTTTATGAAAATGTTAGTTGATGCAGGGGCAAAAGTCGATACTACTAATGAATATGGATCCAGCCCTTTAGGCTTTGCGGTTACAGCCGCCGGTCTTTACCGCCGCCCTGAGATCGTTCTTTATTTAATCAATAAAGGAGCGAACTTCAAAAAAGTACTTTATAAAACTTCAGATGGTCAGGAGAAATATATTACCGATGCAATGCGATTTTGGCATTTTGAAATAGGGTCCGTGGAATACAAAAAAAAAATGCAGATCGTCAATTTCCTAAAAAAAAATGGCATGGACTATAGAAAAGCCGAAATACCAAAAGAATATTTCGAAAACTATTCCAAAGACTATTTAGAAAAATATTAATAATTAAAATGAATCGATATCACATTATAAGCTGCTTACTATTTGGATTATGTTATTTCCGAGCAGATGGTCAGTCCAACAATAATATCACAAATTATTATAGCATGCCAACGGGCATGAAATTTAACGGTCTGAATTACACGCTTTCCTGGAGTACACACCCCAATAATATTTATTATAAACAGGAGTATGTGGCCGATGGTCAGAAAGCGGAGCATTATAATGACATGCTGGTAATAGATTTTCTGATCACTGAATTGACGGTTAAGGAGGTTGTTGGTACACAATTGAAGGGTCTTTTAGAACGAAAGCAATCGGATAAAATATGTAACTACCAGGTTGTAAAAAATCAGCAAACCGGAGAGTATATTCTCGATTTCATTGTAAGCGAAGGAAGCGATGACCATATAGATATTATTGAGTGGAATGCTTACCGTTATAAATCTTACACGGATAAGAAAGGGCACAAAGGAGTATTGTTGCTGGGAGTAAGTCATCGTTCATACCAAGATGAAAGCAATATCTTCTTAAAGAATTTGAAAAAATACCGATTTGATGTGATCAACAACCTGTCTGTATACGCATTTCCAGAAATTAATATTAATAAATAAATAGTTATTGGCTACTATAAGTGATTGCTTCTATAAGCTCTCTGGTTTGTCTCCCTTATTTATGAGTATTGCTTTGGAAATCCAGGATATTTATTTCTTCCGGGAATTGCAAAAAAGAAAGTAGTTTTGATTACCACATCGTAACATACTTTGAAGACATGAGCTAATTAAGCTCATGCTTTTTTGCATTTACAAGCCAGGGCGATTTATTTCATCCTGGTTTTTTTATATATTTTAATTTTCCTCCGCTGCCGCAAGCCTCTGGCTTGTGGCTCCTTTGCAAAGTATTGCATATGCAAATCCCGGATGTTGATTTCATCCGGAATTTTGTTGTAAATAGGTAAGCCAATATTCTATATATGGTTATGATAATCCGAACCGGCTACGCTCGGCAGTATCCCCCACCCAGGAGCAGCGGTTAGAGATATTAATTTGATACCGGCGGTCAGACCAAGAACACAAAAAGTTATTCAAATGTGTGATAACTGTAAAGTAATATTTAATAAAAAATAATCCCATTGATAATCGCAAGCATGTGATTTAGCGATAAGTAGTTTTTAATAGGCCTGATAGAGTGGTTAGGCCTGTTTGTGTTGACCTTCGGAATCCTAAACAACCGAAAACGGATCAAAACTTGAACTAGGCTTACTCAAGATGCGCTAATTTTCTGATATTCGGGGTGTAGTTATTTTATGACAAAATTTAGCGAAAACAAGGTGTTAACGTATTGGTTGTCAGTAAAAAAATGTTTATATAGAGGTGACTAAATTTGCGCAATCCGTTGCAGATCGGTTATAAAATTGTTCGAAATTTGTACCATCATTGCCCCGCTTTTATAAGGCTCATTTACATAAGTAAATGGGCTTTTTTGTGTGCCAGGCACGTGTGTCATCTATAGGGTGCAAGTCCCGAAGACGCATTACAGTGGGAAGTCTTAGCTTAAGGCAAGGAGAAAGTGTGTGAACACAAATCTGAAGGAAGCCAGCGGCAAAAGTTCGAGCCTACGAACAGAAACTGCATATCAGGCGGGATAGTATGGGTGATGCTGCAAAAGAAGCAAAAGCCCGACACTGTACAGGATACTATAACGTAAATGCAGAGGCTACATGAACGGAAAGCGGACACACTTACCCTGGGAGGTCTGCGTAACGACGAGTTCGTAAAGCGCAGAAGTCAGCAAACGTCATATTAGTTCCGAAACGAGCTCCGCAAAGCGGAGAGGTCTCACAAAAGGATGAAGGACTGCATGTTAGAATTGGCCAAGACGCTGATGGCTCTGTGTCGTCACCGCTAACAACGGAACCCCATAAGCGAACTGCCTGCAGGAGGATAGGCCGGAAGCCGAAAGTAAAGTGCAGGAGGAGTTGAGGTGCGACATGCGAACAAGGCGGCTGTAAGCCGGAAACAAATGTTTTTTTTTAAAAGAAGTATGCTCGAAGAAATACTTGATTACAGGAACATCAGCAAAGCGCTGAAACAGGTAATGAGCAATAAAGGCGCTGGTGGGGTTGACGGTATGCAGACCGATGAACTTCGCGACTACCTGAACGAGCACTGGCGTCCGCTCAAAACAAGTATTTTAGAGGGCAGTTATCAACCAAGCCCGGTACGGAAAGTAGAAATCCCCAAGCCCACAGGCGGTCGCCGGATGTTAGGCATACCAACCGTAATCGACAGGCTCCTTCAACAAGCCATCAGTCAATGGCTAAGTCCGCAATACGAACCGGAGTTTTCCAAAACAAGTTACGGTTTCAGGCCAGGCAAGAACGCCCGTCAGGCGGTCATGCAGGCCCAGGAGTACCTCAATGAAGGTAAAACAAGGATAGTAGAGTTGGACTTGGAAAAGTTCTTCGACCGTGTCAACCACGACAAACTCATGGGATCGCTATCAAGAAAGGTAAAAGATAAACGCATCCTTGCGTTGATCGGCAGCTATCTGCGCAGCGGTATTATGGAAGGCGGGGTTTCAAGCGTCCGATTGGAAGGCACCCCACAGGGTTCACCGCTTAGCCCTCTACTTTCCAACATTATGTTAGATGAACTGGACAGAGAACTTATACGGCGCGGGCACAGCTTTGTGAGGTACGCCGACGATTGCAGCATCTACCTTAAGAACTGGAAATCAGCTCATAGGGTAGAAGGCAGTATTATCCGGTACGTAGAAAAGGAGCTTAAGCTAAAAGTGAACAGGACAAAGACGAAAGTCAGCGCCCCGGCGAAAAGCACGCTTTTAGGCTTCTCTTTCTATCGCAGCAAAGGAAAATGGGAGATACGGCTATCGAATCTGACGGTAAAACGGATTCAAGGTAAGATTCGCCGGCATACGGAGCGGAAGCACCCGAACCCAATAGCCGAAAAGATAAGAGAATTGGAGACGGTCATCATGGGCTGGATAAATTATTTTTGGATAGCCACGGCAAAATCGCAGATGCGAATGTTGGATGAACTGGTACGAACCCGTTTACGGATATGCCAATGGAAACAATGGAAGCTACCAAAAGCAAGGGTGAAGCGGCTAATAAAGCTGGGCGTTAAGAAAAGGAAAGCTTATGAGTGGGGAAATAGCAGTAAGGGATACTGTCGGGTAGCCCACAGCCCCATACTGCAAACCACGCTTAACAATCTGTACTTTAATAACTTAGGATACACAGGGTTCGAGAACAGATACTTTTGGAAAACTAAACACCAGTTATCTATATTCTGACAAACCGCCGTATACCAGACCGGTACGTACGGTGGTGTGAGCGGACGGTAAGGGAGAATTTCACTCCCTTACTTCCTACTCGATTATGCCCATAGGATAGTTTTTTGCATGGAAATTTGATTTGGCCAAGTTGATCCGCTTGCTCAATTAAATATGAAAAAAAAGCGCTCAACTTGCCGTAATTGTATTACAAGCATATTACAAGAATTACATCATATAACGAACATCCGGTAATATCAGACTTCTAACTTGAAAAGAATTAGCGTAAAACTTCCGGGGGGAATCGGGCAATAAGAGCGTATTCCGTTACAGGTTGACCATAATAACTCGTTGATTTCAAATTTGAAATTATCATTTCTGAACAAAATTCATTGATCTAATCAGCACGGAACCGCATGGTCAGGCGTACCTGGATTAGGATATGCAATATGATGAATACACATTAAAAGCTGGTGACTCATTACGCAATCATTTTAATTTCAAATGCTTTCACCCATCGTTGTAATTTTTTAGTCTGTTAAGTATAATCCAATTAAAACTTACCAATAAACCTGTTATGAGATTTTTATTCTTTTTGTTGTTTCTGGCATTTAGCCAGGTATCCTATAGTCAAACCGGTACAGACGGAACATTTACCGGAACTATTGCCCAGGTTAGGGCGCTTAACGGTTCGGCATATAAACAAGCTGCAACAACTGATTATGGGGCCGGGAACTGGTATAAGGACACTGTTGACCATACAAGTTCAGATAACACGGGCACTATTTTAGTAGATATGAGCGGGAACCGCTGGAAGCGTATCTTTTCAGGGCCTGTTTTTGTTAATTGGTTCGGGGCCAAAGGAGATGGAGTAGCAAATGACGGACCCGCTATACAATCCTGCTTCGATAATGCAGCGCCCTATCAAACTATCAGTTTTAATAAGGGGACTTACAAGTTCGACTCTGTTGCAATGATCAGGACTAATATTAACATTGCCGGCAACAAAGCCAATTTGCTGGGTACTATAAATGTAGGAAATGACACCGCGAAAACATACAACTCTATCATATCCGATTGTACCTTCACCTTGTCGGGAAACGCAATACAGATTAAGAATTGCCGGAAACTGAAAATTACCGGGAACGTGTTCAACGGATGCGACAAATCCATTTACGTAAAGAAGGGAGCTGGCGGCGCGCACTACAATGCCATGATAGAGATTATAGATGCTAATTATTTTAACGATGTGAATTATTGCTTTTATGTAGACCGTGCCACTGCGTCGAGTTGGCTGACCACAAGCGACTGCAGTTTCTCCGGCAATGTAGCCAATAACGCGCTGATCACGGCTGTTTATTGCAATGGTATTGATGGGCTGCGGTATGAGAATAATACCATATTTATGCCATCTACCATGAGTCAGCGGGCAAACAAGGTTAATCATTTAAAGATCATAACCCAGGCTGATTGGGTGATTGTTTCGAACAATAACTTTTTCGAATCCGGTGAAGAGAGTATTGCAGTAGAAAATTGCAAAAACCTGAACATCAGCGGAAATAATTTTGCATGGTGCGGACAAAAAGGTGTTTATAGTCTGATCAAAGCCAGCGGAACCATCACGGACCTGGTGATGAACGTTAGCGGAAACATCATTAACAAATTTTCGGGTAATGTTGTCGAGATCGACAGTACAACGTATGGCCAGGTAAATGTTACCGGTAATACCATCAATTATGCTAATACATTTACAAATTATTTTGGTTCGCAAAACCTTGCGCTGATCAATCACTACATCATTAAAGCCGGTAACGCCTTTACTCAATATTTTCAGAAAAATAATTACAATAGTATCGCTAACTTAAAGGTGTTTTATAAAACGGGGATAGTATCTAACTATGAATCCTGGGGAAACTATGTAGCCGAAAGTAATATGAGTAAAACCATAACAACGGTAAATAATACTACGCCTGTAGACCTATTGGGGGTACTTGACGCGGCTGCAAACACTTCAACTTATGGCGGAACCATTGTTATCAATGCAAAAAACTCAGCTTCCTCCAGTGCCAATACAACCACTTATTATATAATGGTTAACAAAAGCAGCACATCAACATCGCCGGTATTAAGCGTCATATCCAGCCTTGGTCTTACCTCGGGAGCAGCCGCAAGTCATCCGTCTTTTACATTTAGCCTTTCTGCTAACCGCCTTTATGCTACGCCGGTCAACCTTACCAGCGGCACTTTCTATTTCTACAGTAAATCACAAGGAAACCTGATCTTAACCGAATAATTAAAAAATATAGAAATGTCAGCAAAAGGATCCAAGCCGACGCTTTTTTACTGCCGGCTTTATTCAAATAAAGTAATCGCCTCATTCGCGTGTATAAGTGCCATTGTGGTGCTGATATTAAATGCCCCCACACAAGCTCAAACGCCTGTCCTCCAGGGTAAAGGCGAATTTGACGAACGTGTTACGATGGTGATCGATCGTCTGACAGGCAGGAACTATCAGCCGTTTTTCACAGAAGGTTTTGTCCTGGCGGATGTAAAGATTAACAAGGATAACCCACGTCGTTTTTACAATTTCAGCGGCGATTTGTCAGGAAGATATATCGAAGTAATGGCCATGGCCGATAAAGGCAGGGTAAATTTCAATTTGCCGGGGATGGTTAGTAAGCTCATTGCCTGCCAGCACAGCGACGGGCGATATGGAGATCCGCTGCTTAGCTTTTCGGAAGAGCAGATCGGTGCCCCTCAAATGGCGTTGCTTTGGGGAAACGGCCGTTTATTGGTGGGCCTGCTCACTTACTATAAATACTACCATGATCAGCGCGCGTTAAATTCGGCAAAAAAGCTGGGGAATTTTTATCTAAGTGTATGGAAGTCTTGTGTTAAACCCGCCGTTGTGAAACGGCTTGAGGATGCCGGAGCCACGGGCATCATATGTTTAACACAATACATAGAAGGGCTTGTGTTGCTAACCGAAGCCACTGGCGATGAAAAATACGTAACTGCCGCAACCGGAATATATCCTTATTTACCCCCGCGCGGTAACCAGCACACGCATGGCTATCTGACTACGCTGCGTGGTGTTTTGCTGTTATATCAGCACACGCATCAAAAGGAGCAGCTCGAATTTGTTCGAAAGAATTATGAGGAGTTAATTAAATCAGATGATTTGACACAGTTTGGAAGCGTCCGTGAATATTTTGGGCACGAAAAAACCGAACGTGATGAGGGGTGTTCAACCGCGGATTTTATCCGGCTTAGTTTTGATCTTTACCGGCAGGCGGGTGATCAGCGCTATCTTGATCTGGGCGAATTCGCGTTGTATAACGGCCTTTATTTTAATCAGTATTATACAGGCGACTTTGGCCATCATCTGATAAACAATTCAGGCTCAAGCCCAGATTATCTCCATGCCGCCTGGTGGTGTTGCACCATGCATGGCCTCCGGGCGCTTTATGATGTGCGCGCGCATAATATGGTTGAGTATAACGGTAAATACTACAAGATCAATCTCTATTTGGAAACAACCTTTTATGATAACCGTATCACACTTTCCCTTAGTAAAAGGCCTACGGTGAATGAACATCATTTTTATCGTATAATAATCGGCAGGAAACACCACACAAGCGATGCGTTTGTTCTTCGTTTACCCCCATGGGCTGTTGATCCGGTTTTAAAGCTTAATGGCAAACCGATTGATTTCAAAGTAAGTACCGGGCGGCTATTGCCCGGACAAAAGCTGGGGAATGCAGATACACTTGAGGTAGGCTTTAAATATCAATTCAAAGTGATCACAGCGGATAAAGAACAAATTAACGTTGAGGCTATTCGGTCAAAGGTTAAAGGCAGTATTATTTATGGGCCCAACCTGCTTTGTGTTGATGATAAAACTGACCCGGTATATACTGCAGAACCCAACAGCAATATTGTTTATACAACAACATTTAAAGCTGATAAAGAGCAGCTGTATCGCAACTATAAAGAGGTATTTTATTCGCACGCCGGCTATCCATCCTATGCCCGGACATTGCTTAAGCCAGTCGCGGATCTGACGTTCAGCAAGCATGGCTATATTTTAACCAATTTTATTTTGACCCCGGTAAAAGACAAAAATCAGTTTGATCAGGATAATTCGATGCTTGAGCCCTGGCGGGAAAAATAGAATTATATGATATATTTGAGTTATCCCTTTTATAGCCGGTTGTTTACCATTATTTAACCTTATTGTGACCATTCGATATTTTCATGAGCGACGATAATACTTTATTGGAAGAGTTGAAAGCGGGTGACATGAACGCTTTTGAGAAAGTATTTAACAAATACCATAAGCTGCTCAGTATCGAAGCCTATCATTTATTGGGCGATGAAATGGAAGCCGATGATATTGTTCAGGTCCTTTTTATTGATCTGTGGGATAAGAAGTACTATAAACACATAGATCAATCGTTAAAAGCCTACCTTCGGACTGCTTTAAGAAATAAATGCCTCACCCGCCTGTCAAAAGGCATAACAGATAAAAAGCGGCTGGATACTTATATATTGAATACCGATGTGATCTACTTCGATGACAAATTGGAACGGCGTGAAGTGGCTTTAGGTATGGAAACGATCATCAATGATCTGCCCGCACAAAGATTACATGCTTTTAACCTGGTTTACCTCCAGGAGAAGAAGTATAAAGAAGCTGCCGCCGAAATGGGTATAACGCCTAATTCATTAAAAACCCATTTGAAGCTTGCTGTAAAAACACTCAGGGAGAAATTCAGGAAGATTCGATAACATTCAGCTTTATTGACCGCTCAGCCTTAGCAAAGATCATGGATTACGGAAAAGATGAAATAAGAGATTTATTATTGGAGAAGATCGCGGGTACGATCAGCGAACAAAATGATCATTTGGTAAATGAGGCCATTGCCCGGTTTCCGGATATCGAGCGTGAATGGCTGGCCTTGAAAGCGAAATTCGATTCATCTCCGGGAAGTACCTATCTCCATTCGCTGGACACCGGAAAAAGCTGGTCCGCACTAAGATCGAAGCTGCATACGGAACCTTTTAAAAAGCCGGATACGTTCAGGGTATGGATGGCTGCGGCATCGTTCCTGATCATTGGCGGCCTGGCCTCTTATTTTATGTTTTTTTACAACCAGACAAATGGGCTTACAAAGCCGTCAACGGGTCAGGTTCGGCTTGAATTGGCAAATGGCTCGATGGTTAATCTCTCGGATAGCACAAAAACCATATCTGTAGGCCATATGCGGGTTTATAATAAAAACAAGCAATTGAGTTTTACTGCCATGCCGGCCCAGGCTGTTTCCTGGTTAACGTTAGTGGTGCCGGTAAAAGAGTTTTACAAAATAAAGCTCCCGGATAGCACGGAGGTTATTTTAAATGCAATGTCTGCTCTGAAATTTCCGGATCATTTTACCGGCGATAGCCGGGAAGTTTTTTTGACTGGCGAAGCTTATTTTAAAGTAACAAGCAATAAAGAATTTCCTTTTATAGTCCATACGTCATCCGGTAATATTAAAGTACTGGGTACAGTTTTCAACGTACAGGCTTATGACAGCGATAAGCTGGTGACATCCCTGGTAACCGGAAAGGTGTTGCTGCAGTTCGCTGATCAGGAAAAATATCTGCAGGCAGGACACCGGGGGACAATCAGCAACTCCGGCTATAAGGATGAATTATTTGACCAGAACCGCGACCTGGGCTGGCTATCCGGCGAAGCTTATTTAAATAATACGCCGTTGAAGGAGATTGCTCCCTTATTGAACAGGTGGTACGCCATAAAAACCGTGTTTGCCAGCCCGGATATTGCGGATATTAAACTTTCGGGTATTGTATTTCGGGATAAACCGATAACACTTTTTCTGAGCAGTATTGAATTCTCCTCGCATTTAAAGGCAACCTTAAAAGACAGTACTGTTTATATCTCGCATTAGCTTCAGGTTCATCTGTAAATTAAGCATCAGCAAATACTGGCTTAATGATCAGTAATAACCTATCTAATATCTGGGTAATAATAATCAAGCGTTTAATGAACGGGCCTGCATGCTTAATCGATAGATTAATTAAATCCGATAAATAAAGAGCTTTAATGGTTCACCCAGGCGACTTTTTTTTTAGTCTTATTAGCAAAAGCAATTATTAACCACTTACCGAACCAATTATGAAGAAAACTTTATTTTTAGTTTTTTATTTGATTTTTGGGCTATTGTATATACCGGAAAGCTATGCGCAATCGCCCGGTAAATTTACTTTATCTGGAGATCATGTCAGTTTCCGAGATGTATTCGACAGTATCAAAAAACAAACCGGTTATACCGTATTCTATGACAGCCGTACCATCAACGATCAGGAAAAGATCAAAGTTGGCTTTGTACAGGCTGACCTTAAATCCGTATTGAACACCTTGTTCCAGGGCAGGTTTATTGAGTGGGTTATTAATGATAAGCTGATCGTCTTAAAAAAAAGCAGCGTAAGCCCCGGCCCTGTTACTACCGAAAAGACACATACACAAGTAACAGGCGTTATTACCGGCGATGACGATCATCTGCCTTTACCGGGAGTCACAGTCCGGCTTAAAGGCGGTACCAATGCTACGGTGACAGACGTTAATGGTGCCTTCACCATTACAGCCGCAGTTGGTCAGGTGTTATCGTTTTCCTATATAGGTTTTCAAACCCGGGAGGTGGTAGCTGAGCAGCTAATGAATGTTGAGCTCCATAAGAATAGCAGTAAATTAAATGAGGTAGTTGTGGTTGGTTATGGTACACAACGTAAAGCATTGGTCTCTGGTTCGGTTGCGTCGATTACTTCGGCAGATCTGGAACATCAAACCGGCAAAAACATCCTTGACGATATGGCAGCACAGCTACCCGGCGTTTCGGTACAGGATGGCACAGGCCGTCCAGGGGCTAACCCGGTAGTACGAATCAGGGGCACCGGATCCATCAGTGCAGCCAATACACCTCTTTATGTGATTGATGGCTTGCCCCTTGAAAACGCCGACGATATCAATACACTTAATCCTAATGACATTGAAACACTTGACGTTTTAAAAGATGCTGCCTCGGCCGCTATTTATGGATCAAGGGGAGGCAACGGTGTCATTATCATTACCACAAAAAAAGGGAAGACGGGACAAACTAAGGTAGATGTATCGGTAACGGCCGGTGTACAACAAGTATCTAAAAAGATCGACGTTTTGGATCGTGACCAGCATATCGCTTTTGAAATTGAAGGGCAGGCAGCGAACTGGGCATCGGTAGGGGGAGATCCGGCTATCGCCAATGGCTTCCGGACTAAAAACGGGCAGAATTATAATTATCCCGCAGTTTTCAATGATCCTTCTCTTTTGCCCAATACAAACTGGCAGGATGAGATATTCAGGACCGCAGCCCAGGCGAATTATCAGGTTGCGGCACAGGGAGGGAACCAGGCTACAACGTACTATATATCGGGAAATTACTATAAACAGGATGGGATCATAAATGCAACAGGCTTTGCGAGATATGCAGCCCGGCTTAACGTAGCCACCAAAATCGGCAAAATACTGCAATTGGGTACCGACCTGACGCCGAACTACACCACTGAAAATATCAGGCAAACAGACGGGCACCCCACTTCAGGTGATGGGGGCATCATCTTAAAAGCCCTGACGCTTCCTCCCACTGTTCAACCCAGGTATCCGGGCGGCTTATATGGCGGAGTGCTTGGAAATCCTGTTTATGTATCAACAGGTTATTCCCAAATCAGCTCTCCGCTGCAAGTGCTGGAAAACCCGGAGTATTTAAACAGGAGAGAAAGCGGAAGGATTACGGGTGATATATTTGCCGAACTTAAACCTGCCGACGGTATCACTTTTCGGACAAGCCTGGGCGGGGATTTTAGAAATTATTGGCAGAATTATTATCGGCCATCCACAATTAGCATTGGCAGTGTTGCCGCGATGACCCCCGAGTTTCCTAATGGTAATATCAATAATATAGCAAGTACGCACAACGAGAATCGAAGTATGCGTTATGCATGGGCCAACACGCTGACTTTAAAAAAAACCTTTCAACAGGTGCATGACCTAACCTTGCTGCTGGGATTTTCTGCAGAAAAGAACAACTCTGAGGCTTCGGCATTAACCGGGCAAAGCGGAACGTTTGATAATGATCTCGTTAACTATGTTACAGGGGCCTCTATCATTACAGCAGCCGCTAATAAAGAGCAGTGGAGTTTGCTGAGTTACCTTGGAAGGTTGAACTATGCCTTTAAAAACAAATATTTATTAACCGCTTCGGTCAGAAAAGACGGTTCAAGCCGTTTTGCGCCAAATAATAAATGGGCTACCTTCCCCTCCTTATCACTGGCCTGGGTCGCTTCTGAAGAGCCTGTTCTTAAGCAGCTGAACTGGCTTAGCACACTGAAGTTCAGAGGGAGCTATGGCATTACCGGCAACTTTAATATCGGTAATTACAGATGGCAGGCATTGTTAGCCAAATACAATTATAGTTTTGGCACAGGAGATGGTACGCTGGCAACCGGTTATGCTCCCGGCGGTTTCACCAACCCCGATCTGACCTGGGAAGAGAATAAGCAGTTCGATGTGGGTGTTGACCTCGCGGTTTTAAATGGCCGGTTTAATCTTACGCTGGATTATTATAACAGAATTACAGATAACCTGCTATATAGCATCCCGGTACCCTCGATAACAGGCTTTACCACAACGTTCGGTAATGTGGGCAAAATAAGGAATCGCGGCTTTGACATCGACTTTAGCTCCACTAATATTAAAACCAACAATTTTACCTGGACCTCCAGCCTTAACTGGTCTGCCAATCGCAATGTGGTGCTGCAACTGGGCAAAAACAATGAGCCCATTATTGTAACCAGCGAAAATACGGTCTCGCAAATTACGAAGGTTGGTGGTCAGCTGGGAGCTTTCTATGGCTACCCCATTGCCGGGATATTCAGGGACCAGGCTGAGGTGACTGCCCATCCCGAGATGAAATTTAATTCGAGTTCCGGACCGGGGGATACAAAGTTTACAGATACCGATGGCGATGGCAAGATCACTCCTAACGATCGTGTTATACTTGGCAGCAATAACCCGGATTTTATTTATGGAATCACCAATCATTTTTCTTATAAAAGGATTGGTTTGGATATCCAACTGCAAGGAGTGCAGGGAGGACAGGTCTTCTTCCTGGCAGAACGCTTCATCGGTACCAACGGTCTGTCACTCAATCAGCTTACACAATCAGTGCAGAACCGGTGGGTATCGCCCGATAATCCTGGCAATGGAGAGTATACCAAAGTAACACCTGCCAATTCGCTTTCGCCGGGACTGACAGAATCCAGCGTTTCGCGCTGGCTCTACGATGCCTCCTATCTGCGGGTGAGAAATGTTACTTTAAGTTATATATTCCCTGGGGCGCTGCTTAAAAGAGCCAGGATCAAAGCGGCCCGTATTAATATTGGTGTTCAGAACCTGTTCACTTTTTCAAAATACATCGGCTATAATCCTGAAACGAGTATGAATGGCGAATCGGTAACCGCTCCCGGAATTGATTATGGGGTTTATCCTCTCGCCCGAACCTTTACCATCGGCCTTAATCTTTCCCTGTAATATTTTCAAATAAAAGTATCGTTATGAAAAGATATTTCTCCATTCTGATTTTTATAATGCTGTCGCTTTTTATCGGTTGTAAAAAAAGCTATATCGAATTAACTCCTATTGCTGCAGGTACTCAACAGCAATTCTATAATTCGGCAAATGATTTCAAAAATGCAGTTAACGCCACTTATTCGGCCCTGCAGCTTGCGGGAGTGAACGGGGCTGACTTTATATTCGGAGACCTGACATCGGATGACACTTATGCCAATTCTGGTTCTTGTCTTAGCGGACATTGCGATTTTGATAATTTTTTAGTGACTGCATCCGGTTCTGCCGCTTCTGCCATTTTGAATAACAGGTGGAATAACTGTTATACGGGCATTAGCAGAGCAAACGCCATCATCAGCAGAATTGACGCTATTAACATGGATGCTGCTTTAAAAAAGCAATATACCGGCGAAGCCAGGTTTTTGAGAGCTTATTTTTATTTTACGCTTGTTAAAACATTTGGCGGCGTTCCCCTGGTATTAAAAGAATTGAAAACAACAGATGAGGCTTACACCTATACCAGGGAAACGGCAGACAATGTGTATAAACAAATCGAAACTGATCTTACCGGTGCGGCATCGCTTTTGCCCTCGTTTTATAACGCATCTGATGCAGGTCGTATTACAGCCAACGCGGCAAGGGGCATGCTCGGTAAGGTGCTGCTGTTTCAAAATAAGTTTACTGATGCTTTGCCGGTACTTAAGGCTGTGATCGATGCTAATATCTACACTTTAATTAATTATGCTGATATTTTTCACCATAACAACGGCAACAATAAAGAGATATTATTTTCCATACAATATACGCGCGGCGGGATTGGGCAGGGGGCAGCATCTTTTGTGAATTTTGTGCCCGAGAACTCCGGAGATGCGGTTCAGGTAGGGGCCGGCAATGGTTTTAACGCCCCCACGCCGGATATTATCAATGCTTTTGATGCATCTGATGTGCGGAAGGAGGTATCGCTGGCTACTACTTACGTAAATGCTAAGGGTGTTACAGTTAACTATCCATATGTTAAGAAATTTGTTGATAAGGGAATGGTAGCTAAAAATGAAACCAGTGTTGACTACCCTGTACTTAGATATGCAGATATCCTGCTTATGTATGCCGAGTGTCTTAACGAAACAGGTAGCACGGCAATTGCTATCCCATATGTTAACCAGGTAAGGACGAGGGCAAATGTAATCAGCCTTGGCAGTCTTACCCAAAGTGACCTGCGGGTTGCCATCGAAAAAGAACGGCGCCTGGAATTTTGTTTTGAAGGCCAGCGCTTTTTTGACCTGGCACGTACAGGCAGATTGCTGACAGTAATGAACGCCTATTTCGTGAAATACAACCTGCTTGCTCAAGGGGTATTAATTCAGATAAAGGATTATCAAAAAATATTCCCGGTGCCGCAAGCGCAAATTGATATCAACCCGGATAAAATCAAACAAAATCCGGGTTACAATAACTAAGCGGGATAGTGTATGCGCATAAACGCGATAAAACAAAGGATGGGAGATAAGATCTGCCATCCTTTTCGCAAGTCATTCTTTTATTGGAAGGTAGTTGTTCTTGATTTTCTATTGATGATGACGTTTGATGAGTCCGGACAGGCAAAGCAGAACAGGCAGGTTACCAAGGTCTCTTTTAGCGATGAGTTGCCTGCAAGACAACTTATTTCACTTAATTTGGGATGGCGGTTTCATTATCTTTATGATGTACGTAAAATTTTTCAGCAGCAGCAAGTAGATATCCCCCACACCTGGAATAACAGACCGGGGCCTGATACTTTAAATTATAACCGGACAGCGGCTATTTACGAACGGAGCTTATCACTTAAAAAGGAATGGCGCGGTAAAAGGTTCTTTTTGTATTTCGAGGGTGTTAATTCTTCGTGCAGCGTATTTGTTAATAATAAATATGTGGATAGTCATACCGGTGGTTACACGGCATTTTGTTTTGAGATCACAGCATTTGTAAACTTTGAAGCAGAAAACATAATAACTGTCCAGGCAAGCAATGCTTTTAGCTACGGGGCCTTGCCGGTTGCCGGAGATTTTAATATATACGGCGGGGTACACAGGCCGGTATCTTTGTTAATTACTCCTCAAAATTGTATTTCTCCGCTTGATTTCGCGTCGCCCGGAGTATACGTTGCGCCTATATCAGTTTCTGAGAAAACAGCGAAGATTGGTATTAAAACCGTTCTCTCCTTTGCACAGCCAAACAGTAAGCTGCAATTGATGACACAGATTATTGACGCAAAAAATCGAGTCATAAAAGAAAATATTTTACCTGTTTCAGCAGATACGACCTTAAATGATATGCTAACCGTTTCGCAGCCTCATTTATGGAACGGGGTTAAAGATCCTTATCGCTATAAGGTTACTGTCAGCATATTAGCAGGTACTCGTTTAATTGACAGCGTTTCGGTTTATACCGGGTTAAGATATTTTAAAGTAGATCCGAAAAAAGGTTTGCTGCTCAATGGCCATTATCTTAATATCAGGGGTGTTTGTCGTCATGAAGATGTGTTTGGAAAAGGATCTGCGCTGGGCGATGCAGATCAGGAACGGGATATCGCTTTGATCAGGGAATTGGGTGCCAACGGCGTCAGGCTCACGCATTATCCGCAATCAAAGTTGTTCTATGACCTTTGCGACCGATACGGGTTGGTGGTATGGAGCGAACTACCGCTTGTAGGCCCCGGTGGATATCGGGGGGCAGGATTTGTGAATAGCCCGGCATTAAAAAAACAAGCCAGGCAAGTGCTCACGGAGATGATCAAACAAAATTATAATCATCCCGCTGTCCTTTTCTGGGGGCTTTATAATGAGCTTAAGCTTGACTATGATGACCCGCGGAATTTTATTAAGGAACTGGACCGGTTAACTAAACAACTGGATCCGGGCAGGCTGACTGCAGGCGCCACTTTCCTGGATGGCGCGGCATTTAACGGCCTGACCGATTTAATTGGGTGGAACAAATATTATGGCTGGTATGGAGGTGACGCTAAAGATTTGGGAGCTTGGGCCGATCAAACCCACAGCCTGTATCCACAACAAGCATTCGCGCTAAGTGAATATGGAGCCGGCGGAAGCCCTTTTAAACATGCCCCGGAAGGATTACGGCCATTGCCGGATAGCCGTTTTCACCCGGAAGAGTGGCAATCCTCTTTTCATGAAAAAAGTTGGCATGAACTGGCAAAGCGTCCGTTTATATGGGGTAAATTTATTTGGGTGTTGGCTGATCTTGGGTCTTCTATCCGAAATGAAGGAGATCAGCCAGGAATTAATGATAAGGGGCTGGTAACCTATGACCGGGCCATAAAAAAGGATGCCTTCTATTTCTATAAAGCCAACTGGAATGATGAGCCAATGCTCCATCTTACCGAACGACGTTTTGCCGAACGTAAGGACTCTGTGATCAGCGTTAAAGCTTATACCAATTTCCCGATTGCCGAATTATATGTTAATGGAAAGTCGCAAGGCACACTGCAAAAAGACTCGCTATGTCGACTGATATGGCCGGCCGTACGCTTAAAATCCGGTTTAAATCATATTAAGATCATTGCACAAAAAGGGAACCTTCGGCTTGTTGATTCCTGTTATTGGCGACGTTTACTTACAGGGCGTAATGATCCGGTAATGCCCACTCTTTTGCGCCATTCTGAATAATAGAGGCTTATATTTTCGGCATAAAACCCTTTTTTAATGGGGCTGTTTTTGCCAGCCAGGTTTTTTATATATTCAATATCTGCAAAGACACCTGCATTCAGCCCCGCGAGCATGGCCGCGCCTTTTGCCGAAATATCTGGCATATCATTACATATCAAGTTACATGGCAGCAAATCCGCCAGGAAAGTCACCACAAATTTATTTGCGGTGATGCCGCCATGTATCATTAACTCACTTAGGCTGATACCTGCATCGATTTGCATAGCCTCTAATACATCCCTTACCAGGTAGCCGATAGATTCGAGCGCTGCCCTGGTAATATGGTTTTTATTGCAATCGAATGTAAGCCCGGTTATTTCGGCTTTTCTGTCCATTTGCCAATAAGGAGCGCCCAGGCCACTGAAGGCAGGGACAATATAAACGCCGTTATTATCGGCTACTGAACAGGCCATTGCTTCGGTCTCAGAAATCTCTTTAAAAAGGCCCAATTCATTTTTTATCCACTCAACGGTAGCGCCGCATGAAACGATGACGCCTTCCAGGGCGTAATCAACCCTGTCTTCGGTGCTCCAGCAAATGGTGGTAACCATGCCATTAGCAGATGTTTTAGCGGTGTTCCCTATATTCATCAGAATGGAACATCCTGTACCCAACGTGGCTTTTGCTGTTCCCGGTGCGAAGCAACCCTCGCCGAATGCAGCTGCATGGGAGTCACCGATCATTGCGGTGATATTTACAGGTATATCAAATATTCCACCGAAATTTGATTGGCCATAAAGCGAAGAGGAGGGTTTAATTTCAGGAAGATTTAATCCGGATAGCCCGAATGCGTTTAAAATTTCGATGTCCCACTGTAGTGTGTGCAGGTTAAAGAACAGTGTGCGCGAGGCATTGGTGTGATCGGTATAATATTGAGTGCCATTGGTGAATTTATACAGCAGCCAGGTATCTATCGTTCCAAAATAAGCTTCACCATTATCAACAGCGTTGGTTATAGCTTCATTATTTTTATAAAGCCACAGCATCTTGGTGCCCGAAAAATACGGATCTATGATCAACCCTGTTCGTTCCTTTATTAACGGTTCCAAGCCGTCAGCCTTTAAAACTTCACAAACACCCACCGATCTTTTGCATTGCCAAACTAAAGCATTGTGCAGTGGCATACCATCCTTATCCCAAACTAAAAAAGTTTCGCGCTGATTGGATATACCACAGCAACTTATATTAGCCAGGTTGCCGCCGTTTAGTTTAAAAATATCCGTGCATTTTTTTATTGCATCAAGTACGTTTTGATAAATGGCCTCTGGTTCCTGCTCCACAAGTCCGCCGCCAAGGTAATGCGTTTTTAATGGCTCAGTAACTTTACAAACCACTTTACCCTGTCCGTCAAAAACAAGGCATTTGGTACTGCTTGTCCCCTGGTCTACTGCCAAAATATATTGCTTGTTCATTATTCGCTTTTTGAGTTGGCTTTATCAATAATTACGGCTAAAAGTATGACGAAACCTTTAACTACTTGTTGCCAGAATGGTGAAACATTCAACAGCACCAAACCATTATTCAGTACGCCAATGATCACCGCGCCCAGCACGGTACCCCAGATACTGCCTTTGCCGCCGGATAAAGACGTACCGCCGATAACCACAGCGGCTATGGCATCCAATTCATAACTGGTGCCCGCGTTAGGTTGTGCGGAATCCAGCCGGGAGGTTACGATCAGTCCGCCTATGGCGGCCAGCGCACCGGCAAGGCCATATACAATTATTTTAACCTTGCTGATGTTAATACCCGATAGTTTAGCGGCATTCTCATTACCACCTATGGCGTAAATGTATCTCCCCAGCGGCGTTTTACCGGTGATTAAAATGGCCGTCAAAACAACAATGGCCGATATCCATACCGGTACAGGTATCCCCAGGAGCCAGCCGGTACCTATATAAGCAAAATGATTTCCCAATACCGATATTGGGAAGCCTTTGGTCCATAACAGGGCGAGGCCACGGGCGATGGTAAGCATAGCCAGCGTAGCTACAAACGGGGGTACCTTAAAACGGGTTATCATCCAGCCGTTAAACGCGCCAATGAACGAACCTGTAAGCAAACCGGTAATAATTGCCCCTAAAACCGTGAAGCCGATAAATAAATTGGCGGCGGGTATCGCTATGCCGTTTTTCAACAGCCCCGCTGTGATGGCGCCGCATAGGGCCAGAACCGAACCAACTGAAAGGTCAATCCCCGATGTCAGTACTACGAGCGTCATCCCGACCGCGATACAGATGTTGACGGAGATCTGCCGCATCACGTTCCAGCCATTATCAACCGTCATGAATTTATCCGACAGGAATGCCAATACCACACAAAGCACAAAAAGCGCGATCAGCGGTTGAAATTTAATTAAGTAGGGGCGATATTTATTAAGATTCATCAGGTGCTGTTAATTGGTTTTAGGGATGGCGGCCTTTAATATATTATCTTCGGTTGCGTTGGCTGCAGAAAATTCGGCTGTGATTCTTCCTTCCGACATAACGAGTATACGATCGGATAAAGCCAGGAGCTCCGGTAATTCCGATGATACTACAATTATTCCAAGTGACCCGGCGGCCAGTTCAAGTATCAGCTTATAAATCTCATTTTTTGCATGGATATCAATGCCGCGCGTTGGCTCATCCAGCATTAATATTTTGGGCGATGTTGCCAGGCATTTTGCAAGCACAATTTTTTGTTGATTACCTCCGCTCAGATTTTTTACCGCCTGGTTTGCCGAGGGGGTCTTGATTTTTAACAAGTCGATATATTTCTGAGCAAGCGCAGCTTCTTTTTCCTCGTTGAGCCAGCCAAATTTTTGCAGTTTATGAAATGATGTTAAATTGATATTAGTTTTTACGTTGAGGCCCAATACCAACCCATCGCGTTTGCGGTCTTCGGGCACCAGGGCTATACCTGCTTTCATCGCTGCCGCAGGCGATGTGAATTTTACAGTCTGGTTTTTAATTTGTATGGTACCCGGCGAAGTTTGATGATGTAAGCCATATATAGTTTCAAGCAACTCGGTTCTTCCGGCGCCCATCAGCCCAAAAATGCCCAGCACCTCGCCGCGCCTCAATGAAAACGAAACGTTGTTCACTAATAAGCGCCTGGCACTTTCGCTATGCTTCAGGCTAATGTTTTGTACCGATAATAATGGTGTGTCATCAGCACGGGTGCCCGCCTTTTTAAGTATATTTAATTCGCGGCCTACCATTTTTTTGATCAGGGCATCATGCGTCATACCCTGCATATCGCCTGATTCAATGGTACAGCCATCGCGGAGCACAATATACCTGTCGGCTATTTTAAAAAGCTCATCTAATTTGTGTGAAATGTAAACAACGGCTTTGTTCTCTGCTTTAAGCGACGCAATGATCTCAAATAAAACAGCCACCTCACCTTCGCTGATAGCCGATGTAGGTTCGTCCATGATGATTACATCGCAATCGGTAAGCAAGGCCTTTGCAATTTCAACAACCTGCTGCTGGCCAACCTTAAGCCCGGCGATAAATGTATCAGGGTCAACATCGAGTTTCAGCTGCTTTAATAATTCAGCAGTTTTAACACGCATGGCACCACGATCGAGAAAGCCCCAGCTATTGACTATCTCCTGTCCTAAAAAGATATTTTCTGTGATGCTTAAATGCGGAACCAGGTTAAGTTCCTGGTGAATGATCGCAATCCCGGCCTGCTGTGCCTCACGCGGGTTTGTAAAGTTTACTTGTTTACCCTTCAATATTACCCTGCCTTCGTAATCCGGGTAAACCCCCGAAAGGATCTTCATTAGGGTGGATTTCCCGGCGCCGTTCTCACCTAAAATTGCGTTTACCTTGCCGGGATGCAACTCCATGCAAACATTGTTGAGTGCGGTGACACCCGAAAACTTTTTGGTGATATTTTCTGCGACAAGCATATATCAGCGCATAATTTTTAATGATACGGGTATAAATTCCGAGCCTGCAACGTCAAGGTGTGCGCTGTTCAATTCAACTGCGCCTGAAAATTCTATTTCATCCCCCTTTTTTGCCTTAGCTTTAAAGGGCGGTAAAACCTGCCGCCGGATAAGTTTATTTATCTCTGCGGATATATTATTAAGATCGGCGGTGCTGCCAAAATCATTAATATGTATCAACCCTGTTGCATCACGCACAGCGTTGCCAAATACGTATTCGGTGGCTATATTAATAATTGCATGCATGCTATCCGTTTGCAATGTTACGTTTTCCTCATTTACACTAACGACCCTTCCTCTGCCTTTAACCCAAAAGAAGCGGATGGTGCCAATATCCAGGGCATTCGAATAAGTATCAAACGTTTTTTGAGGGGCCGATTGCAGGTCGGCCAACAAACGGTCAACCGGTATAGCCTTGCCCATTAAGCCCGGCAGTGTTATATTTAAATAATTTGATGCATATGCTGCGGCGTTAAAATTGCCGGTATTAACCGCCTTCATGCTATGAAGTTTCTTAAAGTAGATGGATTTGTAGCCGATAAAGACCAGCACCACCATCCATAAAATGCACTTCAGTGTTTTGTTCATACCTGATTATTTTTTACCGAAGGCAATGTAATCATTCACGTTATGTGCGGTTACCAGTTCCACGCTTACCGGTATTTTCCTCGGAAAATCGCGCTTGCCTTTAAAATATTCATCGGCATAGATTGCCGCGGTTTGCGCCATGATTTTTGGAAATTGCATGCCGGTAGCGGTTATCTTCCCGTCTCTGATGGATTGTACCACGTCGGCCGCCCCGTCAAAGCCAAAGACTTTTACTTTACCGGCTTTGCCTGCGGCTACCAGCGCTTGGTACGCGCCTAAGGCCATTGCATCGTTGCCGCAAAATATCCCATTAATATCCGGATGCGCCTGCAATATAGATTCGGTAACTTCCATTGCCTTGTTTTGGTCGAATTCTGCGCTTTGCTGCGCCACCATTTTTAATGCCGGGTAAAAATCAACTACGCTATGAAATCCTTTAGACCGGTTCCATGTATTGTTATCAGATACCAAACCCAGCAGTTCAACATACTTCCCCGTTTTGTGCATGGTTTGTACAAAATATTTTCCTACATCGGCACTACCCGAATAACTGTCAGAAAGTATTTGCGATGTTGCACCATCGGTCGAATTAACCTCCCTGTCCATACAAAAAACGGGTACCCCGGCAGCTTTAGCTTTATTTACGTTTACTATCGAGCCATTGGCATCGGTAGGATTAAATAAAATGGCTTTATAGCCAGTAGCAATGGCGTTTTCAAAATGATCAGTTTCTAATGCAGTATTGTTTTGCGAATCGAAAATACGGCTGTCATAACCCAGCTCTTTAGCCTTAGCTGCCGCTGTTTGCGCAAGAAACACAAACCAGGGGTTATTTAGGGTGGAAACGATAATCGCCACCTTTTTAGGCTGACTTGTGTTATTTGCCTGGTTTTTGCAGCCAACGATCATAACAATCAACAATAACCAAACTGATAGTTTTCTCATAACTTCCAGGTCAAATTGTTTTTAATAGTTGGATAGCGGCATCAGCAATGCCATCTTTTGATATATGATAATGATTTAATATTTCTGCCTGGGAGCCGGTAACGGTATATTCGTCAGGAATACCCATAATTTTAAAAGGTTTTTTGTATCCGTGCTGAAGCAGGTATGAGGCACAGGCTTCACCCAAACCACCATACACACCGTGTTCTTCTACTGTTATGATGGCACCAGTGTCAATTGCCAGTTTTGCTAACAAAACGGTATCCAAAGGTTTTATGGTATGCATGCTTACTACGGTCGCGTTTATGCCATGCTCATGATGTAATTTTTCAGCGGCCTGCAATGCAGGATAAACAGTTTCGCCATTGGCAATGATAGCAAGGTCGTCACCTTCCCTAACTATCCGGCCCTTACCAAATTCAAACGAAGTTTCACATGGATTAAGGAGCGGCATCGGTTTCTTGCCAAATCTTAAATAAATCGGCTTATTGATTTTTGCACTTAACCGTGCGGCTTGTTCTGTTTCGAAGTTATCGGCCGGTGCAACGATTATAATATTGTTAATCGCCCGCAAAACTGCAAAATCATGAAGGCTATGGTGGGTTGTTCCCAACGGGCCGTAACTTACCCCGGCACTGATGCCTACCAACCTCACCGGGTTATCAGAATAGGCTACGTCATTTTTTATTTGTTCCAATGCCCTTGCTGTCAAAAAACATGCGGGCGAAACAGCAAATGCTTTTTTTCCGGCAGAGGCCAGTCCTGCCGCTACACCTACCAGGTTTTGTTCTGCTATACCTATCTCAACAATTTGTTCAGGGAACTTTTGTCCAAAGGGCACCAGTTTGCCCGACCCCCGTGAATCGCTGGTCACAACAACTATCTGCCCGTCGTTAGCTGCGAGCTCCTGCAATATGCCCGAAAAAACATCCTGGTTTGATCTCGTAGTTACTACTTCATTATCAATTACTGCACCCATCTCTATTTAATTTATACCAATGCCAAAGCGTTATTCAACTCGTCCACTGCATCGATGTATTGGTCCTTATTCGGCACACCATGGTGCCATTTTATTTGGTTCTCCATAAAACTGATGCCTTTGCCCTTCACTGTATGAGCTATTATCAAATTTGGCTTGCCAGTTTCGAAGGGGATTTTAGCAAGTGTTTCGTTCAGTGCCTTAAAGTCATGACCGTCAACCTCGGTTACCGACCAGCCAAAGGTCTCAAATTTTTTATCCAGCGGGTCGGTATTGCACACATCGGCCGTAGGCCCCGTTATCTGAAGCGTGTTTTTATCGACAATGGCGCACAAATTATCCAGTTTGTAGTGCGATGCAGTAAGCGCTGCCTCCCAGTTTGATCCTTCCGGTAATTCGCCGTCTCCTAAAAGAGTGAATACGCGATAGGCTTTTTTGTCCATTTTTGCAGCAAGAGCAGTTCCAACCGCAACTGGCAAGCCATGACCTAATGCGCCGGTATTTTGCTCCACACCGTGTACTTTACGTGTTGGGTGACCTATGTAATGCGATTTGTATTTGCAAAGCGTTTCCAGGTCGCTTTCTGCGAAAAATCCTTTGTCTGCCAGTACCACAAACAGCGCCTCAACGCAATGGCCTTTGCTTTGGATATACCGGTCCCTATCGGGAGAGGCAAAAGTTTCCGGGCTTACATTTAAAAAATTATTATACAGCACGTTTAAAATATCTATACATGACAAACTCCCCCCTGTATGCCCGGCATTTGCACCCACAATATATTTCAGGATATTTTTGCGGTACGCTATCGACTTTTGTGCTAACTCCCTTTCAGTCATAATTATAATTTTTAGCCGTTGTGATGGTGTACTTCCCATCCCATATAATTTCCAAGCGCTTCTTTTAGTATCCCGGCAGTTTTTGATGCGTTCATCACTACGTGATGTTCAAAACCGTTGCGGCAAACATATTGCATCAGGCCCTGCATATCATTTATTTTGGCCACAGCGCGGTTGCCAAAAGTGTTCAGCGGATCATCCGTCAAGTCACCTTCGCCTATGTATGCCTTAATAATTCCCCGGCAATCGTCAGTACTGATCCTGCCGAAGGTAAGCGGTGAAGCCGGTGTGCGCCCGGCTAACGCACCGAAGGTGTTCTCTTCGCCAACAGAGGTGCCGATGATTGGCGCGGTGCTGATCTCAATATCCGGCAAAAAGGATTTGGCCCAGTTACCGCAATGAAACAGCACACATTTATTTTCATCGTCAGCGTAATTATTATTCCAGTCAACCAATGCGCTTGGTGAGCCGGAGGCAAGCTGCATGGCGTACATGCTTAGTGTGCCTGTAACATCAACCTCGCAGGCGCTTGGCAGCATGTTTTCGCTCATAATGCTCATGCTGGTGCACACGTTACAGCCATAATTTTGCTGCAGCGATGTCCAGCATTGTATAGCGGTGGCATCCAGTTCATTTTCCTGCATAAAGTTGTTCAATACTACATCCAGCTTCGCTATTTGTACCAAAGCGTCGTCTGGTGTTCGCCCTTTTGGGGCATAAGCCAATATTTTATCAATACGTTGCTTAACAATCTGGTCGTCTTTAGTGAGTTTGTTAGCATTGCCCAAAATTTCGGAAAGGTCAACCGTAACCACCGATATCCCGCTGCGCTGTAGCAGCTTTTCGCTGTAGCGGACCGTATTAAAGCCGCCCGGTCTTGCACCCACAGCGCCGATACGTACTTTACGAAGTCCTTTTACTACACGGCAAACGGCCACAAAATCCAAAAGCTCCTTGCTGAAGGCTGCATCAGAGGGGTGGATAACGTGTTGGGCTGTAATGCTGTATTTTATACCGTATTGGTAAAGGTTATTGCAGGCAGATATTTTACCACACCACGCGTCACGTCTGCGGGCTACGTCAAGCTTACTCAGGTCGTCAGGGTAGGCTTGTACCAGCACGGGCACGTTCAGGCCGGCCAGTTTAAGTGTCTCGGCAATACCACGCTCGTCACCGAAGTTTGGCAATATCACCAGTATTCCCATAATTTCGTTTTCGTGTTGCTTAAACAATGCGGCACAACGCTGCGCGTCTCTAAAGGTTTCAACACCACCAAGCTTGGTTTCGTGCTCATCCAATAAAATCGGTTTTAGATTCAGGTCATCAAAAACGCGGAGTATATCAATCCTGGCCTCGGTTACCAGCCTGTCAGGAAAAAAATCCCTGTTGCCTATGATAATCCCAAAGCTTCCCTTTTCCATCATAAATTGTATTTTAATTAAATATTGTAAAACTTAGGTAATTCGATAATTAGTAACCGCACTTTAGCTCAGCAAGGGCGTTATTTCAGATGGTCATTAAATCATCCTGTCAATATTCAAACCGATAAATTTTTCCTTTGCAATATGGCCGGTAAGTTCCCGTTAATGCAATTTTCTTAATATATCTTTTTCGAATTAAACAAAAATAGAAAATAAAAGAAAATAAACGAAGATTTTTATTTGAAAAAGAAAAAAATGTTAGGGTAAGCTGGGGTTTGTAAAGTTTAAGATCGCAATTTGTAATTATAATTGCACAGGGTTTGTTTGCGGTGCAGATATATGTTTAAAAGGGTAATATACAGCTGACAAGGGCGCGGGTTGATCGGCCGATTAAAACTGCTATATTAATCCATCAGCCGCATTGAATTCTCATAGATGTATCTTTAAGATTCTGTACCTCAAAGGATCGAACAAATAAAATAGAAAATACCGTGTGTTTTTTCTATTCTGCTATTATTAATTTTATTTCGTTTTGCTTTAAAACCTCGGTATGTTTTGGTTCAATATCTGCATCGGTTATAATATAATCGATAAGTGAAAGCGCACCCAGGCTGGCAAATGAGCTCTTCCCGATTTTGGTAGAATCTGCTACCAAATATGTGGTTTCTGCAGAATCAATCATCGCTTTTTTTACTACCAGGTCGCTGATGCTGGGATAAGTAAGCCCCGCCTTCAGGGAAAGACCGGAAGTTGCCAAAAAAAGTTTCTGCACAAAAATTCCCTTAAAAAAATCAGCCGCCTTTTGCCCGGTAAGGGACAATGTTGGCGGTTTAAACTCACCTCCGGTGACAATCAAATCAATGCCTGGTTCTGTTCCCAGCATCATTGCTATATTTATTGCATTGGTTATAACCGTGAGATTCCTAAATCCCTTTAATAGCTTCGCTATCTCCGTGGTGGTAGAGCCGGAGTCTAAAATGATGCTGTCGCCGCTTTCAATAAACTCCAGGCTTTTTTTTGCGATCAGCTCCTTTTTATCCATGTTTTCCTGGTGCGTCAGCGAAAATGCCCGAACCTGGTCTTCAATATTCTTAAGGTATGCGCCGCCATGTTCCCTCAAAATAAGTCCCTCTCTCTCCAGTTTTTCCAGGTCTTGCCTGATGGTCACCTCTGTGACTTTAAATATTTTTGCAAGGTCAATCACCTTTGCCGAACCGTCTTCTTTTATTAATTCAAATATTTTGTCTTTTCGCTGATTAGGAAGCATGGATTGAAGATTAAAAAGTCAAAGGTAGTAATCGAAACTCCAGAAAAGAATAAACCAGGCTTTTAAAATGCTTTGCTGGAACTTTAGTAGCTGCATGATAGCCAGATAAGCCAATTTTGGTATTTTTTATTTTCTTTATTTCTTCTTTTGTTTTTTTAATATTTGTTTTGTTTGTTTTTTTTTTGATCGTGTCGGTAGCTAATCCAAAACTTCCCGCGGGCTAATAGTTGTTATTGTTCATTTCTCCTCTATAAGAATTATGTTGAATCGTTTTTAAACAGCCTATAGGAACCATATATTTAATTCATGAACAGACCAAAATTGAGCCATGGTGAAAAATTGAAACGTGTGGTACTGATTTTTTGCTCTTTATTAGTTTCTTTTAACGCTTTTACCCAACAAAATCCGCTAAAATTCTCCTATTTAACGGTTGATGACGGACTATCACATACCGATGTTAAAGATGTTAGGCAGGACAAGCTGGGGTTTATCTGGATTGCCACACTTTACGGTCTTGACCGGTTCGACGGCCACGAAATAAAAAGGTTTTATAATACGACTATCCCCAAAAATTACGCATTCAAGAACAGGATCAGGAGTATGTGCCTGGACGAAAATGACCGGATTTGGTTAGGATCTGAGGATGGGATCCAATATTTTGACCCCAGGACTGAGCGGTATGTCAATATGGAAAATACCCCGCATCGTATCGGCAAGAAAAACTATGTGCGTTTGATCTGTCTGAAGGGAGGGTATTTGGCAACCCTCGGAGAAGGCCGGTTCCGGTTATATAAGATCAAGGACAGGCAACTAACAGATGTAGCACTGAAATACCCTCCGGGCGTAAATTTTTCTGATATGGCCCTTGGGAAAGATGGCACTATATGGCTTGCCGGTAGCGATGGGGTTTGGGTTTTGAATAAGTCGTTTCAATTGTCCCGATACCGGAATCCTGATAACAACCGCGTAATTTTGAGTGACCTGCTTAAAATCAGTATCAACAGAAATAACCAGGTACTGATAGTTAAAGGCACTAATATACAACTTACCTCAATAACGACCGGTAATTACCCGGGTAAACATTTTACACTACCATATGATAAGCCCACACAGGTTGCCATACCTGGCTGTTCGGTAATCAATGATATTATTCAGGATAAGAATTTAAATTATTGGGTAAGTACTGATGCGGGATTGGTCCTTTTAGACAGGGCTCTGACGATCAGGCAAATTATTACCAACAAAAGTTTTATTAACAGCATCAATACCAATTTCCTGAATAACCTTTTCATTGACAGAAGTGAATGTCTTTGGGTGTGTACATTTGGCGGTGGAATTGATTATTGTGATTTAAATGAAAAGCATTTTTATACATTTCAGCATAATCCCGAAAACCTTAATACACTGTCGGGAAATCATACCCGGTCAATATTGGAAGAATCGGGCAAAACACTGTGGATAGGAACAAACTCAAATGGCTTGAACCGCTACGATTTCCGCAATAAGAAATTTACTCAGTTTAATAACCGGGATACGAAGCCGAAATTAAAGAGTAACGAAATAGATGCACTTGAGATGGATGATGATCACAATTTATGGATCAGTTCGGATAAGGGTATTGAGATATTAAATCAGCAGCGTACGGCAATCCTTCATCCCGGTGGTTCGGAAAAGTTCCCTGAACATTCCGTTTCCAGCATAGTTAAAGATTGTTATGGAAACATTTGGTTTGGGAGTTATTATGATGGATTTGGAATTATTACACGCGATAAGGACAAACAATATAAAGTTTCCTACAAAGGAACCGGATCCGGCTATTACGTTTATGCTGATAAAAGTAAACCGGAAATCCTTGTTTCCAGTATCAATGGCCTGCTGCGGTTAGAAATCGACAGTATAGGAAATATACTACAGCGTTTCCACTATGGTGTAAACAACGGACCAAATTCGTTGAGCTCTGATTATATTTTCCCGATACGGAGAAACCAGGCTAATTCCTACTGGGTTGGAACAATAGGCGGGGGGCTTAATTTCCTGAAGCTTGATCATGATAATAATTTTAATGTGAAAATTTTTGATCATGCCTTCGGGGTTTTTAATGATGTTGAAGCCATTGAACTTGATGACCATGGTAATGTATGGATGGGCGGAAACGGCCTGGAACGATTTGATCCCCTTACCAAAAAACTGACCAGGTATGATAAAAATGACGGGTTACAGGGAAACAGCTTCAAAGTCGGGGCCTCGTTCAGAGGGGCTAATGGCAGGTTATACTTCGGCGGAATAAATGGTGTGAACTATTTTTACCCGGACAGTATAAAAAATAACAACATTCATGCGCATCCAACCTTTACTGATTTAATGATTAACAATAATAGGGTGCATGTTGGTGATTCTGCAAAAGATTCACAGGTAATGAGCACTGCCTTACCTTACACAAGTACCCTGGTGTTGAACTACAACCAAAATAATTTCGTCATCTCATTTTCAGCTATGCATTATGCTAATTCGGCAAAATGCCGGTACCGGTATAAGCTTGTGGGCTTTGATAAGGATTGGAATTATACGTCAGGCAATAAACCTTCGGCATCATATACCAATCTGGATTATAATGATTATCAACTGATTTTGGAAGCCACCAATAATGACGGTATCTGGAGCGAAGAGCGGGCGGAAATGACCATTGTGGTCAGGGCCCCATGGTGGAAATCGGATCTCGCCAAATCAACTTACCTGGTATTGATCATCGGTGGTCTCGTGGGGGTTTATTTTTACCAGGCAAGATGGTACCGGCTTAAAAATGAACTTGCTGTAAGAGATATTGAAGAAAAAAAGCGCGAAGAAATGCATACCCAGCGCGAAGAATTATACCGTCAGCAATTACAGTTCTTTGCCAACATATCCCATGAATTTCGTACACCACTTACGCTGATCCTCGGTCCGCTTGAAAGCCTGATCGCTGAATTAAAGGATAAGGCTTTTCTGCACAGGTTTCAAATTATGCATCGCAATGCGAAACGGCTGATCAACCTCATCAACGAACTGATAAACTTTCGGAAGGTGGCAGATGATGCCGTGAAACTTGGCGTCTCAGAAATCTTAGTCAATGAATTTGTCCAGGCTTTGCACGACGAGTTTCAGGAACTCGCAGACCATAATCAAATTGAATTTTTGCTGCGATCGCCTGCCGGCGAAATAATTGCCTTTCTTGACGAACGGGTAGTAGAAAAGATTATGTTTAATTTGCTTAATAATGCTTTTAAATATACGCCGCCTGGCGGAAAAATAATTTTAGAAGTATTTACTGACCCTGCGCTCATTAAACCCGCATTTACACCTGAATATAAGTACTCATTTCAAAAACGGGCCGAACATTATATTTATTTCAGGGTCAGCGACACTGGGGTGGGAATTTCAAATGAATCCATCGGGCATGTATTCGACCGTTATTACAGGGTAAATAACAGTCATATTGGCTCCGGTATCGGGCTGGCCCTTGTGAAAAGCCTTATTGAATTGCATCACGGCGATATCTGGGTTTACAGTGAGCGGAATATCGGGACCGAAATTTTTGTTGCGCTCCCAAAAGATCTGAACGATTATAACGACACAGAGATCGACTTTGAGCAAAAAAAAGGCGCCGGTGTGCAGTTGGAAGCCCTTGATAATTCTGTAGAGAGCACTGTGTCATTCCCGCTAACAGAGCCGGCAAATACACCGGTAGCTGATACAGTTAATAAAGAACATGTATTGATTGTTGAAGATAATGATGAGCTCCGGGCATTTTTAAAAGGAGTATTGGAGAAAAAATACACCGTCTATGAGGCTATTAACGGTAAGGAAGGTTTTGATCTGGCTGTCAGGAACAATCCCGATCTGATTATCAGTGATGTAATGATGCCGGTGATGAGCGGCGTTGAGTTTTGCCGCAAAATCAGGCAAACCTTTGAAACCAGCCATATTCCTTTCCTGTTCCTGTCTGCAAAAGATGCATTGGAAGCACAGCTGGAAGGTATGGGATCGGGAGCTGACTTTTATATTTCAAAACCTGTCAGTATAGATCTTTTAACGTTGACAATCGCTAATTTATTTGAACAAAACCGGAAACTCAAATTAAAATATACAGAGGATTATTATGCAGAAGCATCGGAGCTTGTCCACTCTGAACAGGACAAGGAGTTCATCGGGAAACTTATCAAGCTCATAGAGGATCATATTGCAAACCCCGATCTGGATGTTGATTTTATCTGCAGCAATATGTACACAAGCCGTTCTTCATTGTATAAAAAAATAAAGGCGATATCAGGTCAGTCCATAAATGAATTTATCAGGACGGTCCGTCTGAAAAAAGCGGCTTATATCCTCACGCACGAGGACATCACCCAAAATGAACTGGTTGACAGGATTGGCATTTTAAGCGTTTCTTACTTCCAAAAAGCATTTAAAAAAGAATTCGGAAAAACACCTACCCAATTCCTGCAGAGTTTAAATAAATAACATGCCATATTGTTCTCCTCAACGCCGGCAACCCTGTTGGGGGCAAAAAATTCCGGTACCACAATAGGGTAGTTAAATTGTAAGGCTTTTATTAGGGTCATCGTTGTTAAAACTGGTGTGATAATATAATACAAGAGGTATAATTACCAATTTGAGCTTAATTTATACCTAAAACAGCGCATAATTCCCGCGCAAACGCCTCTTTATTTGTACCAGCCAATTGATGAAAGCTAACCGAACGGATCCGGGGCAGTTTTCATCCTTAACCAACTTTAATTTAATTCTTACAGTTTATGAGTAAAATCTTACCAATTTTTGGTGGCCGAAATATTTTTGAGCCACACTTTTCCCTTAAGCTCCGGCAGCCGGCCCGGACGGTTACAAAATTGTTTTGCCTGTTATACTTCCTTGTGCTTTTACCCTTATTTTCGGCAGCACAGGGCTCAACGGTAAATGGAACCGTTAAAGATGAAAAAGGAGGAAATATGCCAGGTGTTTCGGTCGGGCTTAAAGGTACCTCTGCCGGGGTTGTTACAGATAATAATGGCCATTTTTCTTTAAATATTCCCGGGGGAAACGGCACACTGATTTTTTCTTACATCGGTTATCTGAAGCAGGAAGTGAACGTAAAGCAGGGAAGCACCGTTACCATTACGCTTCAGCCGGATAACAAAAATTTGTCTGAAGTAGTTGTAGTGGGCTATGGCACGCAAAAAAAATCTGATGTTACAGGTGCACTATCAAGCCTTTCGGCAAAAGATTTCAAAGACCAGCCTGTTACAAGGCTTGACCAGGCGTTGCAGGGCAGGGTATCCGGTGTTCAGGTTGTAACTAACTCCGGCGCTCCGGGCGGCGATGTAAAGATCAGGGTGAGGGGATCAAATTCAATCCTCGGTGATAATAACCCCTTGTATGTAATAGATGGTTTTATCGGCGGCGATTTTAATAACCTCAACCCCGACGATATAGCCAATATTGAGGTGTTAAAGGATGCATCCAGTACCGCGATTTATGGTAGCAGAGGTGCAAACGGGGTGGTGCTTGTTACCACTAAGAGGGGCAACGCCCAAAAACCTGAAATCACAGTTTCTTCTCTTTACTCCAGTTCAAAGGTATCTAAAAGATATAACCTGCTAAATGCGGCCGATTATGCAACCGTTGTTAATCAGCGCGCAACTCAACTTGGTGTGGCACCTACTTACACTGATGATCAGATTGCAGGTTACAGGAAAAATGGGGGTACAAACTGGCAGGATCAGATTTTCAGAACCGCTCCGACCCAGGAATACAAAGTTGGCGCCTCAGGCGGTACGGCAAAGTCACAGTACCTTGTTTCGTTGGATTACCTGAACCAAAAAGGCATCGTGCTTAATTCGGGCTATAAAAGATATGCAGTAAGGTCAAACCTGAACTCGCAGTTTACTGATAAGTTGGCGGTTAGGTTTAATGTTTCGGGAATGAGGAGGGAGAACCTCAACAATCAGGGAGGTGTAAGCAGCCCGGTAGTTCAGGCGCTTGGCTGGGCACCAACTACGCCTGTACGAACCGCGGCGGGTACATACACAATAAGTGATCCTGTTGGTTCGATATTTCAGAATCCTGTAGCGTTGGCCACCGATCAAACCAATATCCTTAACAACACCAGTGCCAACCTGGTGGGTGGAACGAATTATCATTTCTTCAAAGATCTTTCACTCGATGTTAGTTTCGGGGTAGATTATCAGAACCAGCAGGGTGAATATTATTCGGGCCCAACCATCACTAACAATGTGCCGACTGCCAGCCGTACTTCGGCCGAATTGCTGAACCTGCAAAATACAAATACATTAAACTACACCCATACTTTCAACAAGGTGCATAGTTTAAATGTAACAGCCGTGTTTGAACAGCAAAAATATACTTCTACTATGTTCAACGCCAATGCTACAGGTTTAACATTCTACAATCTGGGCTTTGATAATCTCGCCCTTTCTTCTACACAGTCTGCCGGATCTTCGTATTCAAGGTCTAACCTCATTTCGTATTTAGGCAGGGTGAATTATGCGTATAACGACAAGTATTTGTTAACCGTGTCTGTAAGGAGGGATGGTTCATCAAAGTTTCAGCCTATTAACCAGGAAAGTACCTTCCCGTCGGTTGCTCTTGGATGGAAATTGTCAGAAGAACCTTTTATCAAAAAACTGAATTTCTTCGACCAGTTGAAATTGCGCGGAAGCTGGGGCTTAACCGGTAGCCAGGCCATCAGTCCTTATGCAACATTGTCAACTTACCTGAGCGATCTTTTTTCCGCAGCCACCAGTTTCAACTCGTCAAGCGTATCGTCAGGTATTGTTCTTGGTAATGCTGCCAATCCAAAACTTAAATGGGAAACTACCGAAGCTAAAGACCTTGGCTTTGATATGACAATATTTAAAGGCAGGCTGAGCCTCAGCGCCGATGCGTACGTGAAACATACCCGCGACCTGCTGCTTTCCTTGCCTTTACCTGCCTTTGCGGGCGGAGGGAGCATCGTTAGCAATGTTGGCAGGGTAAAAAACAGCGGCATCGAGTTTAACCTGAGCGGGGTACCTGTAAGCTCGGGGAAATTTACCTGGAGCAGCGCTTTTAACATTTCGTTCCAGAAAAACCTGGTTGAAAACATCGGCTCTTTAAAGAACATCTTCTCGACCGGCAATGCAGGCGCAGGCCTTTCATCACAGCCCGAGTTTACGATTGTAGCAGGGCAACCCCTTGGTTCTTACTGGGGATTAAGGTATCTCGGAACCTGGAAACCCTCACAAGCTGCCGAAGCTGCTAAGTTTGGTGCCAAACCTGGTGATTCAAGATACCAGGACCTTAATGGCGATAATGCCATTACAGGTTCGGATTTTCAGATCATTGGAAACGGGCTTCCTAAATATTCGCTGGGTTGGAACAACACGTTTACTTATGGTAATCTTTCCCTCAACGTGTTTTTTCAATCCCTGCTTGGCTATGACAAACTTGATTATTCGTACGGAAAGACAATTACAGCCAACCCCGAGGCGAGGCAGGCCACCAACGCTGCAATTACAGGCAGGTACATTCCTGGTGTAAATGAAACGTCAAACATTCCTGCTTTCAGCTCCACCAACAAAGACTACTTCCAGTCTACCCGGTTTCTGGAAAAAGGGGATTTTGTGCGGCTTAAAAACATCAATTTGTCATATGATTTTCCTAAAGGTACAATACCCAATGTTGGCCTGAAGGTTTTCGTAGGGGCTACCAATCTCATTACCATAACCAAATACAAAGGTTTTGACCCCGAATCTACCAACGCGGGGTCGGGATCAGATATAACCCAAAGTATTGACAACGGATCATATCCGAATTCGAGGACATTTACAGCAGGGGCTGTGTTTAAATTTTAACTAAACTAATCATGAAAAAGATCTTATTTGTTTTATTGGCACTGGCATTTGCCGGCTGTAAAAAATCTTTGAAGGAAGACCCTCGCGGCCAGGTTGTAGGCAGTCAGGCCCTAAGCACCGTTGCCGGGTTGAACGCTGCCCTGACCGGGACCTACAAACCTTTGGCAACAACCTGGGTATCGGGTTTTACTACCGCGGCAATAGATGCCGTATTGATGGGATCTGATGATCTGACTACCCATCCGGCAAGTAACAAGCAGGATTTCCGTGAGTTTGACCAATATAATGTTTCCAGCTTGAACGGCCGTATGGTAAACATCTGGAATGGCTGTTATAAATCAATTCAGGGTGCCAATAATATTATCAATAATTATAAAACCACTTCTGGTGATGCAGCTATTATAAACCAGATAGTTGGTGAGGCCTATTATCTTCGTGCGCTTGACTATTACTGGCTTATCAGGTTATGGGGTAAAATTCCATTAATAACTTCAGAGGTTTATGACCCGTCAGTTTTGAAAGTATCGGGGACGGGGCCGGCAGAAGTTTATAAACTTATTGAAAGTGATCTCATCAACGCGGAGAAGCTTATGGCGGATAAAAAGAAAGATGACGGCAGGGCATCAAAAGGTGCTGCATCTGCGTTGCTTGCTGATGTTTACCTTACAGAGGGGGGGTGGCCTATTAATGATAATTCAAAATATGCACTCGCCGCTGCTAAAGCTAAAGAGGTGATCGATAACAAAGCCTCCTATGGTTTTGACCTGGTATCGAACCTGAATACCCTTTGGCAAAATACAAAGGCGGGTACTGCAACTGCTGAGGAAGTGTTCTCGATCCATAATTGTGGTACCTGTAACTGGTTCAACTCAAACGTAGTTACCGGTGCTTCGGCCATGCCGCTTGAGGAAAACGGCTGGGACGATTATTTTACCGAGATCAGGTTTTTTAATGATTTTCCGGCAGGGATAAGGAAGGATGTTACTTTTCATACTGTCATTACCAAAGCTGACGGTACTAAAATTCCGTGGCAGAGCACTTTCGTGAAACATCCTTATTACCAGAAGTTCAGGGCACCGGATGATGGCAATATTAATTCGCCAAGTTCCACGCTTCACCTTATGAGGTTTGCACATGTGCTTTTGATTTACGCGGAAGCGCAGGCACGTACAGGCGCACCGAATGAACAGGCTTATAGCAGTATTAATTCGATACGTTCAAGGGCTGGGCTGGCCCCGTTAAGCGGTCTCTCCAGCACAGATTTCATTAACGCTGTGATCAATGAAAGGGCATGGGAATTTGCGGGAGAATATACCCGTTGGTTTGATATCACGCGGTTACAAATTTTGCCGGCGGTCATCGCTAAAAGAGATGCAGCGGAAAATCCGGTGATTGGCACACCTAAATATTATTTGCCTGTTCCGGCTGGCGAAACTCAGCTTGATCCTAATTTGAGCAACTGATAAATTCAATTTCGGGGATATGTTAAGACAAAAGGATGGCTGCGTTGCAGCCACCTTTTTTGTCTATTTTTAAACCTTATTCATAAGCCTGGCCCATAAAGCCTTAGTACAATAATCTACCTGTTAAAATAGAAAACAAAATATATGAAATATACAGTACTAATCCTGATCTTATCCATATTTTTCACTAATCAGGCGCGTTCGCAAAACATCATTTCGGGCGGAGATTTTAAGGATACCGACGGAAACGTCATTAATGCCCACGGAGCCGGGGTACTTTATCACAATGAGGTATATTACCTGTTTGGGGAAATTAAAAAAGGCAAAACCTGGCTTGTCCCCGGGCAAAACTGGGAAGATTACCGGGTTCCTGCAGGTGGTGTATCCTGTTATTCGTCGACAGATCTGAAACATTGGAAAAACCTCGGAATTGCATTAAAATCTGTGACAGGTGATCAATCAAACGATTTGGATACCGGTAGGGTAATTGAGCGGCCCAAGGTGCTTTACAATGAGAAAACCAGAAAATTTGTGATGTGGTTCCATAACGACAAAAATGATTACCAGGATTCAAAGGCCGGTATCGCGGTAAGCGATTCACCCGAGGGGCCATACACATACCTGGGTAGTATCAAACCAAACAACCAAATGCTGCGCGACATGACACTTTTTAAGGATACCGACGGAAAAGCCTACGTTGTGTATTCATCTGAAGATAACAACACTATGCATGTTTGCCTGCTGACAGATGATTATTTAAAGCCAACGGAACATTATACCAGGATTCTGATCGACAGAAAGCGCGAAAGCCCGGCACTTTTCAAAAATAACGGCAAATATTTCCTGCTCACTTCGGGATGCTCTGGTTGGAGCCCTAATGCAGCGTCCTACGCAACTGCGGATAATATCATGGGACCATGGAGTGAGATAGGTAATCCCTGTAATGGTACCAATTCGGAACAGACATTCTTTGCCCAGGGAAATTACGTTTTGCCGGTAAATGGAAAACCTTCAAATTTTATCTTTATGGGAGATTTGTGGAACAAACTTGACCTGGAGAAATCTGGTTATCTGTGGATTCCTTTTGAGGTAATAGACGGCGAAGTGAAGATAAATAACTGATGTGTTGCTGTCGATAAATTGATTTAGCTTTTAGCTTATTAGTTCTAAGTAATCAGTTAGTAGAAAATTAACATCCCGCATTCATTTAGGGCAACGGCGAGTTGAAAGAAGTAGGTTAACCGGCCACCGGGGCTTATCGGGTCTGATTTGGCAGTTTGTAGCCGATATTACAGTTACCTATGACCCGCCGATAAATTATGGCCTGTAACAGCCGCTGAAAAATGGAATAAAGGCGCTAAATTAGAGCGGAATCATGGATGTTAAAAATCAACCAAACTGATGGTTTATCTCACCGGTTTGGTTGATTTTTAATATGGTCACACGATACAGTATTACATATGTTAAAATCACTCTTGAATACCGCGTAAGTTATCATGAATAATGAATATTATAACCGCAACATATTAAAAACAACACCGCTACTGTATTTACTGCTAACCTTAGCAACAACGATAAACGTTAATGCTCAAAATTTGAGTGTAAAAACTGCTTTAGCTTCAAAACCAACAGATATTACATTGGCCACTGCTCAAAAAAGTATAAGTTTGGCTATTGATGATTCTGATTACCAGGCGGTGAAACTTGCGGCTGGTTTTTTTGCCGACGATATAAAACAGGTTACCGGAACTTCGCCGGCTATTACTACCTTGAAGCATCCTGCCGCTGAAATGATTATTGCCGGCACTATTGGTAAAAGCCCGGCTATTGATAGGTTGATAGCGGCACACAAGATCAAAAATATTAATAAAATTAAAGGCCGTTGGGAGGCTTCATTATGGCAAATAGTTAACAACCCCGCACCTGGTGTAAAAAAAGCGCTCATTATAGTTGGAAGCGATAGACGAGGGACAGTTTATGGGCTTTTACAAATTTCAAGGAAAATAGGTGTATCACCATGGCATTGGTGGGCCGATGTTCCCACTGCTAAAAGAAAAACAGTTACGATCTCCGTACCTAAACCAACATGGGACGAACCGGCAGTTAAATATCGTGGTATTTTTATTAATGACGAAGACTGGGGAATAAATCAATGGGCAAGGAAAAACTTTGAAAAGGATTTTGCACACGGCATTGGGCCCAAGACATATGAAAAATTATTTGAATTGATGTTGCGTTTGCGGCTCAACTATATTTGGCCTGCTATGCATGAAGTGTCTAAAGAATTTGGCGATACTCCGGAGAATGTAGCTTTGGCCGATCGTTATGGTATTGTTGCAGGTTCATCACATTGTGAACCGATGCTGTATAATAACGTGCATTGGAACGAGAAAATTAAAGGTGCCTGGAATTACAGCACCAACACTGATAGCGTTTATAAATACTGGAAAGAAACTGCTAAGGATAGAAAAGATAAAGAAGCAGTTTGGACAATGGGTATACGCGGCATACATGATCGTGGTATGGAATCGCCTCCGTCAGGTATACCCGAAAGGATAATTCTTTTGGAAAAAGTATTTAAAAACCAGCGAGATCTTATTAATCAGTATGTCAATAAACAATGGGGGCCTGTTGCTCAATGTTTTGTTCCTTATAAAGAGGTACTGCCTGTGTATGATGCCGGCTTAAAAGTACCCGATGATGTAACCCTGATTTGGGTAGATGACAATTTTGGATATATTCGCCGCTTATCGAATCCCACGGAAAGGAAACGGGCCGGCGGTAGCGGATTATACTGGCACTTATCGTACTATGGTGGCCCTCATTCGTATACCTGGATTAATTCTACCTCGCCGGCATTAATGTGGGAAGAGTTTCATAAGGCCTGGGAGAATCAGGCCCGGACGATGTGGGTGATTAACGTAGGTGATGTTAAACCAATGGAATTGGGGATCGACTATTTTTCACGTTTATCATGGAACCCGGAAAGTCAACATACGGATGCACAACCCCAATTTTTGAAAGCATTTCTAACAGAACATTTTGACGAAAATGTAACCACACTTAACAACTTGCTTACAGAATTTTATCGTTTAGGCACGGTGCGGAAACCTGAATTAATGAATCGTGATTGGGCTATTTCTTTGTCGGATAACGAAGCTGTGCAATTACAAGCTGATTATCAGAGATTATTAAATCTTGAAACTTCTGTAGCAAAGTCTGTACCTTTAAATAAGCAGGATCCCTATACAGAAATGATTGGTTTTTCGGCCCGTATCATGGCAGAAACCGGACTTATATTTATGCATGACAGGGCAATTGTTTATGGCGCAAATCAATCTGTTCATCAGGCAGAGATAGATCGCCTTAAAGCAGCATTGGAATCCGAAGTTGATAATTATAACAATAAAATAGCAGGGGGGAAATGGCAATATATGATGCCGGGAACAGTAACCGGTCAAAATCTCCTATCATGGAGTAGCCAGGTAGCATGGCCATGGGCTGAAACCAGGAAACCGGACACCACCAAAAAAGCAATTGAGGCGGATATAACAAGAAACGCTTCATCTGCCGATGAACAAACCACAGCCGGAACCGCAAAATGGTCGGTTATACAAGGATTGGGCAACAGCGGCCGGGCTATGGCATTGACACCGGTTAACCTTAATTTATCATGGAAACCTGATGATGCAAAAGCTCCTGCATTGAATTACAATTTTAAAACTGATGGCAACTTAGCAAAGGTGAGGATTGATTTTATGCCAACTTTCAGAATTTATCCTGGTATGCAATTAAGGGTAGCCATTTTAGTTGATAATAAATTTATTTCAACAACAGAAGTGCCGGGGTCAAATGGTAAGGAAGATGAGAATGGACCTAACCGTAACCAGGGTATTAGAAATAATTACGTTAGTGCATTAATAGATTTACCATCATTAGCCACCGGTACACACAAATTATCTATCAGGGCTATTGACCCTGGTGTAGTAATTGATAAAATTTCATTTTATAAAAATTAGCGTCCTTAACTTTTTTATTTATCCCCAAAGCCGACGGGCCAAAAGAAAAGATATATTCAGGAAACCGTCCTGCGGAAATCAGTAGGTGATTGCTGCGTGTGCTTCAAATCTTTATGGCAGGATCTGTGAAATTGTAATGGAACATGCAGAGCCGTTTTGGAGAAACGAGGGTTATGCCGGCTCATAAATATTAAACCCCTGATGGACAACAAATGATGATCACGACCAATCTTTCAGGAATGCGGCAAAAACTTCTTTATATTGTTCTGTTACAGGTATCGTAGTGTTTTCAATCTGAACAGAATTTTTGGTAACGGATTTGACTGCTTCTTTGGATACGATAAATGAGCGGTGGATTCGCAGGAAAATACTGGCCGGGAGTTTCTCTTCAAGGTTTTTCAGGCTTGTGAGGGTCAATAACGGTTTATCCTGGTTCGCCAGGAAAATCTTTACATAATCTTTAAGTCCTTCGATATAAAGGATGTCTGCTATATTAACTTTTACCAGCTGATAATCAACCTTAAGATAAATATAGTTCTTTTCAACAGGCGTTCCGGGAGTTATATTATTTTGAGCGCTTTCCAAAATCTCAAAATAATCATATGCTTTGGTAGCTGCTTTTGAAAAATCAACAAAACTAAACGGTTTCAATAAGTAATCTAACGCGTTCACCTTAAAGCCGTCTAAAGCATATTGATCATAAGCTGTTGTAAATATAACGCGCGGACCTTTTTTCTTTCCGGTTTGCTCAATGATCCGGGCCAGTTCCACACCGCTTAGGTCGGCCATCCGGATGTCTAAAAATATCAACTGAAGGCCGGGTTGTTGATGAATAGCTTTGAGCGCTTCGATAGCGTTGCCGAACGTACCCTGTAAATTTAAAAATGGGGTTTGTTCAATGTACGAAGTAATTAGCTTTAAAGCTATCGGTTCGTCGTCTACAGCTATGCAGTCAATTTTCATTTGAATCGGAAAGTTAAATTTACAATGAATTCCCTGATATTGGAGTCGCGGTGTACCGATAAAGTGTAGCGCCCGGGATAAAGCAGGTCGAGCCTTCTTTTCGTATTGACAATACCGATGCCATTACTATCTTCCAACTGAGCTGTTTGTTCTTCAAAAAGGGAATTTCTGATCTCCAGCTTCAACTCTTCGGCAGATTGACTGATCTCTATATAAATGTAACTTGGGTGTACCCCGCTGATGCCATGCTTAAAGGCATTTTCAACAAATGGCAGGAAAAGCATGGGGCCTATGTCGTGATTTTTTAAGCTGGCCTGTTTTTCAAAAATGATCTGTACATCATCGCTCAGCCTCAGTTTCATCAGCTTGATATAGTCTTCCATAAATTTGATCTCCTTTTCCAGGTCGGTCAGATCATTCTTTGTTTCATAAATAACATAACGCATCATATGCGAAAGTGTATAAACCGCATCTTTGGAGGCCACAGGGTTGCTATCAGCGAGTGCATAAATGGTATGCAGGATATTAAAAAAGAAGTGCGGATTGATCTGTGCTTTTAAAAAAGAAAGCTCAGAGCTGATTTTTTCCTGTTCGGTAGCACGGAAGGCTTCCTGGTCGGCCTTGATTTTCCTGGAGACCGCGATGATTGTACTCACTCCGAGTAAAACAAGTGCAGTTATAATAGTCCAATAATTATAAACATGGTTATCGTCAGATGATTTTTTAGCCGGGTTTTTGTAAACTTTGGTAAATACAGCTTTCCAGCCGGTCACTTCATCTAACCAATTGTTTAAGTACACAACGGAGACGAGAATAGCTATCATCAAAAGAACAAATAATACAGCCTTGTTTTTGTAAATCAATTGGGGCGTAAAATAAAACAGATTGGCATAGAATAATGTTGCCCATACCAAATGTATCAATACCTGTTTGATCCAAAATTCACCGGGGAGTTTTAAGGGCCAGGATAATGGGAATAACATTAACGCTAATAAACAGGCCACTATATAAAAGTGAACTGAGAAAAAGATCTTCTTTAAGCCTGAAAAAGCCATATCGGGAATTTACCATAAAAATAGCGGAAAAAAGTGCGTTTTGTTTCTCAGGCAAAACGCACCATACTGTAATAAAATACAGTAATCAACTAAATCCCATCTCAGCGGGATGATGCAAATGACCAAATGTTTTTTTTATTTTTTTTAAGGAATAGACGGTTTACAGGAATTAATAGACAGAATGACAACTTTTATCTATAGTTTTTATTGAAAATTCCTCAATCGCCAAGCTATAGACTCTAACGTTCGTTTGGTCTATTATTAAGGCCGATCCGTCTATTCTGCAGATTTTGATCAATGTATTTGCTTTGTTTTGTTTCAAAATCTCGAATATGGGAACTGAAAATTACAAGCTCAAGTTAAAAAATACCACGAGCCTGCGGGCATTGAAACTGATAACATGGTTTTTATTGGCGGCAGGAACCGTGCAAGCCCAACAGCCAGCTGGCCCGCCATCAGGGGCCTCTTTGGGTAATGGAACCATCTCAGGAACCGTAATAGACTCCCTGACTAAAAAGCCACTTGACTATTCGACAGTAAGCTTATTTAAAGCAGGCACAACTGCTCCAATGAACGGCAGCCTGACAGATCAGAAAGGGAGTTTCAAAATCACCGGTGTAGCGCCCGGAACTTATCGCGTCCAAATCGCTTTTATAGGTTACTCTACCAAAACAATTGACGGCGTTATTTTAACGGGAACCAAAACCGACAGGAACCTTGGGCAGGTTATCGTTTCGCCAAGTGCTAAGATGCTGGCCGATGTTCAGGTTACCGGGCAAAGAGCCCTGGTGGAGAACCATATTGATAAATTAGTTTTTAATGCGGAAAAAGATGTGACCAGTGCCGGCGGTAATGCTTCTGACATCCTGCGCAAAGTGCCCATGGTTTCGGTTGACATGGACGGCAATGTTTCCCTTCGCGGAAATCAGAACGTACGGATACTGATCAATGGCAAGCCTTCAGGCGCGTTGGTAACCAACGCGGGCGACGTTTTGAAATCCATGCCTTCCGATCAGATCAAGAATATTGAAGTGATAACGGCGCCGTCGGCTAAATATGATGCGGAAGGTTCGGCCGGCATCATCAATATCATCACGAAGAAGAAGGAGGTTGCCGGTGTAAGCGGCTCCATCAATATGGGTATAGGCACCCGTCAAAACAATGAGAGCGGGAATATCAACTTCAACAAAAATAAACTAAGCATTACAGCTAACCTGGGTTATAACGTTGGATGGCCACAAACCACTTATCAATCCTTCAGCAGTCGAAATACCGAACTGGGTACATCATCCTCGTCAAACGGGCAAAATACATCAAACCGTCATTTTACCAATGGCTCGGCATCTTTGGGATATGATTTTAATGATCAAAACACGTTTAACTCTACTTTTAGCCTTAGGGGCGGGGCATTTAAAAATAAAGGTAATTCGGTAAATAGTAATAATTCTGCATCAGAGGGGAATATCGATTATACAGCCTTAACAAGCAACGAATTCAAAGTCTCCAATTTTGACTGGAATAACGATTTTACTCATAAGTTTAAAAAGGAAGGTGAAGAATTAAGCTTTGCTTTTCAATGGACACATGGTACATCAGATGTAAACTATCTGTCAGAATATTCTGCTTTTACCCAAAACCAGCGTGCGGTTAACAACGGTACCAATAATGAATACACTTACCAGTTGGATTACGTACTGCCTGTCAGCAAGGTATTTAAGCTGGAAACAGGTGCGAAAAGTATTTTAAGGAGAATCTCCAGCGAATACGATTTTTTTAATCCTGATGCTTCCGGAGCGTACGTATTTAATGCGGCCACATCCAACACCTATAGTTACGACCAGGATGTATACTCGGGCTACGGCTTGCTTACAGCAAATTTGAAAGATGGTTTTACAGTTCAGGCAGGTGCCCGGTTAGAGAATACAAAAATTAATGGAAATTCGGGCAATGTCAGTGCAGGCCTGGCACCTTTTGATAATACGTATACCAATTTTATTCCAAGCTTTGTGATTTCAAAAGCTTTAACGCCCACCCAAACGCTGAAACTAAGCTATAGTAAGCGTATCCAGCGGCCGAGCCTGCAATATTTAAACCCGTTTCTGAACACCAGTAATCCTCTTAACCAATCGCAGGGTAACCCGGAATTGTCGCCCGAAATTACGCAGACCGTAGAAATGACTTATTCCACCTTCATCAAAAGCAGTGTGATCAATGCCTCCGTTTACTACAGGAAGACCGATGATATTATTGAAAGCTATGTGCGTACTGTGCCTTATACTACGGTGGATAATAGCGGGAACCCGGTTACCAGGGATGTTTCCCTAACCAATTACCTTAACGTGGGTAACAATAATTCCATTGGTGTAACCTTCTTTGGCTCAACAGAACTGTTCAGGGTCCTCACCATACGGGGCAACGTTAATGCGTTTACCTATAAGCCGCAGGTGATCAGCAGCCTGCAACAGGCAAGCCAGTCTACCTATGTTCAGTACAATGCTTTTATTAGTGGAACAGTAAAAATAAACAAAGCATTGTCTGCCGAAACTTTTTTGATCCAGAACTCGGCAAGGAGAACTTTCCAGGGAACAAACCCTTCTTTCAATTTGTGGGTGATAGGTTTGAAGCAGGATGTTTGGAAAAAACGCGGAACGATTGGTTTGAACATTACGCAGCCATTTAAGGATTATAAAGACTTTACCTCCAATATCAATAGCGGTCCGCTTAGTCAAAGCAGCAGGTTCTCGGTGCCGTTCAGATCTTTTGGCGTTAGCTTTGCCTATAATTTCGGCAAAATGAATTTTGGTCCGCAAATGCCAAAGAAGAAACGCGGCGTTAACAATGATGATTTAAAACAGGGCGACAGCAATGGGCAGGGGGCGCAAAACTGATAGACAATATTAAGAGTAGCTTTGTCTTCTAAATGTGTTTAAGTATGTTCCGTATCCATTGACCATGCCTTCTAAAAAATAAACGGGTTATTCTATAACACTTTAATTTACTCAATGTTTATTTGACTTTTCTTACCACTACGCGGTTCTGTGCTCTTAGAGCACAGAACCGCGTAGTCTCACTTGCCATAAAACATAGGTTTTACTCATGACCCGGTTAATAACCAAATTATTAATAACAAATGCTTTCAATGATTTCGTAAGGGTAGTTCTGTACATTTTGCCGGTTTAGGTCCCTGCGAAATCAGGTCTGGTACGTTGCTCTTTTACCTCAAATCATGGCAAGGTTCGGGGCCGTACAATTTGAATAAACTTGAATGGATTTGAACAGTAAATGAATTTGATATAAATGGCACCTCCTGTAAATTTAATTGAGCAAAACGGTTTACATGTTAACCGACATCAATTAATCATAAACCAATGAAAAAGTTAAGATTTTTATTTCTGCTGTTACCGCTTATCGGGAGCCTGCGCCTTCAGGCCCAAATTTTGTATGTTGATCCAGCCAAAGGTAAAGAAGCAGCTTCGGGCTCCGCAACCGATCCGCTGTTAAGCCTTGAAAAAGCAGTGACATTGGCAGGCTCCTTTACGGGAGAACAGCCGGTTACCATCAAACTTGCACCCGGCTTATATGTGGTAGCGCATGAAATGATCATCAAAACTGCGAAAAATGAGGATGATCACTCAAAACTTACCATTGAGGCGGTTATTATGCCGGATGACCCCGACTGGCAGCCGGCGAAAATGCCGGTTATCCAATCCGTGTCGCCAAATAATTCTGAGGTACAGTTTATTCATTGTGTGGGCTTCCTGGTCGCTAAGAATAATGTAAGTTTTAAAGGCTTAAAATTCGTTGGTAATTCGCACCCGGAGGTGCCTTATTATTATCCCATTACCCGTGAAGATGAAAACCTGAACGGGCTTGAAGTTTCCCAGTGTTATTTCATCGGCGAGAAAAATGCCGCCCGCCTGCAAAGCGGGCTCTGGACACATGGTGCCGGTATCCATGTTGATCATTGCATATTTTATAACTGTCGTAATGCAATGGTGCTGATAAAAGGAATAAAGGATTTCTCATTAACCAATTCCATTATTTACGGTGCTTATGAATCGGGCATTTGGTACGGCCTCTCTGACGCTCCCTTTGTTTTTGACCATAATATTGTAACCCATTGCAAATTTTTTTGGGTGAGGCCTGATAAGACACAACCCGCTTACACGTTCAGTAATTCCCTTATCACGGAAAATGATGGCTATCTGGGCTATATCTCTAACGAACTGATCCCGGCAATAACAAACAATCTGATTGAAAAAAATATTAAAAAAACAGGAAAGGTACTATTGGTGGAGATTAAAACGGAAAAGCAACAACCTCATAATTACCTGAACCTTGCGCCGGGCTCGGCGGGCAGCGACATACCTGCCGGGATATTTAAAAATGATAAAAAGTAATCCTGATAAATATCCCGGACTGGTTTGTTTGGTACGATACTATTTAAATGACTTAAAAGCCGCAGCAGCCTGGTTTAATTGCGCTGCGCTGTTGGTTTGCGGGCCATTGTGTATGATGATCCGATACCTGAATGTTACTGATTCGCCTTTCTTTAAAGTAAGGTTCTTTTCAGATTTGCCGTTGGTAAACACCTTTTCGCCCAGCGGATTGGCTGCAAACAGTCCATAGCCACGGGCATGCCAAAAAGTAGGATAATTAGGATTTTGAGGATGATCAATAATGGTGACGCTTACCGAATCGGCTCCAATTTTACCATATACCTTGCACCAAACGCCGCGGGTGCTCCATGCGTCGTTACCTGTTTTGCCCTCGCTTGTAAGGTAAGTGCCGTTGGCAACTTTATCGGTACCACCTTTTACTATGGTTACATTGCCTTTATCGTCGGTAAATTTCTGATCGGCAGGGTCAGGGATTTGCAGCTCATGGGCCAGGCGCAGGCCAAGCATGCCGTCTTTGGCATCTTTAAAAAGAGCGTCCTTATCCGCAGTAAGCGTAGTTACACGGTCAATGATCCGTTCCTGGGTATTTCCGCTAAATTCAAAACGGGTTTGCTCTTCCAGTATCACCTGCTTTTGCTGGTCTGTCCAGTTTGCATGATAGGCCAGTATGCCTTTTGTACCATCTTTTGTTTCCAGAATTTTGTCGGTGCGGATCCAGCCATAACTGCTCTTTTTAGCCGCGGGTATGGCATAGGAGTTATTCCAGAAATCCAGACCGTTCAGGTTTTCAAAGTTAAACCATAACCCTATGTGATGCGGGTGATCTGTAGGGTCGCCGGGTCGTGGGGCCAGCGGAAAGCCGCGGGTTACCAATGTGCCGTTTGCCGACCGCAAAGGATAAAGAACGGGTTTTTCTAAACTGTCCGGATACAGGAAACTGGTAAAGGGTTTTCCACCTATCAGGATATCTATTTTATTATTTGTTGTTTTTACCAGCCTTACCGGTTCGGCTTTTTGAGCTTGGGCCGTTACTGCAAACAGGGTGTTTGCGGCAAAAACAAAAGCCCAGTTTTTTAATACTCTCATGGATAGATGGGGTTATATGATTAGTGTGTAAGATTAACTACATGGAGAGGGGGAATCTACGATTCCTCTCTCTTGGGGGGGTAGGGGTGTGTTTTTGCTGTTTGCTTATCGCTTGCGCAACACACCCCTGCTATCGCTGGTTCCGCCGCTCACCCTCTCGAGAGGGGGGGAATCTTTCCTTTAACTTACATCATTAAGCGTTAATATTTAAATACTTTACCATTAGCCATCACCTCCTGGGTAGCTTCATCAAAAGTTGCTTTATAACCGGTATGTACGGCAGCGTTGGTCATGATGTTGGCTATTGAATGGCTATAGCCGGCTTCAACCGGGGCGTTTGGCTGCTTACGGCTGCGCACGCATTCCATCCAGTTGCGTACGTGGTTTGAAGTAAGTACATCGCCTCCTGTATTGGCCGACGCTACTACCTTTTCTGTATTGGCCAGGCTAATCTCAGGCAGCAGGTTTGCCTTCATATGCATGGCATCGGCCATTTTTTGAGTAAGGCCTCCTTTTGGTGATACTGTATTGGTGATCAGGTTAAGCTCGCCGCCATTTGAATAGTAAATTTCGGCCGGGTGCTCATCACCATTATGCATCCGTGAGCCAAAAGTAACCTGGAAGCCGGTTGAAGGATCATTAAGCGGACCGTAATCAAATGCGGCCAGTATGGTATCCCAGTTACGGCGCCCATCTTTCCACATATAGATGCCGCCGTTGGCAACTACACTACGGGGGTGTTTTAAGCCCGTAAACCAGTGTACAGTATCAATCTGATGGCTCATCCACTGTCCGGGCAGCCCTGACGAGTACGGCCAAAACAGGCGGTACTCCAGGTATTTACGCGGGTCGAAATCTTCATAAGGCCTGTTCATGATAAAGCGTTTCCAGTCGGTATCCTGTTCCTTCAGCTGTCCTAATAGCTCCGGCCGGCGCCAGCGTCCGGGTTGGTTCACGTTCCAGGTAAGCTCAACCATGGTGATAGGCCCAAATTTGCCCGAACTGATAAATTCGTTAGCAGCATGATAATTAGCGCCGCTTCTGCGCTGCGATCCAATTTGCACAATTTTGCCCGATTCCTTTACCGCTTTTAAGGCAGCCCGGTTATCTTCCATGGTTTCGGCAAATGGTTTTTCTACATACGCGTCACATCCGGCCTTTACTGCTTCAATAGCATGGCGCGCATGCTGAAAATCGGCAGTGCTGATGAATACAGCATCTACGCTTTTACTATCATATAATTCTTCATTATTGCGGTAAGCTTTTACATCATGCTGCATTTTTTCTTTCCAGAGGGCAGAGCCTTCTTCCCGCCGCCTGTTCCAGATATCAGATACGGCCACCACATCAAAGTTGAGTTCTTTATAATGGTTCATGAAACTGGGCACGTGTGAGCTTTTGTGCCTGTCTGAAAAGCCCACAACCCCAACCCTGACCCGATCATTGGCGCCAATGATACGTTTATAACTTTGTGCGCTCCAGCTTTTGGGGGTAAGCATAATTCCGGCCCCGGCTAACGAGGCCTGCCTGATAAAGGTACGGCGTGATTTTTCCATGTAGTAAATAGTTTGATTTGCAGGTTGTTTTTCTTCAAAATACCGGTACCGTCAGGGGGCAGGTACCTGCATTTTTTGCTGATTAAAAGGTAAACTGGTTAAAGCCGACACTTATGCGCGGCTAAATCAAATATCGAAGAATAGAATTGAAAAGCAATAGCGTTTTTAACTGTTAATGTAACAATAATACTGTTTTTTGCAGATCAGATTTCCTTAAACATTAACCTGTTTGAAAAATGTAACAGGTTAATATTTAATTAAGCTAAATTGGCTAAGCATTAAGCATAATTACCATGTATTTTATTTTCTTTAGATACTTATCATTTTGTTTTTCAGTGTTTTCTCGTTTAATTAACCTGTCTATTAATGAAATTGAAAGGCATTTTCGCAAGTGATGCGCTAATTTATATTTATATGGCATATTAATTAGCCCGCAATCGGGGGCAAACTGATTGTAAATGCTATTAGTTTAATACAATTATTTTATTTTAGTTTGTACCGGTCGATACTGATCTTGTATCGCAATAAACCTATATTAATTTTAAGCAATCAGAAATGCCCCACAATTTATCTGAGTTAACGGATATTGTCGAAGAAATAGCTGTACATGACAGTTATATTGCTTACAAAAAATTATTTGGGTTGCTTTTTCCATCCATAAAACACTTTTCTTACTGTTTGTTAAAATCGCCCGAACTGGCAGAAGAAGTAGCATCAGATGTAATGATCACTATATGGCGAAAGCGGAAGACAATTACCTCCATCAATAATATCAAAGTGTATGCCTTTGTTATTGCGAAAAATCTTTGCCTAAATATTTTAAAGAGCAACTCCCGGGGCAGAATAGTTTCTTTAGATGATGTTGCTGTCAATTTGCAAATTGATACTACCCCCGAGTGGATCCTGATTAATGATGAATTGAGGAAAAGCCTCAATAATGCCATCAACAAATTACCTACCAGGTGTAAAATGATTTTCAGGCTTGTAAAAGAAGACGGCCTGAGTTATAAAGAAGTTTCTGAAATCCTTGATATATCCATCAAAACAGTTGATTCTCAGCTTGTTATTGCTTCCCGGCGTTTATCTGTCTCCATTAAAAAAGAGTTTAACCTCGGTACAGTAAAAAAATATTAATTTTCTTTTAGGGAGAATTTTTGTTTCTGTTGTCCTTAAGGCTTACCACCAAACATTTCATCATTGATGGAGCAGGAAAGGATCATACAGTTAATAACCAGGAAGCTGGCCGGTGAGGCCACTCCGCAGGAACTTCGGGAACTGGATGAATGGCTGCTATCGTTTCCTGACGCTTTGTATTACGAAGAAGTGTTAAACCAGATTGCTTTTAAAAACGAACTTCCGGAAGAAACTGATATAGATAAGGCGTTTAACCTGCACGAACAAAAATACAGTTATGAATTTGATGGATATAAAGATGCAGGCCAGCCAGCCACAATAAAAAAGAGCCCTGTTAAACGCTGGCTGATAGCCGCCTCGTTCATAGCGATAAGCAGTTTCGTTTTTTATTTCTTATACCATAAAAACAACGCCACTGCTGCATATGTGCCTGATACCGAAATTGTATGCGGAAAGCGGATGCGCAAAAAGATAGTGCTCCCCGATGGCACTAACGTTTGGCTCAATACCAACAGTAAGCTGCAGTATAATGATTCCATGCTGTATAAAGACTGCCGGGAAGTAAGGCTGTACGGCGAGGCTTTTTTTGACGTGGCCAAAGATAAAAAGCACCCTTTTATAATACATACCCAAAAAATAGCTGTGAAAGTTTTAGGTACTGCTTTTAATATCAAAGCATACCCCGGTGATGCTGTTACTGAAACAACACTCATCAGGGGATTAATAGAACTATCGCTTAACAGCGACCCTCAACGGAAGATCTTGCTTCGGCCCAAAGAAAAATTAGCGCTAAATGAAAATGTGCCTAATGAGCATACCGATAAACGCCTTGTCCCGGTAATTCATAACCAAATGGTTATAGAAAACATCGAACCGGTTGAAATATCGAATAAGGATTATTTTGAAGAAACTTCATGGGTTCAAAATAAGCTGGTTTTCAAAGATGAATCTTTTGAAGAGCTGGCCCCGAAGTTAGAGAAGTGGTATAACGTAACCTTTAAAATTAATAATAAAGCCGTGGCCAACTACAGGTTTACGGGTATTCTTGAAAACGAAACACTAACCCAGGCATTAACAGGAATGCAAATAATAAGGCCATTTAAATTTAAGATAACCGCCAATGACGTAGTGACCATTAACTAAAGAAGAGGGTTGAAATAAAAAAGCGGGAAATGCTCGAATATTCCCCGCTGTATATCGATCCATTAATCAGCAACAGGATGCTGCTGATAACTAACCGATTATTTAATTATTAACACCGTAAAATTATGAAAAAAGAAATACTTCATGATAAAGTATTTTCTGTGCCCCATTACCGAAAATTTTTATTGATGCTTAACTGGATTTTTGTACTGACTTTTCTGTTTTGTTTGGATGTATCGGCAAACAGTTATTCGCAAAATGCAAAGGTTAGTTTTAACCTTAAAGATGCGTCGCTGAAAAAAGCCATCTACACACTTGAGCAAAAAGGGCAAACCCGTTTTTTATACAGCGAACAATTACTGCCGCAAAACAAGCAAATTACACTTGATGTTAACAATGTGCCATTGCTTGATGTATTAAACAGGATCCTTGAAGATACAGGCCTTGATTACCAGGTAACTGATAACGGATTGGTGATTATAGCCCTGAAAGGCTCTATTATTAAAAACATTGACGTAAAGGGAAAGGTACTTGATGATAAGGGCAACTCTTTACCGGGGGTAAGTGTAAAGGTACTGGGTACAAATACCGGTACGGTAACCAGTGCAGGGGGCGAGTTCAGTGTATCGGTGCCCGAGGGGGCATCTCTTGTGTTTTCATACATTGGTTATCTTTCGCAAACTGTAGAGGTTGGTACAAAAACGCAAATCAACATAGTTTTAAAGGTAGATGAAGCCAGCCAGAAACTAAGCGAAGTAATTGTGGTTGGATACGGAACCCAGCGTAAAAGCGACCTTACCGGATCAGTTGCATCTATAAGCGGGAAAGATCTGGATAAAACACCGGTATTAGGGGCCGACCAGATGTTACAGGGAAGGGTGAGTGGTTTACAGCTTACACAATCAGACGGGCAGCCAGGCAGCGCTACTTCTGTCCGCATACGGGGTACCAATTCAATAAATTCGGGTAATGAGCCTTTATATGTTATAGATGGCTTTGCAGGTGTGGGAAACCTAAGCTCTATCAATCCCAGCGATATACAATCTATCGAGGTTTTAAAAGATGCTTCGGCAACGGCAATTTATGGTAGCCGTGGCGCTAACGGGGTAATACTTATCACTACAAAAAAGGGAAAAGCCGGGCAGCATAACATAAACTTTGAATCATACACCGGCCTGCAGCACATAGCCCGTAAAATTCCGTTGATGGATGCTACTCAGTTTGGCAATTACCTCAATCAATATTATACCGAATACAATGCGGCTAACCCAGCCACCGCTAAAGCCCTGCCTTATACAAACGAGCAGATTGCCGGGTTTGGGAAAGGTACCGACTGGCAGGATGAGTTGTACCGCACTGCCCCCATCCAAAATTATCAGCTTAGCTTTAACGGCGGTACCAACGAAGCCCGGTATTACCTTAGCCTGAACCATTTTGATCAGGATGGTATTATGAGGGCTACCGGTTTCAGGCGCGAACTGATCCGTTTAAACCTGGACAGGAATATTGGTAAGAAGATTAAGATGGGCTTTTCTTCTCAAATATCATATAATGTACAGGCAGTTGACCCAAGTATAACAGGGGTAGGATATGGCGCTGCAGGCGGCGCCCTGAGTATGAGCCCTATTGTACCTGTAAAAGATGCAAGCGGAGCATATACATTTGCAAATGCGCCGGCCGCATATGTTGGTACTTATGGAAACCCGGTTGCTGCTGTTGAATTGGGTAAAGACCGCATTGCTAATTCGCGCGGACTCATCAATACCTTTGGCGAATATGAATTTATCCCCGGCTTTAAATTTAAAAGCAGTTTTGGGGTCGACTATAATAACACCAACGAAAATTCATACCTGCCTACTACCATGTACATCGGGCAGCAAACCAACGGGGCGGCTTATTCATCAAATAATATCAGCTATAGTTGGTTAAATGAAAATACGTTATCTTTTAATAAGCAATTTAACAAGAACCATGCAATTGATGCCGTAGTAGGGGTTTCGTTACAGGAGTTTAAAACCAAGGCTTTCAGCAGCAGCGCCCAGGGCTTTTTTACAGATAACTTAGGCACCGATAACCTGGCTTTAGGCGCAAATGTTTTGACACCGCAATCCAACACTTATAAAAATACCATCGCTTCATATTTTGGCCGTGTTAATTACCGGTTGATGGAAAAGTACCTGTTTACTTTTACCATGCGTTCCGACGGGTCTTCGCGCTTTGGGGCAACCAAAAAATGGGGTTATTTTCCGTCCGGAGCGTTTGCATGGAGAGCATCGGAGGAGAAATTCATTAAAAATATAAAACAGATCTCAGACCTGAAGATCAGGGCGAGCTACGGGGTTACCGGTAACCAGGAAATAGGCTCTTATCAATCATTATCTCAATATGCCATTAACAGCTACTCATTAGGTACTTCTACAACACGCGTGGTTGGCGTATCGCCAAATAACATTGCCAATCCTAAATTAAGCTGGGAGTCTACAGCTTCGTTTGACGTGGGCGCCGATGTGGGATTCTTTAATAACCGCATCAGCCTTACTGCCGATTATTACCGCAAAACAACCAGCGATCTGCTGCTTAACTTTTCGATACCTCAATCATCAGGCTTTTCAAGCATACTGCTTAATGCAGGGAAAGTAGGGAACCACGGGATTGAATTTTCTTTAAATACCAGAAACATCGAGACGCGAAATTTCAACTGGTCGACTACGATTACTTATGCAGCAAACAAAAACAAAGTATTGGATATGAACGGCACCAACAACATAATGGTGGGCAGCACCGGCCCGTATATTGTAACCAATGGTCTTGCCCCTTCTATTTTACGGGTGGGCCAACCCATCGGATCTTTCTATGGCTATCATTTTGATGGCATATATCAAACCCCGGCCCAAATTGCTGCTGCAGGTATATCAGGCGTAGTACCGGGAGATGCCATAATCCGCGACGTTGACGGTAATAAGATCATTGATGGCAATGACCGCGAAATTATCGGGCAGGCAGCTCCGAAGTTTATTTATAGTGTCAACAACACTTTTTCTTACAAACACTTTGATCTTACCATTTTTGCACAGGGGGTGCAAGGTAATAAAGTGCTCAACCTTACCAGCTACGCGCACAGTAACGGCACTACAGCAAATGTGTATACCTATATGGCTAATGCCTGGAACGGTCCCGGAACCAGTAATACTATCCCCAGAGTTTTGAGCACGTCTATACGTAATGCAGGTGTGGTAGATAATTACCTGGAAGATGGAAGTTATTTAAGGATCCAAACGGTATCGCTGGCATACAATGTACCGGTTTCGCCAAAATCGCGGGTATTTAAAACCTCAACGGTATATTTTACAGTTCAAAACTTACACACCTTTACAAAATACACAGGCTATAACCCGGAAATAAACAGCTTTGGCGCCCAAAATCTGAATGCGGGTACACAGAACCTGAACCCGGGCAGTCAGAATTTAAACCTCGGCGCTGATGTTAATTCATATCCGCCGCCACGTACTCTTTTATTGGGGGTTAAATTAGGATTTTAAATAAAAACATATCAAATATCATTTATATGAAGATAAGAATTTTAATGGCTGTTGCGATAATTGCGTTCAGCCTTACCTCGTGTAAGAAATTTCTTGCCGAGCAGCCATACAGCTTTTTAACGCCCACAAATTTTTATAAAAACCAGGGGGATGCGGTTGCGGCTTTAAACGGTGTTTTTAGTACGATGCAGCCTCAAACCTTTTATCAGCGTACGGTTTATACGGTATCGGATAATGCTTCGGATTTGATGTACGCTGCACCCGGCTCATCAACCGACAGGAACTCGCTGACCAACCACACCTTTGCCGCGGTAAACGGCGAAATTGCCAATTGGTATATTAATGATTATAAAATGATCAAAAATGCCAATGACGTTATTAAATACGTTCCGCCGATTTCGATGGATGCAGTTGAAAAGGCAAATATTATTGGTAATGCCCGTTTTTTGCGTGGCTTAGGTTATTTTAACCTGCTTACAGCTTTTGGACAGGTGCCGCTTATCACAGAGCCCGTTACCGCTACCGATCCAAACCTGTATCCAAAAAAAGCTTCTATTGCAGCGCTTTATGACCAGGTTGTTGCCGATCTTCAATTTGCGGAAGCCAATTGCTATGTAGAGAAAAATATCGCGGCCGCCAATAAAGGAAGGGTATCCTCTGGCGCGGCATCTGCTTTATTGGCAAAGGTATTGTTAACACGGGCCAAATCAGATGCTGCAAAGGCTACCGATAGTCAGGATGCGCTCACCGAATGTAATAAGGTAATTAATGATGGCTCATACAGTTTGCTTAGCGATTATGCCAGCATCTTTAGCTCAGATAATAAATATAACAAGGAGATTGTTTTTGCCGTGCGGTTTGGCACAGCACCTAATGTTGGTAATATTATATTACGGATGTTCTATCCAACTGTATTAGGTGGGTATGGTTCATTTTTTGCTCAGAATAACTTTTTCAACAATGGTTTTCCGGATGGTAACAGGGATGTGCGTAAAACCTATAGCATATCTAACCAGGCTGTTGACAGTAAGGGTGTAACCCAAACTGTAACACCTTTTATTTATAAATTCAGGGACAGCCAATGGAAACAGGATAATAATTCCAGGTCGGATTGGTTTGTGTTACGTTTGGCCGAGGTTTACCTGTTACAGGCAGAGGCTATGAATAATATCAATCCGGCCGACCCTAACAAATTTAACGGGATAAATATAGTAAGGGCAAGGGCTGGGTTATCATTGCCTACAGACCAGCTGAATTTAACCAATACACCTACCGCTGATGCTTTTGTAAATGCTTTACTGGCCGAACGGGCTCGTGAGCTTTGCGGGGAAGGACAACGCCGCTGGGATCTTTTACGTTTAGGAAAGTTAAAAGCGGCAATGGCTGTTGTTGGCGTTACTGTTGATGATAACCATTTGTTATTTCCGATACCTCAATCTGAAAAAGACGCCAACCCCAATTTATAGTGGTATAAGGTTTGGGATGAAATTTAAATCTGTAACGTCAAGCCTTGAGGCAAGGAAGGTGCGTTGTCCTTATGCATGACAGGTCGTTGAATCCAGACTTACGAAGTAATTAAAAGCTTCGTAAGTCTTCAACAGCTTTTGTAATTGCTTTCTTCAGCATTAGCGGGATTTTGACACTCAACCTAATTGGGAGGGGACGCTGTTCATGCTCTTGAGCCGAATATCAAAACCTTACATTGTTCCTAACTTTCTTTAGGATTAGGCTCTCCTTTACCTGTAGTAATGAGGTTGTACAAACTTCCTGTAATATAACCGGTCCAGGCGTTTGAGCAAACCTCATAACATTCATGCTGTGGAACCAGGCCCTGGTGTGTGAAGCGGACTTGTGTTTTGCCGTCGTGTTCGGAAATTTCAAAGATCACTTTGGTGCCTTTCCACTCGGTTTGGTCTTTGGTGAAACTAAAATAGTTATCCAGTACAAGCCAAACCACTTTTTTGTTGGGGATTACTTCTGTTAATCTCATGGTACAGCGGTGAAGCTCCCGGGCTTTGTAGGTAAACTCATCATTGAGTTTCTCTGTGCCTCCTATAACTTCTTCCGACCACCATCCGCGAACGTTATTAATGGCATCAAAAGCCTCTTTAGAGGTTTTATCAACCGAAATGGTGATAGTTAAATCCTGATCTTTCATTTTTTGTTCATTTTATCGTTCATTAAAGCTCCCAGTTTATCCAGATTATCGCCCCAGAATTTATCATAGTAAGCTAACCAGGCCTGTAGCTCTTTAAAGCCGTCTTGTTTCAACACACAATGCCTTTCTCTGCCGATATCCTGAATGGAGATAAAACCTGCATTATAAAGCACTTTGATATGCTTTGAAACTGCAGGCCTGCTCATGTCAAAGTTTTCGGCCAGCGCGTTAATGGTGCTGCTATCTTTCGAAAGCAGGTGTAGTATCTGCCTCCTGCTTGGGTCGGCAATTACCTGGAATACATCAAGCCTGTGCTGTTCCATCTTTTTCCGCGTTTATGATCTGCAGCATTTTGTTGATAAGCACTAACCAGCCTTTTTCCATCGAGCTAAACATCAACGGGTTTACAGCGTCTTTAAAATCACGGTGTACCAGCAAAAGTTCGGTGCCATTATCTTTTTCAGTTAACGTCCAGTTCACTGTCGAATCGCTTAATTCGCCATTGCCGGGTCCGAATTTCCATGAATAGGAAAGTTTTTTTAAAGGGACTACTTCCAGGATCTTGCAATAAAAAATCCCGTCGAAATCCATTTCAGGCATAGGTTTGGCCCGGAGCTGAAATTCGTGACCTGGTATAGGTTTCAGGTCGCCTGGCATCAACCATTGCGATATCAGTTCCTGATCTGTTAGAAATTCCCAAACCACCGCGGGTGGGTGCGGGTAAAATAATTGGTGCTGAATAATTTTTGCCATGATAGGTAACTTTTAAGTTACTCAAATATATATGTAACTTATGAGTTACGCAAATTTATTTTTATTTTTATTTTGAATGTCTGAAAAGCTTGTTAAAAATGTAGAGACGCATCACATGCGTCTCCCTGCATGCAAATTGCGATAAGCAAGTGCTGTAAAGGGAGTTTACCTTATAGGAAACGCATCCATGCGTTTCTACATAAAAAATAATTGAGTGTTTTGTGTCTTAGGGCAGCTTCTCTATGCAGGATGAGCGTTTTGATACAAGATCACAACGGTTATTATCAACGCAATTACAAACAGCACGGCCAGGATAATTTTAATGGCGCTCACCGGGCGCTGGCCGATAACCTCACCTGTGCTGGCGTTAACTGTAAACTGATAAATCTTATTATTATAGTTATAAGCGCTTACCCAAACCGGCAGCATCAGGTATTTTATAGCTTTATCAAGATATTGGGTGTCGGTGCTGTCAATCCTTTGTTCGTCTCCGCCTATGTCGTCTCGTATGGCCGAATTTATCGCTCCAACGGTTTGTTCAGCTGCCTTAGCAAACCCTTGTTCCGGGCCTAACTGGTAGGTTTCGGAACGGAAGCCGCTCATGTAGCGTTCATCAAACTTAACCAGCATATTAAAATTCCAGGGGCCAAGTTTATCAAGTGTTTTTTCGGGCAATGATTTACTTGCGGGTACCATCAGGTCGCGGAAATCACATTCTACTCTTCCGGATGCGTATGACCAATCGGTATGGCGTACCTGCCTGGTTTTGGTTTGTGTTTTACCGTCGACAGTTTCTGTATAGGTCTCGGTAGTATAGTAGTAATCGCCGCGCTCACCGCTATAATCGGTTATAGTATAAGTATCATAGGTCCAGTGGGGCAGGTAAACACCTTTTAATGCTGATGATGCATCGCTTACTTTTTTAGCCAGGTCGTTTGGCGCCCACCAAAGGCTTTTAAGCCATTTTTTGAAAAAGTCAACGCCCTGTTGTTGTGTAACTGCAAACGGCAAAATATAATGCGGCGATACATATTGCTGCCCGCTTTCAAGGTCTAAAACCAGGGGGGCTGTACAAAACGGGCATTTATCCGAGGTTACAAACTGATCGAGGAGGGTTTGCGAGCCGCAGTTTTTACAGTTCACTACCTTAAGATCGGCACTTTGTTTATTGTTATCAATACCGGCGACAAATTCTTCATAATCATAGGGCAGGATATCGCGACTGTCGGGGGCGCTTTCAATGGCGTTGCTCACGCCGCAGTAATCACACAACAAATTATGAGTGCCGGGATTAAAGTGCAGTAATGCTCCGCAGCCCGAACAATTTAAAGAATTGTTTATGGCTGATGGATTGACCTGGTTGTTCATCTCGAAAATATAGATTTAGGAATAGTTGCAGATCAGGCTATCGGCGGAGGTACATTATTAAACAATTCTGCAATCTCTTCAACAGACGATGCAACCGCCCATGCAGCCATACCTTTTTTCCAAATCATGCTTTCCCTGCTTAAGGTGCCGCTGGCGATCATAGCATTAATGCCATCTATAGAGTGCGGCCCGTCTGACTTCCCGTCTTTCACAATATGATATTGGATGCCCGGCAGGGGTGGAGGAGGTGGTACATCACCACCGGTATTATTAGGAGTAACCTGATTTTGCTGAAAGATATTGCCAACCTGGCCCATCATTGCCGCGCCAACGCCTAAACCCATACCAGCTGCACCTAAATTACCACCGATGGTATTTTCGGCGGATTTTTCAATAGCATTGGCAGCCTGGAATTGTGCATAAGCGCCAAGATTACCCAATATGCCCATTTCGCTGCGTTTGTCAAGTACCTGCTCAACTTCGGTTGGCAGGGAGATATTTTCAACTAATAGTTTGGTTAGGTTTAAACCAAGTTCAGCGAAATCAGGCTGAATAGATTCTGTTATGAATTTGCCCATTTCGTTGTAGTTGGCTGCCAAATCAAGCACGTTTATTTTTGATTCGGCTACGGCATCCATCCCCCTCGAAACAACGGTGTTACGCAACTGCTCATTGATATCTTCAATGATGAAATCGGGATTAGTGGCAGCTATTTCCTTAATAAATACTTTAGGATCCTGAACCTTAAAGTTAAACGAACCAAATGCCCTCAGCCGCACCGGTCCAAACTCAGCATCGCGGATCATTACCGGGTTTTTGGTTCCCCATTTTTGATTGGTGAACTGCCGCAGGTTTACGAAGAATATATCAACCTTAAACGGGCTTTCAAAGCCATATTTCCAGCTCATTAAGGTGGTTAAAAGGGGCATATTCTGAGTTTGGAGCTCATAAGTACCGGGAGTAAATACATCGGCGATGCGCCCCTCGTTCATGAAAACAGCGGCCTGCGATTCGCGAACAATAAGTTTTGCACCCATCTTTATAGCATTATCATGGCGCGGAAATTTCCATACAAGCGTATTTTGGGTGGTATCAACCCACTCTATTACATCTATAAATTCGTTACGAAGGATATTGAACAGGCCCATATTTTTGGATGTCAGGTTTAAATAATGATTAAATATGTGAAAAAAACAAATAGGTGAATGCGCCCACTGTTAATTATTTTATGCTTTTAAATCTGCATAAAACAAAAAACCGGGCATTAGTCAATTGACTAACACCCGGCTCAAATGTTACAAATTCAAAAAATTAAGGGACTATTTTATCAAGCGGGGGGATATTGGTTTCCGCACCTGCGTATCCTTTGCTTTGGTTAATATGACCATTTACATTCAGATCGATTTCGCTTTGCGGGATAGGCCATAAAACGTGATATGGTGAAATGGTGAAGTGATTACCCGAATTGGTTACAACGTTAGGGTTTTTGTAAAAGTCGTTCTTCTCCATGATCCTGTCGTAAAAGAAGTTGCTTGTTGAAAAATTAGCTACATTATAGCTTTTTCCGTTATAAGCGGCAATTCCTGTTTGCGCAAAGATGAAAGCGATCCGGGTAAGCTCAGTTTTACGTGGCTCCTCCCAATACAGTTCTCTTTGGCGTTCGTCAAGTATAGTGCCGATATTAACTTTGCCCGGATCTGTTAACAATTGTGCATTTGCACGTGCCCTTACTTTGTTGATATCATCCATAGCAAATGCGGTTTGGCCTTTCCATACATAGGCTTCGGCGCGCAACAGGTAAGTTTCGGCTAAGCGGAAAACATACCAGTCGGTGTTGGTACCACGCGGCGGGCTCCACCATTTATCAAGCGCGATAGGGCCCGAACCAATAAACACTTTGTAATGCGGCCAGCCAAACCAGGCGCGGATGGTATCTTTTGCTCCATTTAGGAAGCGTTGCTTAACATTTGCCTCGGTATATTGCTCAAGATGCTTACCATACCATGCAGGATCGGAGGTTTTAATGGCCGGGCTATTGTAAACCAGGTCAGTCATGTTCATCCAGTTTCCGGGAGCGTGCCTTAAGTCGGTATTATCTGTCCAGATGTATTTGGTAGCGTAAGGCGTACCGCGTAAGCGGCCAATACCACGGCCATACCATAAAGTAAGCGGAAATTCTTCGGTTACTTTATCTGAAATGCCCGGTTTCAGCGCTCCGGGAGTAAGAATAGTACCGTTATGCCACATAGGCACACAGTTCCTCATCACCTGCGATCCGTTTGGTGTAGCGCCGTCAAGTGTTTCGCGGTCAAGCACTACATATAAAGCTTCGGCGTTTGTTCCCAAAGCCTTGTTTTCGGGGCGGTGAAGGTCCCAGATGATGTTTTTAGATGCATCGCCCGCAACTATACCAAAACGATTGGTCATGAGGTGATATGGGCCGTTGATGGCAACGTTGGCGGCTGCAATGGCATCATCAAATAAACCAAGTGCCAGATCAACTTTAGCTAAAAGGTGGGCAGCGCCGCCTTTGGAGATATCGCCTTTAGCGTTCGCATCGGTAAGATTAGCTACAGCGAACTCCAGGTCTGTTTTCATTTGCTTCAGGATAACGATACGCTGCGTGCTGAAGTAGCCTGTGTTTACCGCGGTTTCTTCTTTTAGCAGCAATGGCACATCACCAAACTCATGTACTAAACGATAGTAGCGGTAAGCCCGGTGAAATAAAGCTGTCGCTTTTACCAGGTTTTTATCGGCGTCTGAAGACCATTTAATGTTATCCAGCCTCGATAAAATAACGTTACAATCATGGATGCCTTGGTACCATGCGCTCCAGTAGCGACCTATCTTGTTATAGTCGTCACTGTTTAAGTTTGCGGTAGGGGTGATCCGCGCGTTCAGATCCTGTGCCGGCGTGGTTTTATCGGTAGTACCTTCAACTGCGGCATCAGTAAATATCGATTCAGTAAGCAACGGGGCCGAGTCGCCAAAGTATTCAAACCTGACGCTTACATTTAGCGTAGCTAAAGCGGCTTTAAAAGCAGCAGGTGAAGTATAAGTTACGTCGGGTGTAAATTTTGAAGGTGCCTGCGGATACAGATCAGCCCGCTTGGTACAGCCCCCGGTTATAAATATGGTTGCCGCTGTTAAAGCCGCAGCCATGGTGTTTTTGTTTATCTTTTTCATGTATTAAATCCCTCCTTTAAAAAACTACGTTAAACCCGGCTGATAAATATCTTGGAGTAGGACCGCCGTTTTGCGGGTCCCAAAGCGGCCAGCTTGAAAACACAGCGGCATTGCTTGCATTTACAAATAATTTGGCGCTTGATATGCCCAGGCGTTTGATAAGCTGCGGACTGAAAGTGTAGCCGATAGAAGCGGTTTGCAGCCTTACAAACGAAGCTTTACGCCAAACGTTAATAGTTGTGCCTGATGAACCTGAGTTTAAGCGGGCATAATCATCAATTTCGTTATCAGGTGTCCAGTAAGGTAATACGTATGAATTCATACGCGCAAAGCCTACGCTGCCGGGGTTGTTTAATGCCTGGTTGTATTGTCTTAACTGACCAATGCTTGATACCAGCAGGAACGATACATCGAAATGTTTAAGGAAATTGAAATCATTGCGTAACGACCAGCTAAAGCGTGGATTGGTTGAACCCAGAAATTGCTTATCATCATTAGTGAATTTAAAATCGCCGTTTACGTCCTGTAGTTTAAAATCACCGGGTTTAGCGCCGTATTTAGCTGCTTCAGTAGCATCGGCGGTTTTCCAAACACCCAGGATCCTGTAATCCCAAACAGCGTTTATATCGTGACCAATGAACCAGCCGTTGCCTATATCATCTTTTTCGACATTAGTAGTAACACCATTGGCATCGGTAACCGGGAATGCACCATACAGGTGAACAATTTTGTTGCGGTTTAAGAAAAACGTTCCGCTGGCATTCCAGTTAAAGTTTTCGCTTTTGATGATCTTGCCATCCAATGAAATTTCAAACCCCTTGTTGTTAACCTGGCCGATGTTGGTGTATGGGTTGGAATTGTTAGCCCCACCAACTAAATCGCCCGATGAGTTGTAGCCCTGAACATCAAGAATACTTCGTTTAACCAGCAGGTCGGTAGTTTTACGGTCATAAACATCTATTGAACCGCTTAATCTGTTATGCAGTATGGTGAAATCCAAACCAATATTAGGGCCTACGGTACGTTCCCATTTCAACTGAGCGTTTTGCAGGGTGCTTACATAAATACCACTGTTGTTGATAACTGTACCCGAGTTGTTTGCCGTTGGATATTTAACGCCGCCCAATACAGCCAACGAGATAGATGGGTCGGCAGTGGTTGTAGATGTACGGTTACCGTTTGCACCGTAGCTGAAACGTAATTTACCATAGTCAAGCCATTTAAAAGCGTCACCTTTCATGAAGCTTTCATCACTGAATACCCATGCTACTGCTGCCGAAGGATATACCTCCCGAGGGTTCTGCAAACCAAATGCTGAGAAACCGTCGCGGCGTACGGTGGCGGTAACAATGTATCTGCCTAATAAGGTATAATTGATCCTGCCCATGATGGCATCGGCATTATAAATTCGGTCATCGCTGCTTTCTACAGGTAAGTTACCTGCACCGATGTTGTGGTAGCCCAAAATATCAGTTGGTGTTAACTGCGTGTTTGAAGCATTGGTATACCAGGTTTGATACTTTTCTTTGTTAAGCAGGAAGGTTGCATCAAAGCTATGGATGCCAAATGTTTTGTTCCAGCTTAATATGTTATCGAGGTTGTACCTGTAACGGTTTTCCTGAGTACGGATAGCAGTACCACCCGAAAGCTCGTTAGGATTAGCTACGGGGCGGAAAAAGAAGTTCCTATATGATTCTATGGTTGGCGCATAATTCACCGTATACTTAATACCGAAAGGAAGATCCAAACGGGCAAAAAGTACGGAGAATAAGGTGTTTTGAACAGCCACGTTTTGATTGTAGCGGTTCCCGAGGAATGGGTTACGCTGATTCAAACCACTATCATCGGTATCGATACGGCGTAATGAACCATCGGCATTGTACACATCTCCATAAGGAGATGAGTTAATGATCTGCGTCCAGTCGGCTTCGGTAGCATCAATACCCTGGCCACTGAGCGGGGTGCTGGCTGCACCTTCATCGCGGCTTGCAAATTGCGCATTTACACCAAGGGTTAAAAATTTAGCAGCTTTGCCTTCGAGGTTTACTCGGAAACGGCCATCGGTATATTGACCGCCCTGGATCAGGTTTTGGTTTTTAGTATAGTTGCCCGATACATAGTATTTAACGGTTTCTGAACTTCCCGAAAAGCTGCCGGTATAATCCTGACGGAAGCCATTGCGGAAGATCAGTTTTGACCAGTCGGTCATTTTACCAGCCTGGTAGTTGGCAATCTCGTTCGGGAATAAACCCAAACGCTGTAGCCAGATGGTAGTTGGATCGCCTGTAGCGCCATTAAGGAATTGGGCAAGCGTTACACCATCAGGTAGTTTGTTAGGGTTGCTGTAGTAATAGTACGGGTTTGAAGTATTGGAGCTGCGGGCACCGTCGGCACGCCAGTTAAGAAAGCCGTCGCCGGTGTAATATTTTTGATTTTGCAACAATTGAGCAATGCCAAAGTTGGCATTTAAGGTGATTTGAGTGCCGCCTTTTTTTCCTTTTTTGGTAGTGATAGCTACAACGCCGCCTGCCGATTGAGCACCATATACCGCAAGTGCGCTTGGGTCGCGGAGTACATCAACACGGTCGATATCGTTAGGGTTGATATCAGCCAGCTGGCCGGGATAAATAACACCATCCAATACGATAACAGGCTGAACATTGCCCGAAAGAGAGGCTTTACCCCTGATCTGCAGGTCGCCGGTACCGCCGCCTTTGGCCGAGGTATTCAAAGCAACCGAAATTCCCGGGATATTTCCTCTGATAATGTCGGTGGCACTGGCTGGGTGCTCGTTTTCTAATTTCTCGGCCTTAACACTGCTGATGGCACCGGTAACATCTTTAACGGCACGTGTGCCGTAGCCTATTACTACAACTTCTTCCAATTGTTTGTTAGCATCGGCCAGTGTTACATCAATAGTTGTGCGTCCATTAACTGGCTGCTCTTGTGTGGCCGAACCCACAAAGCTGAAAACAAGTGTAGCGTTGCTGTTGGCTGTGATAGAATAGCTGCCTTTTAAATCCGTAACTGTCACTGCACCTGTTGACTTGTTTTTTACAGTGGCACCAGGTATTGGCAGGCCCTGGCTGTCTTTAACAATACCTTTCACGGTAACGTCCTGTGCTAAGGACCGTGTTAGTATTGTAATAAGTAAAACAAAAATTAGCGTAATTTTTTTCTTCATAATTAATTGCTGTTTAGTTGGTTAAGCAGCACTTGGCTGCCGGAATGGGCTATGGGCAAACCTGGTTTACACCATAGCGATGCAGGTAAGAACTGCTGTGCAATCTTTACTTCATATAAGCGATTTATTGGTTAAGCGTATTACTAATTGGTATTTGGTGGGGGTAAATTTAACGTGGAATAAACCAATAATGCAATAGGTTTATCTTATGTAAGTTATTGATTTTAAGATGTTTAAATAAATTTTGATACGTTTTGATAACGAGAAACTCAAACGTTGAAGTGGCGTATTTACAGCGGGTTACACCCGGTTTGTTTTTGCAGCTGATACGCTTTGTGAACAAGAAAAAAAAGTGAAAATAATTTGAAAAATGACAATGGAGGGAATCTGGGAGGTGGTTAAAACCTGCTTAATTATCAGAGAAATGAAGTTTTCGCGACGTCAGGATCTCCTGCGAGCTTGGGCTAATGCACAAACCTAATAGCAAATGGCTATTGCCAATTGATCGGTCAGCGTGGGTTGAACCCCTCTTGGGCTCGTACAAGAGGGTAGGACATTATTTCTACAAACCTTTTCCCCTTCCGGGGAATTATATAATTTAATAAACAACCATTAATGAGATGTACTTAAGGACGGGCGCACCAGAGGCGCAAAAGGTTTGTAGCACGAAAAATTATAAAAGTATGCCTTGCACAGAGGGCAAAACGAGACGGATTACTGAGAATAAACCATTGTCGGCCTCAGAGCGCCACGGTGTTTATACCAAATAAAGGAGTATGTTTTGGCTCCGTGCCTCCTATCAACATTCAGAGAAGCTGTCTCACATCACCAGCACCGTCCATCCTTGCTGATCATTCTTCTTGCGTGATTTTTTCTTTTCCTGCAATACCTTTTTTATGCGGATGGCATAGGTCCAGCAGGTGCTTTGCCTGATATCGAGCTTTTCAGATAATTGGTGCGAAGATATGGTGCCGTTGGTGCTGTAAATAAGATAAGTGAGGTAAAAAGCCTTATTAATCGGAATGCGGCTGTTTTGAAATATGGTGTTATGCAGGGCCGATTCTTCATAACTGCATTTGGTACACCGGCGGCTGTGCGGCAACCTTCCGGCACAGTAGGTTGTATTCGAACACCGGGTGCAAATAAAGCCATCTTTCCATTTTAAAGCCGACAGGAATTTAAAGCAGGTTTCCTGATCGGGATATTTAGCGCTGAATTCTTCATAGCCAAGCTCTGTAGATAACGCGCGTGATTCGGTAACCTTTTCAATATTGGTTTTGAGCTGAACATTATCTTTTTCAAGTAAAACATTCATTCTTAATATTTCACCGGCCTGCTTTTCCAACTGCTCGTTGGCCCGTAACAATTCTTTGTTTTGGTTTTCGATGATCTGGCTTTGTTGCCTCACCTCGTTTGATTTTTCAACCAGTTCATGCGTGCGGATTTCAACCTGACGCTCCAATTCCTCATTTATCGAATCCTTCAACTGGCTGTTCAAATGCATTTGCCGTATGGTTTCTTCATGGGCTGCATCCTTCTCTTTCCGCAGGATCCTTACCTGATCGCCAATGGCAAATGATAACAGCACCATCTCAATAATAAAGCAAAAACTAAGGCTATAGTAACTTATAGGGGCGGGCAAAAAGTAAGCATAACCAAGGGCGGTAAACGCTTTCACTATAAATCCTACAAACAAAATCGAGTAGGCCAGCACAAAGAAGCGGGCCGGCTTGTAGCCGTTTTTATAGATATACACACCGGTAGCAAAAGCCAGCGATAGCGGGATCACTTCAACAAACTTATATACAAACAGCGAATTGTTGAAGATAAGACAGTACAGAAAATAGGTAGTGCGCAGTAATAACACATAATTGATTAGTCTGTTAAACTGTGGAGCTTTTGTTTTAACCTGCAATAACTCCTTGCTGAATATCAAGGCACAAATACTGGTGAAATATAGGGCGGTGCCGTTTCCGTAATTATTCAAAGCTGGTGCCCCCGGCCATAAATATTGGAACGCGATGCCATCGGCACTCATTTCGTAAAGGCCTACGCTTAAAATGTAAAATACGTAGTACAGGTATTGTTTCTTTTTAACTGCCAGGAACATGAGCAGGTTATGGAAACAAAAAATGAGGATCATACCATAAAACAGGCCGTAGGTTAAGTATTCATTAAGCGCATAATGGATAAAGTAATTAATGGTACGGTAAACTATGATAACGTTTACTGCATTGTGCGATTTGATCCTGAAATAATAAGTATGATAGCCAGGTTTGGTATCCCCGATCAGAAACTCAAAGTTTTTATGATGAAAAAGCCTGCTGTTGAAATTAAGATTAGCGCCCGATTCATTTTTGATATAGTTGCCTGCCGCATCAGGCATATAAGCTGTTACCTCATCAGTTGTTTGATCAAACAGCTCAATGATACTGTTGTTGTTTACGGGTTCACTAAAGTACATCCGTACGCGGAACCAGTAGGTGGAGTTTTTATGGTGATTGCTGGGGTAGTATGAGCTGTTTTCGGTAAAAGAGGAGCTCATTTCCTGTATATTCCGGAAAGTTAGCTTCCCGGTGCTATCCTGCAGGTATTTTATCTCGTTAAGGGTAAACTTATGTTGCTGAACGCTTTTATCAACCCTGAGTATATTTTGAGCACGAGAAGTAAGTGTCCACAGGCTTAAATAAAAAATAAATAAATACTTAGTCAATGCAGGTAAATGTTTAATCAAATGTTTTTAATAAGCAGTGTAGCCTGCAATAATTACGCAATCATTTAAATGCATAATCATGGCATTCCCTATTTTTAAGGATGATGGCTATATGTAATAAATGTTTTATTAAGAACCGGTTTATAATATCCCAAATATAATTAATTGTTAATTATTTGTCTTCAATATCGGTGTTATTTTCTTCATATCTTTTGATACGCTTTTGATGCGTTGCAATTCCTGATGTACCAAAACAGGATAAAATTTGCGAATGAAAGCCTGCTATATTTTGATACCTTTGAAAGCAACCAGTTATTGATTATACGGCGAATGTTTCAGCAATTAAAGGCCTTTTTGCTTATTTCTTTTTTGTGCTATTCTTTAGCAGCTTCAGCAAAAGGTCCTGGTTTTCCCGTTAGGTATTTGGGTATTGAAGATGGCCTTTCAAATAATGCGGTAACCTGTATTACGCAGGATAAATATGGCTTTATGTGGATGGGGACTTATGACGGTCTTAACCGCTATGACGGCTATACCTTTAAGGTTTTTCGGAATATTTGGGATGATAAAAATTCACTTGTCAATAACCACATCAAGTCCATCAAGGCCTGCGGCGGACGAATATATGCAGGAACTGAAAAAGGCCTGATGTATTTTGATTATGTCGATTCCCGCTTTCATGCGCTTTACTGCTATAATGAAAAACATCAGCCTGTTAAGATTGGGTTTAACATTAACGAAATAGTCGCCGACCGGTTGGGGAATGTTTTCGCTACCAATGGCACATACGGCTTCCTGAAATTTGGGAAAACAGATACCATTGGTAAAGAGATCCTGTATGATGCAAAAACAAAACGGTTTAATACCATTGCTGCCCAGATGGATAAGCAGGGCACTATCTGGGTCCTGGTAAATGGGGTTGGGCTTGGGAGGTACGATGCAGCAACTGAAAAGATAAAAATTGTAGCTCCTGAACTGGCATATGCAGGCTGTATGACCATTGATGGAAAGGGTAAAATAATTGCAGGCTCTGGTAACGAGTTGTTGATGTATGATCCCGTCACCCTGAAAACTACGAGGCTCGATAACGGGTTTAACAAAGTGACCAGCAACAATATTTTTAGCCTCACCACAACAAAAAACGGCGATATCTGGATTGCAACCAATGGAGGAGGAATCAAAGTTTGGAATCCTGCGGCCAATACGCTCACCTATATCAATGCAGGCGAAACACCTAATAGCTTACGCAGCGATGCTGTTGATGCTGTTTATGAGGATGATGAATCCCGGATCTGGATAGCGACCTTACGTGGCGGCGTAAACATTATTGACCGTAAGCCGGCCTCATTTCATGTATTTGCGCATGATGCTTTTAATAAAAATAGTGTTATCAATAATTTTATCCTGTCGTTTTGCGAAGATAAACAGCATAATGTATGGATTGGCACTGACGGCGGCGGGTTAAATTACTGGAACATTAAAACAAATACGTTTACTGCCTATATACATCAAAATATCCCGGGATCTATCAGCAGCAATTTTGTTGTAAGTATTTTAAACGACTATACCAACAAAATATGGGTGGCAACCTTTAACGGTGGCATTGATGCGTTTGATAATACAACCGACCGGTTTAAACATTATAGCTGTTATAACCCCGTAGATAAAAAAGAGGAACGGAACTTTTGGAAGCTTTATGAAGATTCGCAGCACCGCTTGTGGGCGGGCAGCACCTGGGGAGGTGCTTTGTTTTTATATAATCGTGCAAAAGACCAATTTGAACTTTTTGATAACAACCTGGTAAATATCCACGCGCTTTTTGAAGATCATGCGGGTAATTTATGGGCGGGAAATTATAGCCGTCTCATCAAAATAGATGTTCAGCATAAAAAACACCAGATTTATTTTATCGGCCAGGCCATCAGGGCTATTACCGAAGATAATAAACGCAATTTATGGATTGGTACCGAAGGCGGAGGCCTGCTTCAATATAATGCCAACACCCATCAGTATAAAAGATACACGGAATCGGCCGGCTTACCCAGTAATACTGTGCTGAATATATTGGTTGATAACAGCGGGAATTTATGGTGCAGTACTTATAACGGCCTTTCTAACTTTAATGTAACAACGGAAAAGATCACCAATTACAACGCATCTGATGGATTACAAAGTAACCAGTTTAATTACAACGCGGCCTTAAAACTGGCATCGGGCAAAATGTTGTTCGGCGGTATAAAAGGGTTTAATTTGTTCTCGCCTGATAGTATTGCCCCTTACGCGCACCAGCCCCGGCTCATGCTTTCTGATTTTAAAATAAACAATGTATCAATTGAACTCGATAGTGCATATAGCCCAAAACTGCCGTTAAATGAAATAAAGAAAGTAACTATCCCGTTTAGCCAGGCTACGCTGAACATCAGTTACACAGCGCTTGAATATTCATTTCCCGAAAAGATCTCCTACGCCTATTACCTTGAGGGCTGGGACCATGGCTGGAATTATGTAGGCAAACTAAAGTCGGCCTATTTTTCGCGTCTCAATGAAGGCTCCTATACACTGAAAATCAGGGCCACCAATACAGAAGGACAGTGGACAGCGCCACCCATCACCATTAAAATTATTGTTTTGCCACCATGGTACCGCACCTGGTGGGCCTATATAATTTATCTGTCATTAATAGTTGCTATAGGCTACGCGTTTTACAGATACAGATTAAACCAGGCCGGGCTCAGGTTTAAGGTAAAGCTCGCCAACCTGCAGGTGGAGAAAGAAAAGGAACTTAATGAAAAGAAGCTGACCTTCTTTACCAACGTATCGCACGAATTCAGGACCCCGTTAACGCTTATTATCAACCCCATCAAAGATCTTCTTAATCAAAATAAAGGCAATACCGAAGAGCTGAGCACAATTTACCGCAATGCGCGCCGACTGCTTGGTTTGGTTGATCATTTGCTGCTTTTCAGAAAAACCGAAAGCGAAAATGCTTCGCTGAAGGTGAGCAGATTAAATTTTGTGATTTTGTGTAACGAGGTTTATTCGTGCTTTATTCAGCAAGCCAAAATTAAACATATTCGTTATACCCTTGAGGGCGGATTAGATGCCATTGAGGTATACTGCGACCTGGAAAAGATAGAAATAGCTTTGTTTAACCTCATTTCAAACGCTATAAAGTTTACTCCGGATAGGGGAATTATCCATGTTGTAATTGAACAGGACGATACTTATGTATATTTTAAAGTAATTGATAATGGTATAGGCATCAATACGGAAGCCGGCGACAGACTGTTTGATAAATTTTACCAGGCAAAGGATAAAAACTATTTCCGTAAGGGTTTTGGGATAGGCTTATACCTGGTTAAGGTTTTTATTGAAAGTCATAAAGGTAATATCAGCTACTCCAACAATCCCGATGGGGGTACCACCTTTGTGCTTGCGTTACCGAAGGGTAAAGCACATTTTTCGGGAGAGATTATCGTTGACGATGTTGTACCTGATTATACTTATGTAAATGAGCTTATTAGCGAAGATAACAAAGATGTTATGCCGGAAGACGATGACCTGGCAGCGTTGGAGCTATTCAGCTCGGCCAGGCATACACTTATAGTGATTGATGACAATGACCAGATCCGTACATACATCAAAAAGATTTTTACTCCCGGATATAACGTAATTGAGGCCCAGAACGGTACCACGGGCCTCGAACTTATCAAGAAGCATATTCCCGATGTAATTATAAGCGATATTGTAATGGACGGCATTAGCGGGCTTGATTTGTGCCGGATTGTTAAAGAAGACCAGGCCATAAGCCATATCCCAGTTATCCTTTTAACCGGGGATACAACGCCCGATATTATGCTAAAAAGTATAGACGAGGGAGCTATTGACTTTTTACGCAAACCCTTTGATAAAGAATTACTCATAGCAAAGGTAAAAAGCGTGTTGCGCAATAAAACTGAGCTTCAGAATTACTTTTATAAGGAGGTTACCAAGAAAAGCACCGGTCGAAGTATTTCGCAGGAGAATAAAGACTTTCTGAACAATTGTATTTCGGTGATTGAGCATTATTTTACCGACGATAAGTTTGATGTATATGTGCTGGCTAAGGAGATCGGGATCAGCTATGCAACCTTATTTAAACGTCTTAAAAATATCACAGGGCAATCGGTCAATAACTTTATCCGTTTTGTACGCCTGCGCAAAGCTGCCGAATTACTCATTCAAACCAATTGTAATGTTAACGAAGCCGCGTTCCAGGTTGGCTTTAGCGATGTGAAATATTTTCGCGAACAATTCTTCAAACAATATGGGATCAACCCGTCTGATTTTATCAAAAAACACCGCGCCAGTTTTCAAATTTCGTATCGCATAAACGAGTTTGAGAAAAACTCTTCTAAATAGGCCTGTCTTTAACAGTGTTGGTGTGCCATCACAAGAAAAGCTTTCCGGAAAAATAAAAGTGAATTTGACACTTATTTTCTTGTGTATTCTACAAAAACTATCAAAAGGAGCGTTTTTTATACATTTTGACCCCGGTAATTTATAGTTTTACCCCTCTCTCGCAAAGCCAAATTCCACTTATTTCGTTTCAACCGACAGGCAATAATCAGTACCAATATTTTATTGCCGGCAATTCATAAACTAAAAATTAATGCAATGAAAATTTCAAAAATGTGCTGCCGGGCAGCTAATGCCGTGGTGTTAAACCGTCCCGGATAGGCTTAGTCACCACCCAAAATTCCAAATTAAATGAACCCTATAAACCAAATTAAATTATGAAATATAGATTTACTCTCTTAAAAAGTTTTTCCGTATTGCTTTTAATGATGATGCTCACAGGCATTGCTCAGCTGGCAAGCGCGCAAACAAAAATTAATGTAAAAGGTGTTGTAAAAGATGCCACCGGCAATGTGTTGCCTGGTGCAACTGTAAACATCCAGGGCACAACCCAATCAACCACAACCGATGTTAATGGCGCTTTTAAAATAGAGGTTGCCGAAGGCTCAACGTTAAAGATCTCTTTTGTGAGCATGGTAGCCAAATTCATTGCGGTTACAAAAAATACCACCACACTAAATATCGTGCTTGAGGATAGTAACAAGCAGCTTAACGAAGTAGTAGTGGTAGGTTACGGTACGCAAAAACGTTCGGACGTTACCGGCTCGGTTACAACGGTACCAAAGTCCCGCCTCTCGCAGTTACCTGTTACCAACGTTTTGCAGGCTGTAGAAGGAGCTGTTGCCGGTGTAACTGTAACCACATCATCATCTATTCCTGGCCGTCAGCCTTCGGTTACGGTGAGGGGGCAAAATTCTATTTCAGCTGCTTCAGGCCCTTTTGTGGTGGTTGATGGTATTCCGCTTACCAAAAGCGGCGGATCGCTTAATGATATTAATCCAAATGATATCGCATCAATGGAGATCCTGAAAGATGCGTCGGCCGTGGCAATTTATGGCGCTAATGGTTCGCAAGGTGTAATCCTGATCACTACAAAACGCGGTACCACCGGTAAACCGGTTATCCGTTATAACGGTTATGCAGGTTACGAAAACCTTGCGCACATTCTTAAACCCCGCGACCCAGCCTCCTTTACGCAGAAATTCCTCGATTATGAGTCGCAAAATCACTTAACCCAACAATTTCCGGAGCCAGTATATAATAACTCCGAAAGGGCAAACTATGCAGCAGGCCGTACTATTGATTGGGTGAAAGAAGTTACTCAGCAAGGTTTTATGCAGGATCATAACCTGAGTGTAACAGGCGGTACACCCGATGTTAAATACTTTTTATCAGGCGATTACCTGAAACAAAAAGGTGTGATAAAAGGCTATCAGTATAATCGGGCAAGCGTACGGTCAAACTTGGATGTAAACGTAACCAGCTATCTGAGTGTAGGCGCGAACTTGTATTTTGCTAATAATAATTATGACGGCGGCAGGGCAAACTTACTGAACGCTACAGCCATGAGCCCCTACGGTAACGTATATAATGCCGATGGCACTTATACCATTTACCCTATGGCCCCCGAACAGCTATATGTTAATCCTCTGCTTGGTTTAACTACCGACCAGATAAACCGGAGCGTAAACATTAGCGGCAACGGTTATGCCGAAGTGAAATTTGGCGGGGTGCTTAAAGGTTTAAAATACCGCCTGAACGCAGGGTATACGTACCTGCCTACCCGTGTTGATAGCTACAGCGGCCGTTTGGCTAATACGCCTTTAGGTTCGGCAACCGCGGTAAGTTCCGAAACAAATAGCTACACGCTGGATAACCTGTTGCTTTATACCCGCGATTTTGGTAAGCACCGCATTGATTTCACAGGCTTATACAGTGCTCAACAACGTAAATATTTCATTTCGGGGATAGCCGGTACCGGTTATATAAACGATGAACTATCATTTAACCAGATTGGCATTGGTGCAACGGTATCAGGTGCAAGTGTAAATGGCTTTTCGGGCACCTATTCAGACAGGTATGCGCTTAATTCGCAAATGGCCAGGTTGAATTATTCGTATGACAGCAGGTACCTGGTAACCCTGACGGTTAGACGCGACGGATCATCGGTGTTTGGTGCCAATACTTCAAAATACGGATGGTTCCCGGTTGCAGCCCTTGGCTGGAATGTGAGTAATGAGGATTTTCTCAAAAACTCAAAACTGATCAATAGTTTAAAGCTTAGGGCATCATATGGTAAAACCGGTAATGAGGCGGTAAGTGTGTACAGAACCATAACATCGGATGGTACAGTAAGGTTCCCCTTTAATGGGGTAAGTACTGTAGGTATACAGGCAAGCAATCTTGGTAATGGTAACCTGCACTGGGAGAGCACTAATCAGGCTAACATCGCCGCTGACTTTTCCGTACTTAAAAGCCGCATTAATGGTACAGTTGAATACTATGATTCGAGGACTTATGGTTTGTTGCTAAGCCGGTCTCTGCCAACAATAACCGGTTACAACCAGGTTGTTGATAACATAGGTAAGGTAGCCAACAAAGGTGTTGAGGTAACTTTAAATACCCGCAATATCGATGGCAAAGATTTCAGATGGGAAAGTACCATTGTGTTTGCTGCAAACAAAAATAAAATTGTTGATCTGTATGGCGATGGTAAGGACGATATTGGTAATAAGTGGTTTATCGGCAAACCCGTTGGCGTAATATATGATTACAAAATGACAGGTGTTTGGCAAACCGGCGAAGATCCTTCAAAACAGGATCCGGTAGCTAAACCGGGCGATTTGAAATTTGCCGATATCAATGGTGATGGTAAGATCACTGCTGATGGCGACAGGGTAGTGCAAGGACAAACTTCACCAAAATGGACGGGCGGTTTAACCAACACATTCCATTATAAAAATTTTAACCTCAGTATTTTTATCCAAACTGCGCAGGGTATGCTGAAAAATAACGCCGATTTAAATTATGCAGATGAACCGGGCCGGAGAAACACGCCTGCAGAGGTTGGTTATTGGACACCAACCAATAACAGTAATGAGTTTCAGTCATTAACCTACACCAATACACGTGGCTATGGTTATCCGCGCAATGCAAGCTATACCCGTATTAAGGATGTTACCTTTAGCTATGTTTTACCACAAAGATTGCTTGATAAAGCAGGCATAAGTGGTTTAACCTTCTATTTGAGCGGTCGTAACCTGAAAACCTTTACAAACTGGATAGGATGGGATCCTGAGGCCAGTTACTCAACCCGCGGATCGGGCGATTGGACAAACAATTATCCACAAACCCGTACAATAATTTTAGGTGCTAATATTTCCTTAAAATAACAAACCAGTAAAAGACATGAAAAATTATTCAGTAATATTACTCTTTGCAGGGGTGTTAACAGCATTCGCATCCTGCAAAAAATCATATCTCGACGAAAAACCATATTCATCGTATACCCCTTTAACGGTTACCGATTCATTGGGCATGGAGGCATCGGCGATAGGTTTATACAATCTGGAAACCGGAATACTAACTTATTCTGGCCGGCAGGGGTGGCCAAGTGTTTGGCAGGTAGGTACAGATGTGGCAAATGCAACAGCCCAGCAAGAGGGAATAGAGGTGCCTTACTATAACTATAGTCTGTTAACATCACAAGATAACGCCGCCGCTTATATTTGGGGCAAATACTATGCGATGATCAATAATGCTAATATTATAATTGATAACGCCGAAAATCCATCAAATACAAAATTAGGGCCTGTAGGTAAAAAACAGGTGGAAGCAGAGGCCAAGTTTTTCAGGGCTTATGCCTACAATAACCTGGTGACCTTGTTTGGAAAAGTTCCGCTTACTGATCATGCTTTAACTGTTCCCAAAATAAATTTTACCCGTGCTTCGCTTGATGAATTAAACGCGCTTATTGTAAGTGATCTTACCTATGCAAGCACTAACCTGTCTGATTTAAATGCCGGTAACTCGAAAACGAACGCTCAGGGTAAGCCCGTTGGCAGAGCCAATAAATATATGGCCATGCAGTTATTAGCCGAAGCTTACCTGCGTATGGGTAAAAACGACCTTGCCGAGCAACAGGCACAGGCTGTTATCAATAGCGGCAAATTTAGCCTGATAAAAGCCCGCTACGGTGTAAGGGCAGCAGGTGCAGGTGATTACTATTCAGATATGTTTGTATACGGTAACGAACGCCGTGCACAGGGAAACAGCGAAGCAATATGGGTACTTGAACAGGAAAACCCATCTGTTGTTGTAGGTGGCAATGTGGATGCCGCCCAGCAGCGCCGTGTGTGGGGTGCTGCTTATTATGCAGTTCCCGGAATGTTGCCGTGTGATTCATTGGGTGGGCGTAGTATTGCCAGGTTAAGGTTAAGTAACTGGGTACTTTACGGACTGTATCCGCAAGGCGATCTTCGTAATTCACAATACAGTATTAAAAGGCGATACTATTATAACGACCCCGCTTTCCCTGCGTTATTAGGCAAACCAGTGCCTTTTGCCGGCGCCGACACCTTATTCCGGATTTGCCCAAGTACAACCAAATGGGGAGCTTTTGATCCAAATGATACCTTTGGTTATGCAATGATCAAAGATTTTATGATGATGCGTTTAGGCGAGACTTACCTGCTGCTTGCTGAGGCACAGTTTAAACAAGGCAAAACTGCTGATGCGGCTACCTCGATTAACGTGTTAAGAACCCGGGCCAATGCACCACAAGTAACTGCCGGACAAATAACACTTGATTTTATACTTGATGAACGTGCCAGGGAGTTGATCGGTGAGGAAAACCGCCGTCAGACCCTAATGCGTACCGGTACCCTGGTCGACCGCGCAACGCGGTTAAACAGCAACGATGCCGTTCATCCAACAACAGGTATCGCAGCTAAAAATATGCTGCTGCCTATCCCGCTATCTGAAATTCAATTGAATAAAGATGCTGTATTGGAGCAAAATCCGGGTTATTAATTAAAACACAAATAAAAAGTAAGGGCAATTAATATTGCCCTTACTTTTACTTTTTATGAAGCTATACCATTTAAGATCACTGTTTTTTATATGTATCCTGTTTGGGAGCACTGTTGTTGTATTCGCTCAAACCCACAAAGCAACTACTACCACTATTGGTTTAGGCTGGGCAAATAACTCCGTCAACACGGTTGTGTTCCGCAAAAACTCATTGGTTACTTTTAAAGGCGAACAATATGCTGCTTATTATAACAACGACGAGGTGTTGGTTTTGGCTAAAAGAAAAAGCGGATCTGCTAACTGGCAGGTTGCCGCAACGCAATATAAAGCCGATGCTGCCGATGCTCATAAGGATATCAGTATCATGGTTGACGGCGCCGGCTATTTGCACGTTGCCTGGGGGCATCATAACCAAACCTTGAATTATGCTAAAAGCATTAAGCCCGGAGGTCTTGTTTTGTCGGCGCAACAAAGTATGACGGGTATTACCGAAAACAAGGTAAGCTACCCGGAGTTTTACCGTTTGCCGGGCGGAGATCTGTTATTTGTTTACCGCGACGGCGGCTCGGGGAATGGAAACCTGGTGATGAACAGATATAGTATCGCCACGCACAAATGGGTCAACATCCAGCAAAATCTTATTGACGGTGAGGATAAACGAAATGCCTACTGGCAAATGTGCATCGACAAAAAAGGGACTATCCACATTTCATGGGTATGGCGTGAAAGCCCTGACGTAGCAAGCAACCACGATATGGGGTATGCCCGCTCAAATGATGGTGGCTTGAGCTGGGAAAAATCAACCGGCGAAAAATATACGCTGCCAATTAATGCAGCGAATGCGGAGTATGCTTGCAAGATACCGCAGCACAGCGAACTCATTAATCAAACATCCATGTTTGCCGATGATAGGGGTAATCCATTTATTGCCACTTATTGGCGCGATAGTAGTACGACCATCCCACAATATCATATTGTTTTTAAAACCAGGGGGAATTGGCAGTCGGCTGATCTTGGTTTCAGGAAAACGGCATTCGACCTTGGTGGCACGGGTACCAAACGGATCCCAATTTCGCGCCCACAGATCATTGCCTGGAACAAGGACGGGAAGCAATCAGCAGCGCTAATTTTCAGGGATGCCGAACGCGGCGATAAAGTTTCTGTAGCGATGAATGCCGACCTGAAAACTTCAAACTGGCAGGTTAGCGATTTAACAACTACACCTGTAGGGGAGTGGGAGCCAACCTATGATACCGAATTATGGAAGGATAAAAAGATTCTTAACCTGTTTGTACAACAGGTTACCCAGGTTGATGGCGAAGGTAAAGCCAGCATACCGCCCACCAAAGTACAGGTGTTGGAATGGAAGCCTTCGTTGTAAGTCTTAAATTTTAAGTCAGAAGTCTCAAGTCGAAAGTCTTTAGAAAAAAAAGGACTTGGTACTTTCGACTTAAGACTTTCAACTTAAATAAATGCATAATAAAACAAATAAACAGCCAGGATGAAGAAACTCATATTTTACTTCGTATTGATAAGTGCTCCGTTTTGTGCATCCGCCCAAAGCAAAAAGAATACTGCGCAGGTATCCGACAGGAAATTATGGCTAAGCTACATGGATAAGGTAGCCCGGCCTGTGATCAGCAACCTTGCAGCCGATCAGCTTAAAGAGAAAATGCCTATGCAACTATCAGATAAGATTGATAATAAGGAAAGCCGGGCCAAAGTGGGTTACCTTGAAGCTTTTGGCCGCACGCTATGTGGTATAGCACCATGGTTACAGTTAGAAGGTGGTGATCCAGCCGAAATAAAACTTCGTGAGCAATATCGGGCATGGTCTTTAAAGGCTATCGCTAACGCTGTTAATCCGCAGGCTAAAGATTATCTGCAATGGAACGGAGGCCAGCCCTTGGTTGATGCCTCATTTGTGGCTTTTGCATTGGTACGGAGCCCATGGTTATGGGAGCATCTTGATGAAGCTACAAAAAAGCAGGTGGTTGAAGTGATGAAGGTTACCCGCGCAACTGTTCCGGTTTACTCCAACTGGATTTTGTTTTCGGGGATGATAGAGGCCTTTTTTTGCAAATATGATTTGGGCTATGACCCGGTAAGGGTTGAATTTGGCATCCGCGAATTTACCGAACACTGGTATGTTGGCGATGGTATGTATTCGGACGGGATGAGCTTTCATCTCGATTATTATAATAGCATCGTGATCCACCCAAACCTGAGCAGCATATTGGAGGAAGTTAATGCTAAAAAGAAAACTTATGTGCGTGAGGAACAACGTGAGTTGGCTGTTGGCCAACGTTATGCCGAAGTGCTTGAGCGCCTTATTAATGCTGATGGAAGCTTTCCGGCTATCGGACGGTCTATAGTTTATCGCGGCGGCGCATTTCATCATTTAGCAAATATCGCCTACAAAAAACAACTGCCTGCAAACCTGAAACCGGCACAGGTAAGATGCGCGCTAACAGCTATGATCAAAAAAACACTTGGCGCACCGCAAACTTTTACTGCCGATGGCTGGCTTAATATGGGTTTATATGGCAAGCAGCCCGGCCTGGCCGATTTTTATATTACAACCGGCAGCCTTTATTTCTGCGCTACTGTTTTTGTACCATTAGGCTTGCCCGAAACCGATCCGTTTTGGGCCGATGCAGATGAATCATGGACGGCTGTTAAAATCTGGAGCGGCCAGGATGCACCTGCCGATCATGCACTTGACATAAAAAAATAATACAAACATCTTTATATGAAATACTATCGATTTTTACTACTATCTGCTCTTTTGCTGTTAAGCATTGTCGGCCGGGCTCAAACAAAATTAACCAGCTTTAGTCCGGGAGCTATCTGGCCTGACGATAAAGGGGTACATATTAATGCTCATGGGGGAGGCATCCTTTATAATAATGGTGTATACTATTGGTTTGGCGAACACAAAATTGCCGGTGATGCCGGTAACAGGGCGATGGTTGGGGTTCATTGCTATTCGTCAAAAGATCTGTACAACTGGAAAGACGAAGGGATTTCGCTGAGCGTTTCGTCCGATACTACGAACGACATTGCAAAAGGCTGTATCCTGGAAAGACCAAAGGTTGTTTATAACAAAAAGACCAAAAAGTATGTGATGTGGTTTCACCTTGAGCTATTAGGCAAGGGCTACAGCGCAGCGCGTGCCGGGGTCGCTGTAAGCGATAAGGTGACCGGCCCGTACAAGTTCATTAAAAGCTACCGCCCAAATCCAGGACAAATGCCGTTTTATCCTGCACTTACTCCCGAAGGCGATAAAATAAACTGTGTTAGTCCGGCTCACGAAACCGATAAGTTTTTTTGCCGCGATTTGCCCGGAGGCCAGATGGCCCGCGACATGACCGTTTTTGTTGATGACGATGGCAAAGCCTACCACGTTTTTTCATCCGAAGAAAACTATACCCTTGATTTGGCAGAGCTAACACCGGATTATATGGGCCATACAGGTAAGTTTATCCGTATTTATATAGGCCACCAAACTGAAGCTCCTGCTTTGTTTAAACGTAATGGCACTTATTATATGATTGGCTCTGGTTGTACAGGCTGGGCGCCAAATGCTGCCCGCTGGTTTTCTGCAAAATCAATCTGGGGGCCCTGGACTTATCACGGTAATCCTTGTCAGGGACCGGATAGCAAAATTACTTATGGCGGTCAAAGTACGCATGTATTGCCTGTAGCCGGTAAAAAAGATGCTTTCATATTTATAGCCGATAAATGGACCCCGAAAGATGCTATTGATGGCCGTTACCTGTGGTTGCCTATCAGCTTCAAGGGCGATGACATCGAAATAAATTGGGTGGATAACTGGAACCTTGATGTATTTAAAAAATAACATGCGAAATTTTATAAGTTTATGCTGCCTGCTGCTTGTTGCCGGCACGGCCGCTGCACAGGATAGCCTGATCACCAATATTCAAAGCCGTAAATCGCTTGATCTGAATGGCAAATGGCAATACATTGTTGACCCCTACGAAACCGGGTTTTATGATTATCGTTACAAGGAGCTTAACGAAAAAAATGGCGACGCCTACTGGAACAGTGGCATCCCGGCTAACAAAACGGAGAAGAGGGAGCACGGCTACATTGATAAATATAGCATTGATGTACCCGGTGACTGGAATCATCAAAAGCCGGAGTTTACTTATTATGAAGGTACTATCTGGTATAAAAAATCATTCGACTATGTTAAATCCGCCAATGGCAGCAGACAGTACATATATTTTGGTGCTGTAAATTATCGTGCCGATGTATACCTGAACGGTAAAAAGCTGGGCATGCACAAAGGTGGCTTTACGCCGTTTAATTTTGAAATTCCTGCCGGACTGCTTAAGGAAAAGGAAAACCTGTTGGTGGTTAAGGTTGATAATAAGCGTTACGCCGATGAGGTGCCCACCCTCAATACCGATTGGTGGAATTACGGCGGTATTACCCGCGATGTAAAATTGGTTGAAGTGCCTGCTACCTACATCCGCGATTTTGTGATCCAGCTAAAAAAGCCCGTTAACGGTGCGGTTCCTGCTAAACAACCAGAGGTAAGCGGATGGGTTAAACTGAGCGATACTCCGCCAACTGGTCAAAATATCACCGTACAAATACCCGAACTTAAGTTTAGTAAGCAGTTTGCTGCTACAGGTACACTTACGCAAGTTAGTTTTAAATTACCAAAGGTGCAGCTATGGTCGCCGGAAACACCAAAACTGTACAAAGTTATTATAAGTAGCGGCGCCGATAAAGCAGAAGATAAGATAGGGTTCCGCACCATCGAGGCGCATGGCCCGAAGCTATTGTTAAACGGTAAGCCCGTATTTTTACGGGGGATCTGTATCCATGGCGAAATACCGCAGGATGTACGAAGGGCTTACAGCCAGCAGGATGCCGAACAATTGCTAAATCAGGCGCATGAGCTTGGCTGCAATATGGTAAGGCTGGCACATTATCCCCATGATGAAAAAATAACCCGACTGGCCGATTCTCTGGGTATTATGGTTTGGTCGGAGATCCCGGTTTACTGGACTATTGATTTTGGTAACGCTGCAGTGCTTGAAAAGGCAAAGGCGCAACTCAATGAGATGATCACCCGTGATCATAATCGCGCAAGCATCATTATCTGGTCGGTTGGTAACGAAACGCCAATAAGCGCAACCCGTACCAATTTTATGCACAACCTCATTATTAAGGCTAAGCAATTAGATAATACACGCCTGGTTTCGGCTGCGCTTGAGGTAAACTATAGTTCGGGTAAGGATTTGAATGTTGTGGATGACCCGTTGGGCGAGTTTGTTGACCTTGTTGCTTTTAACGAATACCTCGGCTGGTATGGCGGTCTGCCTGATAAATGCCGTACCACAAACTGGAGTACGCCATATAATAAACCTTTATTTATCAGCGAAACCGGGGCCGAAGCTAAAACCGGTTTTCATGCCGATTCATTGACCCGTTTTAGTGAAGAATACCAGGAATGGTACTTTAAGGAACAGGTAGATATGTTTAAGCGGATGCCTGCAAATTTTGTAGGTCTGTCACCATGGGTAATGGCCGATTTCCGGTCGCCAAAACGGAATAACCCACTGTACCAGGAAGGCTGGAACCGCAAGGGCCTTTATGACGATAAAGGCAATAAAAAGAAAGCGTTTTATATTCTTCAAAACTATTACAAACAAAAAAGCGCAGAAGCGCTGAACCGATAGCGCATCACAATGAAAAAAATTATCATATCCTTTTTAACAGTTTTAAGCCTGAGCATAACAGGTTTTTGCCAGGTACCCAAACATACCTTTGCACTGGGCGATGAAGCTTTTCTGCTTGACGGGAAACCTTTCCAGATGATTTCAGGCGAAATGCATTATCCCCGTGTGCCGCGCGAGGCCTGGCGTGCCCGCATGAAAATGGCGAAGGCAATGGGCTTAAATACCATTGGCACCTACGTTTTCTGGAACCTGCACGAGCCACAAAAAGGCAAATTTGATTTTAAAGGCAATAACGACGTTGCCGAATTTGTACGCATAGCCCAGCGGGAAGGCCTGTGGGTGATCCTTCGCCCAAGCCCATATGTGTGTGCTGAGTGGGAGTTTGGCGGATATCCTTACTGGCTGCAAAATAAAAAAGGCCTTGAGGTACGCAGTAAAGAGGCGCAATACCTTAAAGAGTACGAAAACTATATTAAAGAGGTTGGCAAGCAATTGGCTCCGCTGCAGATAAATCACGGCGGTAATATATTGATGGTACAAATTGAAAATGAGTATGGCTCGTATGGGAGTGATAAAGAGTATTTGGACATTAATCAAAAACTATTTAAAGAAGCCGGTTTTGACGGATTGCTGTACACCTGCGATCCTGCCCCTGATTTAGTAGCCGGTCACCTGCCGGGATTACTGCCGGCCGTTAACGGCCTCGACAATCCTGCAAAAGTGAAAAAGATCATCAATGAAAATCATGATGGCAAAGGTCCGTATTATATTGCCGAGTGGTACCCGGCCTGGTTTGATTGGTGGGGAACTGCCCATCACACTATCCCTGCCGAACGCTATGCAGGCAGGCTTGATTCTGTATTGGCAGCGGGTATCTCTATTAATATGTACATGTTTCATGGCGGTACTACCCGTGCGTTCATGAATGGTGCTAATTTTAAAGATACCTCGCCTTATGAACCGCAAACGAGCAGCTATGATTATGATGCACCGTTAGATGAGGCGGGTAATGCTACCCCGAAATTTATGCAGTTCAGGCAGGTGATCCGGAAGCATTTGCCTGCCGGTATGCAATTGCCGGATGTGCCGGCAGCCAAACCGGTAATCACAATTCCTGCTGTTAAACTAACACAATCGGTAAGTTTATTAAATACTCTGCCGGCTGTTAAAGAAAATCTAAGTCCGCTTACGTTTGAAGACCTGCACCAGGACTATGGTTTTGTGCTGTACCGAACTATTTTAAACGGAAGCAAAAGTGGACAACTTAAACTCAAAGAGCTTAGGGATTACGCTGTGATCATGATTAACGGTAAAAAAGTAGGCACGCTTGACCGTAGGCTTAATCAGGATAGCCTGTATCTAAAACTTCCGGCAGGTAAAGTAACGCTTGATATTTTGGTAGAAAACCTTGGCCGCATCAACTTTGGTAAGTATCTTTTGCAAAATAAAAAAGGGATCACCCAACAAGTGCTTTTAAACGGAAGGGAAGTGCAGCATTGGAAAATGTATTCGCTGCCCTTTTATGATTTAAGCACCGTGAAATTCTCTGCTGCGAAGCAAAATGCGCAATCGCCGGTGATCAGGAAAGGCGGATTTACGCTGGATAAAGTGGGCGATACTTACCTTGATATGAGCAACTGGGGTAAAGGTGTGGTTTGGGTAAATGGCCACAATCTTGGCAGATACTGGGGCGTTGGTCCGCAACAAACCTTATACCTGCCGGTTGAATGGTTAAAAAATGGATATAATGACGTTGAGGTTCTGGAATTGTTAAAGCCTGAACAAGATCAGTTATCCGGAATTGACAAACCGATATTGGACGTAGTAAAACCATAAAAAAGCTTAAAGCCGAAAGCTTAAGGCTCAAAGCCTTTTTATGTGTGTCGGAGAAATAAACTAATAAAAGCTTTGAGCTTTTCGCTTTAAGCCTTAAGCTCTTTTAATAATATAAATACTATTTACAATGGCAAGAGTAGCGTTTAAAATGAAGCTTCATGAAGGGCAAACCGCCGAATACAAGGCGCGGCATGATGCCATCTGGCCCGAATTGAGCAGTTTGCTTAAAGATGTGGGGATCAGTAACTATTCTATTTTTTTAGATGAGGATACACATTGGCTTTTTGGTGTGATGGAAGTTGAAGATCAGGAAGTCCTTGATCATTTGCCTGATAGCCCTATTATGAAAAAATGGTGGTTATACATGGCCGATATCATGGATACTAATGCCGATCATTCGCCGGTGAGTATCCCTTTGGAAGAGGTTTTCTTTTTGCCGTAGATACGAATATTGCTATTATTAAAATGGTTGTCATAAAGAGTGTGCTGCGGTAGGCGCCTTTGTGGTGGCCATTTTTGTTTTGTACGGATAGCATATGCCCGGCTTTTACCTTGCTGTATACGTTGTATCTTAATTAAAACAATTATTTTTACGGATATAGTTAGTTTCATACCATGGTTGAGATATTTCAGAATATCCGTAAAATATACAGGTTCAGCGCACCTTGCGAAGAGCTGGCTAACTATATCGAATTTTATTCACAATCAGTTTTAGATTTATCTGCACAGTACGTAAAAAATGAATTTTCATCGGTGAAGATGTTCCCCAGTTGGACACCTACTTTTTATATCAACCTTGGTTCGCCCTATTATATTGATTTAAAGAATACCCGGTATCATGTAAGGGAGCAGCAAGATGTTTTAATATTGAGAAATGAGGACGTTACCAGGCATAAACTATCTGCCGATAATATATTCACGGTTAAATTTAATCCGGGCGGTTTAGAGGCTGTTTTAGGTCTAAATCAAGTCCCGGTTATTGACAAGATCATTAACCTTAATCAAATTTTGCCCTGGCAATTACTTCAAAATGTAAAACAGCCTGTAAGTTTCGAGGAGCGTGTAATCATTGTTGAATCATTTTTGTTAGAGAAGCTCATTAAACAGGTAAGCCAGGATCATTATGTTAAAATTGTTAACGACAGCATTGGCGAATATCAGGCTACTGGCATGCAGTTGAATACATCAAAAGTTGCTGAGAGGCTGTTCATTACTTCTAAAACTATCAATCGGTATTTCAACAGGGTGATTGGCACCCCGCCTAAAAATTACTTCTCAATTGTGCGGAGCAGAAATGCATTAACAGCATTTGTAAATGACAGGGAAAACTTTGTTCCGATAGATTATGGATATTATGATTTAAGCCATTTTCATAAGGACGTCATGAACCTTACCGGGCAAAGGATAACGAAGCATCAATTTTAATTTGTCCGTTTTTTACTTTCAACGGGTAAGGCAGATCGCTTTCTTTGTAAGCTAAACAACGGTCATGAAAACATTCCTTATCATATTATTTGGCGCTACTTTTCTTATTCAAAAAGCTTATAGCCAGAAATACAAACCGGTATTAGAGTCTTACCCCGGGTTGGTTAAGGCAGACCCAAGGCTTGTTTTAAGAACAGGTTACCTTGTTGTACCGGAAAATAGAAGTAAACCAGCAGGGCGCAAAGTGAAGATCCCGTTTTTATTTGTACGCAGGCCGGACCAGGACCCGCGTAAAAACATCTCGCTTTACACAACAGGCGGGCCGGGCTATAGCACCACGCTTAATATCGATAGCATAAGCTATAACTCAGGCTGGTTAGCCTATGGCGGTTTTATCGCCTTTGATCAACGCGGAACAAAGCGGGCGCAGCCATGCTTGGATTGCATGGAAGTAACAACGGCCATTAAACGCAGTTACAGGGAAGGGAAAAATAAAGATAGCCTCGTATCTCAGGCCGTTACACAATGCCGAAACAGGTTTACAAAACAGGGTGTCGACTTATCAGCCTATAATACTATTGAAAGCGCAGAGGATATAAATGACTTAAGGTTAGCCTTAAATGTTGATTCGCTTAACCTGATTGGTATATCCTATAGTGGCGGCCTGATGCTGACCATGGCGCGAAACCATCCTGAGGGCGTTCGGGCGTTGCTTTTGAATTCACCGCTCCCCGGTTACGTAAATTTTGAAGAACACGCTTTGTTTAATATTAATGAAGCGCTTGAGCAGGTATTTCATAATTGCGAAACGGATTCCTCTGCCACGAAATATAAAAATTTAAGAACGAAGTTCCATCAATACTTCAGCGCTATCAACGGGAAGAAATATACCATAGCTTATCAGGAAAAAGGAAGCAATCAAGCTAATAGTCTCACTTATACAAAAAACGAACTACTCGATGCAATAATAGGCCGGATGAACTCCCGGCAGGTTAGCACGGTGCCTGCGGTAATGATTGATTTAATTGAAGGCCGTCATGATAAATATGTACAGGAGGTGTTTGATGGCTATTTCGCGGGTAATTCAAGCGTATCACTGGGTATGAGGTATTCTGTTTATTGCTCAGAACAAATTTCATACGATGATCCTACATTGGAAGCACAACAACATTTGGTATTGCCGTGGTTGGCTGGGTATCCGTTTAATAATGTAAATCATGCTATATGCAATTGTTGGAAGGTGAAGGCTGAACCTGCTATAGCAAAGCAGCCTGTTTATTCTACAGTACCGGCATTAATTTCGGCAGGTGACGTCGACCCCGATTGCAGGCCGTTTTATAACAGGTTGATAAAACGGTATATGCCTAATAGCCAATTATTGATCATTCATAATAGAGGGCATGCTCCGGGTTTTAGCGTAGACGGGACTGATTATGTGAAACTTTTTTTTGAAAATCCTTATAGAAAACTCACATCTCAATCAAAAAATTTGATCATAGAATAGGTGAACACTTTTCGACTGCTTTATGATCGATAAAGGTTTTCTGGTTTCTTAACATTAGCCTAACATGGCAACCTTACATTTGAGCCAAAACAACTCTTTGGCATGTATCCTGCACTTACTGATGAAGCGTTGATGGGGCTTATACAGCAAAGTAATCCCGTTGCCCTTGAAACTCTTTTTAATCGTTATTACAAAACTCTATGCCAGTTGTGCACGGTGTACACTAAGGATTATACTGTTGCCGAAGAAATTACTGCCAACCTTTTCATTAAACTTTGGGATAACCGCGATACTGCCATCCTTAATGTAAAAAGTTACCTGTTTGTAGCCGCCAAAAACCTCTCCTTAAATCATATCCAAAAAAAGAAAGACCCGGTACATTCCATCGAAGATATCGACCTTCAGGGCCATGTGTTAAAGGATAGGGATAATCCGTTCAAAATCCTTTCGGGCCGCGAATCGTACAATAAAATTTTAAGCCTGATTGATACATTGCCGGCCAGCCAAAGGCAGGTGCTGCTCATGAGCCGTATCGATAATCTCGACAAAAACGAGATTGCCAGAGTTTTGGGTATTTCGGTACGGACGGTTGAAACCACACTTTACCAGTCTATAAAAAAACTCCGCCAGCTGTTAAAAGGGCAGCACAATTTTACTTCCGAGGGTTAATGTGAGAGGCTGTTTAAAAAAATGTCATTTCGACGAACAGGAGGGATTGTGCTGCCGGAGTGAGGAGAAATCTTTTACGCCCGGTTATGAACTCTGCAAAATTGTCGTTTCTGACGCAGAAGATTTCTCTTTCGCCCGGATACTCGGCCCCCGCTGCTCTATCGAAATGACAATTTTTATTAATCGGGCCTAATTTTTCTTAACCGAACTTATATGATGTTTAATGATTTCTTAATGTAAACTTAACTTTTTTCGCTACGTATCGGCTACGTAAAATCAGTCTTTATTGCAGAGACAGATTTAATGGAAGATAATAGCTACCGCTTAATAGTTGAATATTTTGAAAAAACCATCAGTGATGATGGCTTAACACAGTTACAGGAGTGGATTGAGGAGAGCCCCGAAAACCTTGCCCAGTTTAGTGAAACCATCCAGATCCTGGAAGCATCCAAAGCATACTTTAAACAGCCGGAAAATGCCGAAAGTACCTGGGTTAAGATCAATGCTCATATAACCCAGCCTCAAACACCTGTAATTAAACGCACTCTTAAATTCAACTGGATAACTTGTGCTGCTGCCTGCCTGCTTATTTGTACTACAGGTTGGTTTGGATATAGGTATTTCAAACAATCGCCAGTTTTGGTTTATGAAGAAATCAGCAATGCCGATGGTAAGCGTTCTAAAATACAATTGCCCGATAGTTCGATAGTTTATCTTGGTGGCGGCAGTAAACTCAAATACGTCAAAAACTTTAGCGGTGAAAAACGCAACGTAACGCTTGATGGTGAAGCCTTTTTTGATGTGGTTCATCAGGCTAAGCCTTTTGTAGTTAAAAGCGGAGATATCACCACTGTTGTATTGGGTACTTCATTTAATATAAAAGCCTACCTGGCTGATCATAAGGTAGCTGTAACTGTGCAAAGCGGTAAAGTAGGGGTAATGGCCAATGTGCAGGGAAAACCTCAAATGGTTAAATACCTGGTGAAGAACGAGGAGATCAGCATCAATACTCAAAATGGTATTTACACTTTTAATAATACAGATGCATCGTCGGTAACTTCGTGGATCAACAACGAATTTGTTTTCTATAATACAACTTACAAGGAGATAGCTACTTCGCTTGAGCATCATTACGGCGTTAAGATCAGGTTTACAGAACAGGATTTGGGCAACGTAAGGCTTACAGCCAAATTAAGAGGGATGACATTGACAGATGCCATGGAAACGCTCAGCGCACTATCAGGATTGGGCTATACGCAAAAAGGCGATCAGCTATTTATTTCAAACAACAATCAAAAAGGAGGAAGTATAATGAAATAGTATTTACCCGGCTATTGGTAAAAGCCCGGACGTTGCTGGTAACAACCCCAGGCTTCAGAATTTTGACAATTTAAACTCACGGTTAGACAAGTATAAATTAAAGTAAATATATGAAAAAGTTATGGTTATTAACCATGCTGTTCTTTTTACAATTGCCTTTCGGCGGCATAAACGCTAAGGCTCAAACAGTAATAAACAAAAGGATCACGTTTGGTGCCGAGGGTATCATGCTTAAAGATGCCTTTCAGCAAATTGAAAAATCAGGCGATATCTCTATTAGCTATAACAATAGCCTGCTTGATGATAAACGCAAAGTACACATAACAAAAGCAGAGCGCTCATTAGGCGAAACACTCGACCTGCTTTTAAAAGGAACTACCTGCACTTACAGGGTGGCAGGTGAACGTAATATCCTCGTCATTGCAAAAACACAGGATAGGGGTAGTATTAAAGGGAAAGTGGTTGATGAAAAATCAGAACCACTTCCCGGTGCTACTGTAAAAGTTCCGGGGACCGGGGCTACAGCTATCAGCGGTGTTGACGGTTCATACACGTTAAATATTGTGCCGGGTACTTATACGGTTGAGGCAAGCTTTATCTCGTACGAAACAAAAAGGATTCAGAATGTAAGTGTTAGCTCAAATGCAAACACTGTTTTAAATATCACGCTTAGTCCGGCCGATAATAAGCTTAACGAGGTTGTAGTAACAGCCCTTGGTATTAAAAGGGAAGATAAAAGTTTGGGTTATTCTGCGCCGGTTATTAAAGGTGATCAGCTAACCGGCGCCCTTTCAGGTAACTGGACTGACGCGTTATCTGGTAAAGTAGCAGGTTTAAACCTCATCCGTTCAAACAGCGGTCCGGCAGGATCAAATAAAATCATTCTTCGCGGTGAAAACAACCTTACAGGCGATAACGAAGCTTTGATAGTGGTTGACGGTGTGGTAATTAACCAGGGTAGCGGCAGGCGTACAAGCAACTCCGGCGAATCGGCCTATGGCACCAGCAGCGATAACATGCCTGCCGATTATGGCAGCAACCTGAACGATATCAACCCGGAAGATATTGAAACGGTAACCGTGTTAAAAGGCCCGGGCGCGGCAGCACTTTATGGTCAGCGTGGTGCTAACGGTGCCATTATTATTACCACAAAATCGGGTAAAAAACATAGTGGTTTAGGTATCACTTTTAATTCAAATGCCAGCCTTGAAAGTGTAAACCGCTGGCCCGACCTGCAGTACGAATACGGGCAAGGGACGGCAGGTTCGCGTTATTATTCGTTCGGCGCGGGGCCGGATGGTGCAAGCACAAGCGCAACAAGTTCGGCTTACGGCCCTAAGTTTGATGGCCAGCTTTTTTACCAGCTTGATCCGGTTACTCAAAAGCAAAGTACAACACGTACGCCATGGGTGCCATATAAAAACCAGATCCGTGATTTTTTTGATGTTGGCCAAACTTTTACCAACTCGGTAAGTGTCGACGGCGGTAGTGATAAAACAACAGCGCGTTTTTCGGCCACTAATGTTACTAATCACTGGATAACGCCTAACACTGGTTATACCCGTAACAGCATCGCTTTATCGGTTAACTCAAAGATCAATGATAAGTTAACCATCAACGCAAAAGTAAATTACAACAACAAAAACAGTGACAACTTACCGGGCGCAGGCTACGGTAACCAATCGTTGATGTACTGGTTTATATTCTGGCAGCCCAATGCCAATTTAAACTGGTTGAAGAACTACTGGAAAAACGGACAGGATGGTAAGGCTATATTTTATCCTTTCAGCTCGTTTCCTGAAAACCCTTACGCGGTATCATACGAGTTTATCAATAAATCAAACCGCAACTCAGTTACCGGAAACGTTGAGGCGCTTTACAATGTAACAAAAGAGTTTAGCGTACAGGTTCGTGCTACTTTAGATATGGGTTATGAGCAGCGTGCACAACAACGTCCGTATGATGCCGGTACCAAATATCCAAAAGGTTCGTATCGCACCCAAAACATATATTCAGAAGAGCAGGGCGCCGATTTCCTGTTGAAATACAACAAGAAAATAACGCACGATGTTAACATTACCGCTACAGCCGGTGGCAGCATGCTCCGCAATAATTATAACCGCGATGAGGTACGTGCCGATTCACTGGTGTATCCCGGTGTATATTCAATGGCGAACAATGCTGGTCCGCTGGTTACGTTGCCTTATAAATCAAAATATGCTATCAACAGCTTTTACGGCTTGTTATCGACATCTTTTAAAGATTATTTGTATATGGATTTAACAGCCCGTCAGGACTGGATCAGTACACTGGCTACTGCGAACCGTACCGATCAGGTTGGTTTCTTCTATCCATCGGCAAGCATGAGCTTTTTGCCATCAGAAGCTTTCAAACTGCCTAAATTTATTGACTATGCAAAAGTGAGGGCATCGCTTGCAGGTGTTGGTAGTGGTACAACAAACCCTTATCAAACCTCATTTAATTATGTATCGGCGGGTAGCACTTATGCAGGTGGTTTGCAAAATCCGCGTACACTATCAAACCCCGATTTAAAACCACTGCGCACTACCACACTTGAAGTTGGTGCCGAAGCAAGGATGTTCAGCAATCGATTAGGTTTTGATATCGCTTTATATACTGGTAATACCAAAAATCAGATCCTTAGCCGCACTGTGGATCAATCGTCAGGTTATAACCAAGCCGTTATCAACGTAGGTAAGGTAAATAATAAAGGCATCGAGATTTCATTGAACGGAACGCCTATACGCAAAGCCAACGTGTTTAGCTGGAATGTTACCGCAACATTCAGCGCTAATAAAAACACTATTGAACAGCTTGCCGATAGTGCTGTTGTGTTACGCAATGGCCCAACCGGCGGCGGCCAGATTGTTGCCCGTGTAGGTGGCAGCATGGGCGATATGTACGGTCGCGGCTATTTACGCTCGCCCGATGGGCAGATCGTTTACGATGCTTCAACAGGCTTCGCCAAACTATCAGATGATCTGGTTTATTTGGGCAACACCATCCCTAAATGGAAGGCAAGCATGGGGCATGATTTTAGGTACAAGCAATTTAATCTGCACCTGTTATTTGATGCCCAGGTTGGCGGCGTGTCATATTCGTTATCAAACTATAAACTGGCCGAGCAGGGTAAAACAACGCTTACCTTACCGGGCAGGTATAACGGCATCATAGGTAAGGGTGTTATCCAAAACCCTGACGGCAGCTACAGACCGAACGATGTTATTGCAACAGATGTTGACGGTTACTACCGCTCACACTATGGTATTGATAACGCCGAAGGTAATACGTTTTCAACCAACTTCCTGAAATTCCGCGAGGCAAGGTTTGACTATTCATTAAGCCCGCGTTTAGTTAAACGCCTTGGTTTGCAGCGTGCTACGGTTGGTGTATATGGTCGTGACCTATACATCTGGACTAAGTGGCCAATCTTCGATCCCGAATTTGGTACGCTTTCGGGTACCGACATTGTACAGGGATTTGAAGTGGCACAGTTTCCATCAACCCGCACATTTGGTTTTAACATAGTTATTGGCATTTAATAATTAACAATATGAAAAGGAACGGATATATACTTATATCAATGATGATGTTGTTCGTTAGCATAATGTCGTCATGTAAAAAGGATTTTATTGCACTTAATACTGATCCCAACGGTACGCCTAATGCTTTGCCGCAGCAATTGCTGGCCCCGGCATTGGTGAATACATTGGGTACTAATATGCTTCGTGCCCGAAATTTTAATAACGAGCTGATGCAGGTTACTGTAGATGCAGGCGATTCGGAGGGCAGAGTGTTCAGGTATGATATTAAACGTACCTGGGCCGATGTTACCTGGAATGCATGGTACACGCAGTTAACCAACTTTAAAGATATTTATACTATTGCCGGCAAGGAGGTTACCTACAACAAAACTTATATGGGGATATCGCTCATATGCCAGGCATGGTTGTATTCAATGCTTACCGATACTTATGGTGATGTACCTTACTTTGATTCAAATAAAGGCAAGGACGGAAATTTTACGCCTAAGTTTGATAAGCAGAAAGATATCTACCTGGATATTTTCAAAAACCTGGAAGCAGCAGATACCCTGCTTAATGCATCGGCAAATGTTGTAGCAGGAAGCGATCCTGTGTTTAACGGGATTGCTTTAAAATGGCGCAAGTTTGGTAACACGCTTTATTTAAGGTTGTTGTTAAGGATATCGGGCAAAGCCGATGTTTCGGCTGATGTGATAGCTAAGATCAAACAGATCGTTGACACCAACCCCGATGCTTACCCTATCATGGGCAGCAATGATGATTCGGCAGTTTTACGTTGGACAGGCTCCGGTGCTTTAACATCGCCGTTTATTGGCGGAGTACGTGAACAGGACTGGCGGCAACCCGGCGTTTGTGAGTTTTTTGTAAATAACCTTGCTAAATGGGCCGATCCGCGGTTGACGAGCAACCGCTGGTCGATATCAAGTTACCAGGGTGGCATACAGGGTATTCCGAGTGGTTATGCACCAGGTGAAAATGTTGGTATCAAATCATATTTCCTTTCTACCACATCAACAACTACCTTAATGAACGACCCGTTGATGGGTAATATCATGAACTATTCGGAGTTACAGTTTATCCTTGCCGAGGCTGCTGCCAAAGGCTGGATAGCCGGAGATGCATCAGTCTACTACAAAAATGGCGTTCAATCGGGCATCACGTTCTGGATCCCAACCTATGCGGTGCCTATTGATACCTATTTAGCAGGCGCTGATATCACCTGGGATAATGCTGCTCCGCTTGATGAAAAGATGGAAATGATCCATGTTCAAAAATACTACTCGATGTTTTACACCGATTTTGAGCAATGGTTTGAGTACCGCCGCACAGGTCACCCGGTATTGCCAAAAGGTAATGGTTTAAGGAACAACGGCATTATGCCGGCAAGGCTGCAATACCCGGTTTATGTTCAATCGGCCAATCCCGATAGTTACAAGGCTGCTGTGTCCGTGCAGGGTGCCGATGAGATTAGTACGCAGGTGTGGTGGCAAAAACAATAACAAACCGGTTTTAAAACTAAGATATCCATAAAATGAAAAAGATATATTTATTACTGGTGCTTGCAACGGCTGTCAGTATAAGTTCATGTAAAAAGAATAAATATGCCGAAGGTACATTAAGCCCTATCATAGCTGTTGTTGACCTTAGGAATATTTATAAAGGCTCGGATGTTGTGCTTAACAGCAGCAATATGGGCGGAGCCAAGGAAATAGTAGGTGTTGTAATCTCAAACGCCGCTGCAGGCAACAGCCCGGCTGGCATATTAGTGGTACAAAATAATCGGAGAAATGCAATAAGAGGGATTTCCCTTGAAATAGGAAATACAGCTGCAAACTATGTTCCCGGCGATTCGGTGGTGGTGCAGGTGGAGGGTGCAACGCTTACTAAAGTAAACGGCAGTATGCGTGTTAAAGGCTTTACCGAAAGTTCGGTGAATAAAGTTGGTACTAACAAAACTGTCAAAGTTCAGTCCGTCCCATCAGCAACCTTGCTGGCTTCGCCTGATGTTTATGAAGAAACATTGGTTACAGTAGCAAAAGCCGTAACCAATCCGGAGCCGCAACAAGGCGAAACCTACGCCGGCGATAAAACCATTAATGACGGTTTTGGCAAAATAACCATGCACACTGAGGCTAATGCAAGCTTTGCCACAACTGAACTACCGTTCAGCGCTAATTTTAGCGGGATCCCATTCGCGATAACATCAGGTGCAGATACCAAATTGCAGCTTTGGCCTCGTACTATTGACGATGTATTTACGCTTGCAGCAAGCAAACCATCGCCAATCATAATAACCGGATACCTTACCAATCCTTCGGGCAGCGATGCTGATTATGAGTATATCCAGTTCAAGGCAACTAAGGATATCGACTTTTCGGTAACCAATTATGCTGTAGTAACCTGTAATAACGCTGGTACCAACCCGGCACCTGCCAATGGCTGGGCGCAAGGTTTGGCAAAAACCTACAAGTTTAACCTTACATCCGGCACAGTTAAAAAAGGGCAGTTTTTTTACGTAGGGGGTAATAAAAATATCTGGGGCAAGGGCTCAACAGATATCAGCTCATCCAACTGGATCAACAGCACCATGTATGCCGAAGTGCCGGGTGCTGATTTCGGTAATGTAACTACCAATCTGCTGGCTAACAGTGGTAACGTAGCAGGAGTTTCAGTTTTTGCGGGCATAACAGTTAATGCCTCAAGCGTTCCGCTTGATGTGATCATGTATGGTGGCGGTGGCACCGTGTACTCGGCTGGCCCGCCGGAGATTGGTTACCGCATCACCAATACCGATTACTACAGTACCATTAACCCGGTAACCCGCACCGAGCAGGGCTTTTATGGCGGCGGCTCCAATACGTCAAAACTACCTTTACCAACCGATGGCTTATTTAGCCAGTTAGGCGGTGTTTATGATGCGCTTACCGGAAGATGGGTGGCCGGCCGCACAGTAACCAGCGTTACACTTACACTAACATCGCCAATTAGCACCATTGAAACGGCTACAGGCGTAACAACAATTCAGAACTAAAAAAGCGTAAAGGCTGGTGGTAAATTGATAAAAATAAAAAGCGTCGGATAGTGCGATTCCCCTCTCGAGAGAGGGGTGGAGGGGTGTGTTTCTGCTTCGATAAGCAAGTCGCAAAACACACCCCTGCCAACGCTCTACCTAAAGCGCCCCCTCTCAAGAGGGGAACTTATATTTATCACCGGCCTTCTTTCTTCTACACTTACCAAAGCTCAGCACCTGTTTGAGCTTCGAAAATATTATCAAATGAACAGAAGATCATTTTTACAGGGCGTTGGCCTTATAACCGGCGGTGCATTCATATCGCTCCGTGCAAATGGGTTCACCCAGCTACTAACAACTGATACCGTAAAAGGCCGCGTTACCGTTGGCAAAAAAGGCATAAAAGAGGTTGTAATATCTGATGGCTTTTCAGTAGTGCTTACTGATGATAAGGGTAATTACGAACTTACACCCAATGAAAAAGCCAAAAGCATTTTCATGAGCACGCCATCAGGCTACGAGTTTAAAACCGACTATAACGTTGCCAAACATTACGAAAACATAGGCGGCAGTTCGCATTTTGATTTTAAACTGCAGGCTTTAAATGCAGATGACAATAACCATCATTTCATTATCTGGGCCGATCCGCAGGTAAAAAACAAAAAGGATGTAAAGCAGATGATGGATACCTCGGTTCCTGACACCATCGCTACCATAAAATCATTAGGTAAAAATGCACTGGTACATGGCATTTGCGTAGGCGACATTGTTTGGGATAACCACGAGCTTTTCCCTGCTTATAATGAAGCTGTGGCGCAAATGGCGATCCCGTTTTTCCAGGCGATAGGTAATCACGACATGGATTACCGCCAGGGCGGCGATGAAACATCGGATGTTACTTTTAAGAAGATCTATGGCCCAACCTACTACTCATTTAACCGCGGTAAAGCACATTATGTAGTGCTCGATAATGTTCGTTACCTTGGTGTTGAACGTGAGTATGACGGCTATATCACCGAAGACCAGCTAAACTGGCTGGCTAAAGATCTGCAATACGTTAAGAAAGATCAGTTACTGATCATCAACCTGCATATCCCGGTTTATAACCAGGTGAAAAATAACAAGGACTTTTATAAAGTATTAGATGGTTTCAGCAATGTACACATCATGTCGGGCCATACGCATTATCATGATAACAATATCACCAATGGCATTTTTGAGCACAACCACGGTACAGTATGCGGCGGCTGGTGGACGGGGCCTATTTGCGTTGATGGTACCCCACGTGGATACGGCGTGTATTCAGTAACCGGTACTGAGCTGAAATGGTACTATAAATCTACAGGTTTGCCTGCCGAAAACCAGATCAGTGTTTATGCCGAAAAACTAACCGACCAGATGCGCCTCATTGCCAACGTTTGGAATTATGACCCCGAGTGGAAAGTTGTGTATTATTTAGATGACAAACCGATGGGAGCGTTGTCAAAAGAGCAGGGATATGATCCCTTATCGGTAAGTTTGTATAAAGGCGATCAGCTACCGGCAGGCCGGCATTTTGTGGAGCCGCATGAAACGGGGCACCTGTTTGTGGCGCACTTTGAGCTAACGGTTAAGAAAGTTAGGGTTGAAGCTACCGATCGTTTCGGAAATAAATATTCAAACGAATTAGATGCGAAATAAAATAAACATTGTTACCGGTATAAGTCTTATCTTGTTATCAGGCTTTACTGTTGTTAAAAACATGGAACTAAAAAATGCAGATTTCCCCTCATTCAGTGCCGAAGCGCATCGCGGTGGCAGGGGACTGAGGCCCGAAAATACCATTCCTGCAATGAAAAACGCCATCGATCTGGGTGTTGTCACCACGCTGGAGATGGATACGCACATTACCGCGGATGGGCAGGTGGTTTTATCGCATGATGAATATATTAACCCGCTGTTTTCGCTTACGCCTGATGGTAAGGAGATTAGCAAGGAAGAAGCTAAAAACCTGATCCTCTATAAAATGAAATATGAGGATCTGAAAAAATATGATGTAGGTTCAAAACCGTACAGCAAATTTCCGCGCCAGCAAAAAATCAAAACCTATATGCCGCTGCTGTCTGAATTGATTGATTCGGTACAGCATTATATTAAGGTAAATCATAAAAAGCCGGTATTCTACAACATCGAAACTAAATGCTCACCCGAAGGTGACGGCATTTATAATCCGGCTCCAGACGAGTTTGTGGATAAGTTGATGGCTGTTTTGATCGAAAAAAAGATCCTGCCCTACGTGGTGATCCAGTCGTTTGATAAACGTACGCTGCAGATCATCCACAAAAAATACCCTGATGTACGTACTTCTTATCTTATCGAAAACAAAAAATCGTTTGAAGATAATATGGCCGATCTGGGTTTTACCCCATTCATCTACAGTCCGGATTATAAGTTGGTTGATGCCGACCTGGTAAAGAAATGCCATGATGCAAAGATTAAAGTATTACCATGGACCGTAAACACCAAAAAGGAAATTGAGCAACTTAAAAGTTTAGGTGTTGATGGTGTGATTTCTGATTATCCGGATTTGTTTTAAGTGGGACTATAAATAAAAACATAACTTCTTGCGCTCATTTATAATGAGTGCTTAAAATGGGCTTGCGTTTGTAACGCAACGGGCGATACAATCGCCAAATCATGTTAAGCGCTCGTTGCAAACGAGCGCAAGTTAAAAGTTTTATTTAGGGCGCTCACGCCAAATAAGCTGAATGTAATGTCAATTTCCGATAATCTAAACATTAAATTTAAATGTGATATTGCAATTGTTAAAACGTTTTATCACATTTAACCAACAACCAATCATGTTTAAGTTAAAAGCTATTTGCTTTATTGCGATTTGTGCTGCGTCCCTCTCACTAAAAGCACAAACGGCACAGCAGCCTGTAAAACCGCTTGCCCAGCTTCAGCAGGAATTTGTCGACCTGCGTTTCGGTATGTTCATCCATTTTAACATTCCAACTTATATGGATCAGGACTGGGCCGATCCTGATGCTTTGCCAACCATCTTCAATCCTAAAAAATTGAATTGCGACCAGTGGGCAAAGGCTGCAAAATCGGCCAACATGACTTACGGTTGCATCACCACCAAACATCACAGCGGTTTTTGTATCTGGGACACCAAAACAACCGATTATAACGTGATGAACAGTCCGCTGAAAAAGGATGTAGTAAAAGAGTATACCGATGCTTTCAGGGCTAATGGCTTAAAAGTGTTCCTGTATTATTCTATTTTGGATACCCACCACAGGTTAAGGCCAAACATGATCACGCCAAAGCATATTGATATGGTAAAAGCGCAGATCACCGAGCTGATGACCAAATACGGCGAGATTTCGGCCCTGATCATTGACGGATGGGATGCACCATGGTCGAGGATCTCATATGATGATGTTCCGTTTGAAGAAATCTACACATTGGTAAAATCATTGCAGCCAAACTGTTTGGTGATGGACCTGAATGGCGCCAAATATCCTGCCGAAGGCATGTATTATACTGATATCAAAACTTACGAAATGGGAGCAGGTCAGCGGGTTTCAACTAAAGATAACCGGATGCCGGCCATTGCCTGTTTACCGTTGCAGGCCAATTGGTTTTGGGAAACAAGCCACCCAACAACCCCGGTTAAGGAACCTGCTAAACTGGTTAACGATATCCTGAAACCGTTGAACAATGTCGACTGTAATTTTATTCTGAATGTAGCGCCTAACCGCGATGGCTTGTTTGACGATAACGCTCTTGCCGCACTTAAGGAAATTGGTAAGCTTTGGAAAAACGAAGGCCCGGTAGCTAAGCTTTCTACGTTGGATGCACCGATCATCTCATCAAACATTGCAAAAAATCAGCCGGCAAGCGCAAGCTGGAGCGATGATTCGGCTATTATGGATTTTGCTAACGATGATGATTTTCATAGCTCATGGGTGTCAAACCCAACAGTTAAAAATCCATGGTACGAGATAGATTTTAAGAAAGACCAGGCGCTGAACACCATCGTTATTGCTGTAGAAAAACCGAACATATCGCATTACCGCCTGGAATATTACCTGAACGGAAGCTGGAAACCCTTGTTTGATGGCGAAAACGCTAACAAGATTAAAGTACACCGTTTTGACAGGGTATGGGCCGGTAAGGTTCGGATCTCGATAGATAAAGCCGATCACCAGGTATCAATAGCCGAGTTCCAGGTTTATAACGAAAGAAGATAATACACTATAACTGAAACTTACTAAGGAAGACCCGCCCGCAAGGCGGGTTTTTTTGTTTGCTGTAACCCGTTTTTGTATATTAAAATGCCAATAAGCATTATTTTTTATCGCTGTTGCATTGGTATACTTGTAAAAATAATTTTAACCAATTTTATGAACCAAGGCCTGAAAACAACACTCCTGTTTGTAGTTTTACCGCTATGTATGCAATTGATTGCGCCAAACGCAAAGGCGCAGAACAATACTTTATGGTATAAAAAGCCCGCCAAAGTGTGGACAGAAGCTTTACCTATTGGCAACGGCAGGTTAGGAGCCATGATTTTTGGTGGTGTTGATGATGAATTGCTGCAACTCAATGAATCTACCCTATGGTCGGGCGGGCCGGTGAAGCAAAATGTAAATCCCGGTGCATTTCAATACCTGGCCCAGGTAAGGGAGGCGTTGTTTAAAGGTGATTATCAAAAGGCGCATGAGCTAACGCAAAAGATGCAGGGCTTATACTCTGAAAGCTTTTTGCCAATGGCCGATTTGCATATCAAACAATCATACAATGTTGGTAAAACCGGTAGCTATTATCGCGACCTGAATATCGGCAACGCTGTTGCTACAACCAAATATGCTGTCAACGGGGTAAACTATAAACGTGAAATCTTTGCTTCGGCACCCGATAAAGTCATCGTGATCCGGTTTACGGCTGATAAGAATAAACAGTTAAACCTTAAAATAAATACAAGCAGCCAGCTTCGTTTTCAAAAGGAGGTGCTGAATAAAAACGTACTGCAGCTAAGCGGTAAAGCCCCGGCACACGTTGAGCCAAGCTATGTTGATTCAAAAAATCCGATAATTTATGCCGACGATGATAAGTGCCGGGGGATGCGTTATGAAGTGGTGGCAAAAGCTGTAACTAATGATGGCAAAATTACCACCGATACCAGTGGTATCACGGTGAGAGGAGCATCTGTTGTGACGCTTTATGTTGGCGCCGCTACCAGCTTTAAAGCTTACAACCAATGCCCTGACGGCGACGAAAAGGTTGCGGCCAAAAATCTTGATAAAGCTGCTGCCAAACCTTATGCGCGGCTGCTTGCCGCTCACCTGGCCGACTATCATCGCTTTTTTAACAGGGTAAGCCTTAAAATTAATGATACCAAGGGCAGTCATACCGAATTGCCTACAGATGAACGGCTTGCGCTTTACAATAAAAATCAGGGGGCCGATCCTGGTATTGAAGCTTTATATTTTCAATATGGCCGTTACCTGCTGATAAGCAGCTCAAGAACACCTGGCGTTCCTGCTAACCTTCAAGGCATCTGGAATAAAGAGTTACGTGCACCCTGGAGCTCAAACTACACCAGCAACATCAACGTGCAAATGAACTACTGGATGGCTGAAGACTGTAATTTGTCTGAAATGCACCAGCCTTTATTTGAACTGATCAAAGGATTGTCGGAAACGGGCGCTGGTGTTGCTAAAGATTTCTACCATGCTAAGGGTTGGGTAACTCACCATAATACAGATATCTGGGCTTTGGCTAACCCGGTAGGTGACCTTGGCCATGGTGACCCTAAATGGGCAAACTGGGCAATGGGGGGCGACTGGCTAACCCGCCACCTTTGGGAGCACTATTTATATACCGGCGATAAAGCGTTTTTAAAAAACACAGCTTACCCATTAATGAAAGGCGCTGCCGAATTTACTTTTGATTGGTTGGTGCCCGATGGTCAGGGCCATTTAGTAACTGCACCGTCGATGTCGCCCGAAAATGATTTTATTTATGCTGAAGGTAAAACCGGGGATGTTTCTGTTTCTACTACAATGGATATGGGTATCATCCGCGATCTGTTTGATAACCTCATTGCAGCAAGTAAAGTATTGGGTGTTGATGCCGCTTTCAGGGATTCACTTATCGCCAAAAAAGCTAAACTGATCCCATATCAGATAGGCAGCAAGGGACAATTGCAGGAATGGTATAAAGACCAGGAATCGCCAGATCCGCATCACCGTCACGTGTCGCATTTATATTCCGTTTATCCGGCTAATGAAATTTCGATAGCTGCAAACCCGGAGCTGGCAGCGGCGGCAAAACGTTCGTTAGAGTTACGCGGCGATGAAAGTACCGGATGGAGCCTGGCCTGGAAGGTAAACCTTTGGGCCCGGTTAAGAGATGGCAATCACGCCTACAAATTATACCGCGACTTGCTGCGCTTAACCGGCGAAAGTGGTTACAACTACAGCGAGGGTGGAGGACTTTATCCGAATATGTTCGATGCTCACCCACCGTTTCAGATAGATGGTAACTTTGGCGGTACCTCTGGTTTGGCCGAAATGCTGCTGCAAAGCCAGAACGGTAATGTACACCTGCTACCTGCATTACCCGATGCCTGGGCCAACGGTGAAATTAAAGGTTTGGCAGCAAGAGGCGCATTTGTAATTGACATGAAATGGGCAGCGGGTAAGGTTGTGACCGCCCAGGTGTTATCAAAAGCAGGAGGCACCTGTCATATTGTATCTAAATCAAAACTGACAGTTAAAGGTTTGAATGCTACTCCGGTTAAAGTGAAAGAAGGGTATGAGCTGGTGATCAATACAGAAAAAGGCAAATCATATCAATTAGTAAGCAGCATATGAGCAACAGCAGGAGAAACTTTTTAAAGAAAGCATCATTGGCCGGCGCAGCGGCAATAGCTGCCCCCCAGTTGGTATCCGCATCAGCAAAAAATGATAATTTTATACCTGATGATGGCACCGGTAAAACCTTCCTGTTTCAGGGCGACTCAATAACTGATGGCGGCCGTAGCTATGATAAAGACTGGAACCATGTTTACGGGCAGGGCTATGCTTATTTGATAACAGCCCGCATTAACTTTGACTATCCTGGTAGGGATTACCAATTTTTTAACCGGGGTATCAGTGGCAATACCATAAATGACCTTGCAGCACGCTGGCAAAAGGATACATTGGATATTAAACCCGATGTATTGAGTATATTGGTAGGCATTAACGATGTGCATAAAGTAATAATGCAGGGCGATAAATCAACTGCCGAAGATTTTGGCAAAGCCTATAATCAACTTTTAACCCAAACTACAGGCGCCTTACCCAATGTTAAATTGATTTTATTGGAGCCATTTATCCTACCCGTAGGTATGGTAAACAAGAATCCTGAGCTATGGGCAGCTGAGGTTCAAAAACGACAGGTAGTTGTCAGAACGCTTGCCCTAAAATTTAACGCCATTTTTGTGCCTTTGCAGGATGTATTCAACAAGGCATTGCAAAAAGCCAAAGCCGAACATTGGATCTGGGATGGTGTTCATCCCATGCCCGCCGGGCATGAGCTTATTGCCCTTGAGTGGATGAAGTCGGTTAAAAAGCTGTATTAAGTTTTTCCTAATTACTTCCCGCAATCATTTGAATAGCCTCTTCGCGGGTTTTGTGTTCAATGGCCATTACAAATTCAACGGGGCCGCCGCCTTTACCGCAGCCAAAGCATTGAAAAATGTTTTTTTCGGGCGATACCATTAGTGATGTCGCCTGGTCTTTATGAAAGGGGCAGCGGCCTTTTAAATTTCTCCGGCTTTCTTCAAGCAGCACATATTTTGAAACAATTCGTACAAGATCGGCCTGTACCGGCGACAGGGAATGAGATGCAGACATGTTGGGTAATAGAATGATTAATTATCCGGCTGCGAAAATAATTTTTTACCAGGTTGCAATAAGGGATTGTTGAAAAAAAATTGATTTCCACGGGACAAGGTAATGCCTCTTTATCACAAGTGGTAATTTACATAGCAACTGGGCATCACTTTTATTTAGGCGCCCACATGCTAAGTTGATGGATGTTTAACAGATGGCTTGTCCTGCGCATTCCCAAAACAAGTTCGGTATGACTTTTTTTAAGTAACTGGCCATACTTTCTGCTTTTCTCAGAAATATTTACTTTAGCCACTCAAGCAAATCGCCAAAACCTTTGAGCCTTTACGAATGAGAAAAATCAAACACCATGAACTACACTCAAATTTGCAAAGCTTTTAATGATTTAACCGTTACCGAATTGTACCAATTATTAAAACTCAGGAGCGAGGTATTTGTAGTTGAACAACATTGTGTGTTTTTAGACACCGATGATAAAGACTACGCTTGCCACCATCTGTTATTGTTTGATGGTGATCAGGAACTGGTGGCCTATGCCCGTATTGTACCCGCAGGTAAATCATACGCCGAAACATCGATAGGGCGTATAGTAAGCAGCAAAAAGGTGCGGGGTAAAGGTGTAGGTAAAATACTAACCCAGGCCGCCATCGATCAAACTAAAAAGATCTATGGAGATGTGCCTATCCGGATAGGGGCACAGTACTATGCTGTCAAATTTTATGAACAATCGGGTTTTAAAATTGATGGTGAAATTTATGATGAGGATGGTATCGACCATATTGAAATGATCCTGTCCTGATAGATATCTATCTGAAAATAGCTTTAATGATTGCTTATGCCTGCTTAACTAATTCGACGCAGCTGTAAATGTGATACCACTAATTTTATGATAATACTCCCGGAAATCTGCATACTACGAAGGTCATGATCCGTGGGACGCTGATGTCTACCTCGCCTGTATTGTCATCTATTAGTTGACATTTGTCATACACATACCATGATCATTATGCCCCGTTGATTTTTTACTTTGGGGTAACTGCATTTACGTTATATTGGCCCCGCAAAAAGGCTGTTCAGCAGGTAATACACATCCGCCAAAATATGAATAAGTTTATAACAAGAAAATAGCAATCACAAATTACATATATCATGAAAACAAACATCGGAATTAATGAAGCAGACCGCCAGGCCGTTTCAGATCAGTTAGCCAAATTATTAGCCGACGAATTTGTACTGTACACCAAAACCCGTAATGCCCACTGGAATATTGAAGGTCCCGACTTTCATTCAATGCATGTGTTTTTTGAACAACAATACAACGAGCTTGATGAAATTATGGACAGCGTGGCCGAACGAATCCGTAAAATAGGTCATTACGCACCGGCTACTTTAACCCAGCTGTTACAACTTACCCATTTAACCGAAAAGCTCGATCACAAAAATGATAGCCCGGGCTTTTTGAAGGAATTGCTTGAAGACCATGAAAGCATCATCGAGTTTATCCGCGGTAATATCAACCCCTTCGCTAACCAGTTTAATGACGCCGGTACCAGCGACTTTATTACCGGTCTTATGGAAACACACGAGGGCATGGCCTGGATGCTGAGGTCGCATTTCAGATAAAATGATCTCCCCTTTAAATAAAGCTTTTCGGCTCAAATGATCTTCCGGATGCAAACGGAAGATCATGAGCGAAAAGTAAAATAATTATCTCTGCAATATTATTCAGCTTGCTCATGGTAAGTTAGTTGTTGATGATAATCCTATTGCCATGCAAACCTTTTGCACCTTCGGCACATTTTTACTTGTTCCTGAAGTAAGATCTCCAGGGAGAGCGTTAAATACCATCGATAATATAATGTATTAAAAAAAGATAGTACAGGATGCCAGATCATGATGAAAGCGTTAGTATTGTTTAATTATAAACTTACCGGCTTTCACGATAAATCTGTATTATTTTGTATTTAGTCTCCCGTAATATCTTCAAAGAAAGTGCGGTTAACGAACTTGAATCGATGAAAAAGACTGCGTTTAACCGGGCAACTAATAAAGCAGTGCGAAATACACCTTTGCTGTGGCATTTTCCATTGTGCTCCTTCTCAAGAGCGGAATTTTAAAGACAGACAAAAAGATATTTTCACATGAAGAAAATCATCGGTATACTCATATTGACTATCATCTGTTTTATTTGCAAGGCCCAAAAGCTTCCTCCGGTTTTTGATGCTAAGCGATCTGCCGAAGCGGAATCGACAGAAACGGTGAGGAAATATCTTTCACCGGTCCGCATCCTTTGGAAATCGCCCGATGCAGCTACCAATATTATCAATGCCGAAAAACTGCTGAAGCAAGGTGATGGACAAGCCAATCTTTCAGGTAATGACTTGTGCATTCTTCAAAGTAATGAAAAGGGCAAACCCGGTTTATTGCTTGATTTTGGTAAGGAATTGCACGGCGGTTTGCAATTGGTAACCGATCAGTCGAGGGGTGGCAAGCCAGTGAGGGTGCGTATCCGTTTTGGCGAATCGGCGGGCGAAGCTATGTCAGATATCGATACCATAAAAGGCGCTACTAACGACCACGCTATGCGCGACATGATCATGTCCCTGCCATGGTTGGGTAAGCTGGAAATTGGCAACACCGGTTTTCGTTTTGTACGGATAGATTTGGTGGACGATAATAGTCAACTTAAGCTGAAAGAAGCGAGGGCTATTTTTGTTTACCGCGATATCCCTTACCTCGGCTCATTTAAATGCAGTGATACGCTGCTTAACAAAATATGGCTTACCGGTGCATACACCGTACATCTCAATATGCAGGATTATCTTTGGGACGGTATTAAACGCGACAGGCTGGTTTGGGTAGGCGATATGCATCCCGAAACATCAACCATTGCCGCTGTATTTGGTGATAATCCGGTAGTGTCCAAAAGTCTTGATTTGGCCCGCGATATTACGCCATTGCCGGGCTATATGAACGGGATGGTATCTTATTCCATGTGGTGGATCCTAATCCAACGCGATTGGTATATGCACACCGGTAATTTGAAATATCTGCGGCAGCAGAAAGCTTACCTGGTAAAGTTGCTGAATCAGTACGCTGTACAGGTTGATGCAAATGGCAGCGAAAAGCTGGACGGCGCCGGTCGGTTTTTGGACTGGCCATCGAGCGAAAATAAACCTGCTATTCATGCCGGTTTACAGGCCATGCTGGTGATGACCCTGAATGCCGGTGCCGAACTCTGCAAAATATTGAAAGATCCGGCCACCGCCAAAAAATGCGAAGATGCGGTTGCTAAACTAAAAACCAATGTGCCGGATGCCAGCGGTTCAAAACAGGCGGCAGCCTTATTGGGATTATCGGGTTTACTCCCTGCCCGAAAAGCAAACGATATTCTTTCTAAAGATGGAGTACACAATTACTCAACGTTTTTTGGTTATTATATGCTGTTGACCAAAGCCAAAGCCGGCGACTACCAGGGTGGCATTGACGCTATCCGTAACTTTTGGGGGCCGATGCTGAACCTTGGCGCTACTACTTTTTGGGAAGATTTTAATATCGACTGGCTGCCCAACGCTTCGCGGATAGATGAGTTGGTGCCCAATGGTAAAAAAGATATCCATGGTGATTATGGCGCTTATTGTTATAAAGGTTTCAGGCATAGTCTTTCGCACGGCTGGGCATCAGGGCCAACACCGTGGTTAACTGAGTATGTGTTGGGTGTAAAGATAATAGCGCCAGGTTGTAAGGTAATTAAGATTGAACCCCATTTGGGCGATCTGAGCTATGCCGAAGGAACTTATCCAACGCCATATGGTATTGTGAAAATTGAACATGTTAAGCAGGCTGATGGTAAAGTGAAATCGGTGATTAATGTCCCAGCCGGGATTAGGGTAATTCAATAAATATCTACCGTTGCCGCTGGCAAAACCGTAAAGTATTGCCGTCAGTATCCGTAACATAAAACTCGCGCGTTCCCCAGGTTTGGTCGGTTGGTCCCTGGTGAACGGGCGACTCTTTTTTAGCAGAGGTATCCAACCCGCGGGATACGTAATATGTAAACCGGCTATCCACATCATCAATCCAAACATTTACCACCGAACCAAATAAGCGGTCGCTTTCATATACGGTTAACTGCAGCTCTCCAAATTCGCTTATTAGGTCAACAACGCCGTCATCATTGGTGGCTTCAGGGTATTTGAACCTGAAATCAAGCACGTTCGTGTAAAATCCAATAGCCTGCCGCAAGCTCTGGCATTTAAAAAGTGGGATCATTTTCATTGTGAAGTATTTGCTTAAAGTTAGCCCTAAACTTTTGTTGGAGGAAATATTAAAATTGTAGTTATTGATATAATTGGATTTTTCATTGTTCAAAACAAATTTGTTACGGAGTTATTGATATTAAAAGTGCTATCTTGGTGTAATTATAAATCGCTGTACCTATGTCTACAATAAAGCCCTGCACTCCAACCGACGGCGAAGACATCTCAAACGGAACGCGCCGTGATTTTCTTAAGCAAACATCGCTGTTAACGGCCATTGCCTTAACACCGGTTACTGTAGTTAAAGCGGCCGAAAACCAATGGGATGAGAAACTTGCCGGCGTTTTTGAAAAGCAAGCCCTGCACCTGGAGGTGAACGGTGTAAAACATGAATTGATGGTTGAACCGCGTGTTACCCTGCTGGAAGTGCTGCGCGAATACCTCGATCTTACAGGTACAAAAAAGGGTTGCGACCGCGGCCAATGCGGCGCTTGTACGGTGCATGTAAATGGCGTACGCATTAACTCGTGCCTGAGCTTGGCATTAACAAATGATGGTAAAAAGATAACCACTATTGAAGGCCTTGCCAAAGAGGAAGAGCTGCATCCCATGCAGGAGGCATTTATTAAGCATGATGGTTTTCAATGCGGATATTGTACATCAGGACAAATTATGTCGGCTGTGGCTTTGCTTAAAGAGGGACATGCCGGTTCTGAAACCGAGATCAGAGAGTTTATGAGCGGTAACATTTGCCGTTGCGGCGCTTATCCCAATATTGCTAAAGCTATTCAGGAAGTTAAGGGGGGTATGGTATGAACCAGTTTCAGTATGCACGGCCAGCCGAAACAGCTGCCGCCGTTAAATCATTGGCGAAAGAACCCAATGGGTACTTTTTGGCAGGCGGAACCAATTTGGTTGATATGATGAAGATGGGACTGGTGGTACCCGATAAGCTGATTGATATTAACCGCCTCCCGCTTAAAAAGATAGAGAAAACAGCCACAGGTATGCACATCGGTGCTTTAGCCTCCAATAGTGAGGTTGCTGAGTACGCTTATATAAAGGCGCAATACCCGTTGCTGGCGCTGGCGATCAATGCCGGTGCTTCGCCGCAGCTGCGCAACATGGCTACCGTTGGGGGCAATCTTATGCAGCGTACCCGCTGTCCTTATTTTTTTGATACTGCTATGCCTTGCAATAAACGTACACCCGGAAGCGGTTGTGGAGCGTTGGAGGGGATTAATCGCATGCATGCCCTTTTTGGCGCCAGCGATAAATGTATTGCTGTTAATCCCAGTGATATGAATGTGGCGCTGGCCGCGTTGGATGCCACCATACACGTAACGGGTATAAAAGGCCCGAGAACTATTAAGATCGGCGATTTTCACCGCTTGCCAGGCAATCATCCGGAACTTGATAATACCTTGCAAAAAGGCGAGTTGATCACTTCAGTTGATCTGCCTGTAGCATCATCTGCTTATAACAAGCATGTTTACTATTTAAAGATCCGCGACCGTACATCATATGCCTTTGCTCTGGTATCGGTAGCTGCTGCTCTGCATATCGAAAATAATACTATTACAGGCGCAAGGCTGGCCATGGGCGGGGTGGCACATAAGCCGTGGCGTTTAACCACTGCCGAAACATTTTTAAAAGGTAAAGCTGTTACTGAAGATAATTTTAAGCAGGCTGCTCAAATTGCCATGCAGGGAGCTAAAGCTTATGAGTACAACAAGTTTAAGTTAAAGCTTGCGCCCAATGCTATCGTACAATCCTTGAAATTGGCCACCGGCCTTGCAACATAATTAACGATTATTTAGCTAATAGATTTAATACTGATCTTCATGAAAAAAGACGCAATTGGCGATTCCTTAAGCCGTGTAGATGGCCGGTTAAAAGTAACCGGCAGAGCTAAATACAGCGGTGAATATAAAGTGCCCAACCTTACCTATGGTGTGCTGGTATCGGCAACCATTGCTTCGGGCACGGTAGCTACGCTTGATACCAGGGCTGCCGAGCGCGCGCCGGGGGTGCTTGCTGTCATTACGCCATTTAATGCGCCAAAAGTACCGGGCTACCAGGCCGGCGCCGAAAGACCGGTACGCGGGCTTAAGTTATTTAATGATAATAAGATCTATTTTAACGCGCAACCCATTGCGCTGGTAGTTGCCGATACCTTTGAACGGGCTACCTACGCCGCAAGCCTGGTTAAAGCAACTTACAATACGGAGCCTTTTGAAACTGATTTTCATAAAAACATAGATAAAGGGGTAACACCTCAAAAGGGTAATTATAAAGATTACGTGCGCGGTGAGGCAAATGCTTATAAAAATGCGCCGGTAATGGTTGAAGAGGAATATCTGCTTCCCACAGAAGTACATAACCCTATGGAGTTGCACGTTACCACCGCTTTTTGGGATGGGGATGATAAGGTTACACTGTATACCAAATCGCAGGGCGTAAAAGGCTCCCAGCGATCCATTGCTGCGGCATTCGGACTTAATCTCGATAATGTGCAGATCAATTCAAGGTTTGTCGGTGGAGCTTTCGGCTCTTCGTTACGTACCTGGCCACATGAAATTGCAGCCGCACAGGCAGCTAAACTGGTAAAACGTCCGGTTAAACTTACACTCACCCGCGAACAGATGTTTACGCAGGTAGGCTATCGCCCTTTAACCATCCAAAAAATAGGACTGGGTGCCACTGCCGATGGTAAGCTGATTGGCATTACCCATGAATCGCATTCGCAAACAGCCGTTTATGAAGAATTTACTGAAGGGGCGGTAAATGTATCGCAGTTTTTATATAACAGTCCTAATGTAAATACGCTTTACAAGGTAGTGCCTTTAAATGTAGGCGTGCCTGCGCCTATGCGCGGTCCGGGTGAGGCTACAGGTTCTTTCGCACTTGAATCGGCGCTGGATGAGTTATCTTACAAGCTTAATCTCGATCCCATAGAGTTAAGACTGAGAAACTATACCGATACTGATCCTGAACGGAACAAGCCATGGTCGAGCAAATACCTAAAGGAATGTTACCAGAAAGGGGCCGAGGCCATAGGCTGGGCCGATCGTAAAGCACAACCCGGCACCAATAAAGAGGGCGAATGGCTGGTAGGCTACGGGATAGGCTGCGGTGCGTTTGGCGCATATCGTGGTAATGCCATGGCTAAAATAAAGTTAATGGCTGATGGCAGCGTAAATATTCAGAGCGCTACCAGTGATATTGGCCCGGGTACGGGAACATCAATGGTGTTGATAGCTGCTGATACTTTGGGGATCCCCGCAAATAAGATCACATTTGAGCTGGGCAATTCGGCTTTTCCTAATGCGCCAACGCAGGGTGGGTCGGCAACGGTATCATCTGTTGGCTCGGCGGTTCATGATGTGTGTGTGGCTTTGAAACAGAAGCTGTACACCATGGCCGGTAAGCCAGCCGACAGCATGGAGCCTATTGATTACGTTGCCGTGTTAAAGCAAAACAATATGCCGTCGGTTGAGCTTACACAAGAATCAAAAGGCAATCCCGAAGCGCAAAAATATTCCATGTACTCGTTTTCGGCACATTTTGCCAAAGTGCATGTACACCCGCTTACGGGGCAGGTTAAGATCAAAAAGATTGTAGCCTGTGTTGATGCCGGAAAAATAGTTAACCACAAAACCGCCAGCAGCCAGATGATTGGCGGTGCGGTTGGCGGTGTAGGCATGGCCATGACTGAAGAAGCTGTTTTTGATGATCGTTACGGGCGCTACATTAATGGTAACTTTGCGGATTACCACGTGCCGGTAAATGCCGATATCCAACAGATAGAAGCTATATTTATTGATAAGCCCGATCCGGTTTTAAATCCGGTAGGCACCAAAGGCATTGGCGAAATTTCATTGATAGGGGTGGCCCCCGCTTTGGCAAACGCCATTTATAATGCTACGGGCAAAAGGGTAAGGGAACTGCCCATAACGCCCGATAAACTGATATAGCTGTAAAGCTGCTGATGAAAGAGATCATTGACATTGTCGCCGCCTATGATGAGGCACATGCGCTGGGTAAAAAAACTGCCCTGGCTACTGTTGTATTGGTGGAAGGTTCTGCCTATCGCAGGGCTGGTGCACGCATGCTGATAACTGAAGACGGGCAACTTACCGGCGCCATAAGCGGCGGGTGTTTGGAAGGCGATGCCCTGCGCAAAGCCCGACTGGTGATCCTGCAGCAACAACCTTTACTGGTAACCTATGATACTACCGACGATGACGATGCCAAACTGGGCGTGGGGTTAGGCTGCAATGGCATTATCCATATTCTTATTGAGCCTATAACGGGCGATATCGATAACCCAATTAGCCTGCTAAAAGAGATCATCAGTAATGTCCGGAACGCTGTACTTGCAACTGTGTTCTCCATTAAAGACAGAAAAACGCCACAGCCGGGCACTTGTCTTTGCCTTACCGAAGACAAACTTACGGTGAGCCATTCCGGGCATCTGCAATACCAGGTTGCTTTGGTAAGTGATGCTGAAAGGGTACTGGAGGAACAGCGATCAGAAATACGGTTTTACCAGGCTGATACCGAGTATACCGCTTTTGTAGAACATATTAAACCTGTGATTTCGCTCGTGATTGTGGGGGCAGGTAACGACGCAATTCCTTTAACACGAATAGCTGCGGTTTTAGGCTGGAATATTACCGTGATAGATGGTCGGCCTAATTATGCCGTTAAGCAACGCTTCCCGTTTGCTCAAAATATTGTAACTGCCAAACCAGCCGATGTATTATCACATATAAAGATCAATGATCGTACGGCTATTGTTATGATGACCCACAATTATAACTATGAGGTAGCACTGCTTAAAGAACTATTACCTACATCGTTACCTTATATCGGCATCCTCGGCCCTAAAAAGAAACTGGAACGTATGCTGGCAGAAGTCAAAGATGCAGGCATATCTATCAGCGAGGCACAATTGAACGACATCTATGGCCCGGTAGGCTTGGATATAGGCGCTGAGGGGGCAGAAGAGATAGCCTTATCGATTATGTCTGAAATTAAAGCGGTGTTATCAGCACGCCAGGGATATTCATTGAAATATAAACCTGCGCCCATTCATATTTCTAATCTTCAATACCTGGTTAAATAGTTGTCAGGTATCTTGATTTGAAAGCTAAAAGCAGAATGCAAAAAGCCGAAAGCTCAAATTCCAAAGATTGCCTATTAACTTTATTCAAATATTTTATATGAAATTAGTAGACTCTCTATATAATTACTTTAGTTAGTTTTTCAATTCTTCTTCGAATTAACAGTTTTGATTGCGATTTGTCATACCGGAATCATTAATTGTCCCGAACCGTAAAATAGACAAAAACATCAGAACTTCAGCCATTTTTAATCAGGTATTACTGCGCAATTTTGTATTGCATAGGCGAGGTAAAGCAGCCAAACCGAATGGGTTTTTAACTGTGTAATAATTACACTAAGATGAGGCCTGTTGTCATAAACTTTAGTAAATTTATGGTAGAAAAACGAGGCAAATGAAGCCGGAATATTTTTCAGATCAGGACCTGAGCCTGCTTTACCTGCCTATAAAATATTAAGTATCATGACAAGTATAACACCACAAAACGGCAAAACAAAGATTGTAATAGTTGGCGGTGGTTTTGCCGGACTCAACATTGCACAGCAGCTATATAAAAACAATTATTATGATGTTACCCTGGTTGATAAAAATAACTACAATTATTTTACGCCGCTGCTTTACCAGGTGGCAACCAGTTTTCTCGAACCATCAAGTATCAGCTATCCGTTCCGTAAGCTTTTCATGGATAAAAGATTGAGTTTCCGTATGGCAGCCGTGGTTAAGGTTGATCCTGCGGCAAAGATTGTTTATTTAAGCAATGGCGAGCTATCTTATGATTACCTCGTTTTCGCGGCCGGTGCAAGTACAAATTTTTACGGTATTGAGAGTATCAAACAAAATGCTATCTCCCTTAAAGAAATTGACGACGCGCTCCGAATGCGTAACAGCCTTATTAAAACAATGGAAAAGGCGGCCATTACTACCGATCCCGTTGAGCGTCAAAAGCTTTTAACTATAGTAGTTGCTGGGGGTGGCCCAACAGGTGTTGAGGTAGCGGGTATGCTTGCCGAAATGAAAAACTATATCCTGAAAAAGGATTACCCCGAGCTAATGAATGCCAAAGGCAAAATTTACATAGTTGATGGCGGCCCTGATTTGCTTGCCCCCATGAGCGATAAAACTCACAAGGAAACCCGCCAGGCGCTGATTGAGTTGGGTGTCGAAGTTAAATTAAATGCCCATGTAAACGATTTTAATAACGGTGTGATAACCTTTGCCGATGGTGAAACACTTGAAGCCAAAACCCTTATTTGGGCTGCCGGTATCGTAGCCAATACTTTTGAGGGGATCCCTGCAAGTAGTTTAGGTATAGGTCGCCGCATGATCACTGATGAATATAACCGGGTTAAAGACCTTGAAGATATATATGCCATAGGCGATATCAGTGTGCAAATAACCGATCCGGTTTATCCAAAAGGGCACCCGCAACTGGCACAGGTTGCTATACAAATGGGACGCAATACCGCCAAGAACTTTATAGCCATGGCAAAAGGCAAAGCCATGAAACCATTTAAGTATTTCGACAGGGGAGATATGGCCATTGTTGGCCGGCATAATGCCGTGGTCGACCTGTTTAAGCACAAGGTACACCTTAGTGGTATTGCAGCTTTATTTGTATGGCTATTTATCCACCTGATGTCCTTAGTAAATTATAATAATAAAATTAAAACTTTGTATAACTGGGCGGTAGCCTTTTTAACACGCGACCAGGCACTAAGGATGATATTCGGGAGCGGGCAGAGCCGGGCAGATTAATCGTCGGTATTAAATGGTTTGCTTATTCAAAAAAGGGGCAGCGCCTGGTGTAGGTTGCTGCCCCTTTTTTGTTGCTCAAATAATGTGCAAGCGCCTTTATGGCCAGGATCAATTGTAACAAATGAGGTGTCCCAATTTTTTGATTCCCGAAAAAAAAAATGAAAAAAGGCCGGTGCTCTTTTTTTGAAAATCCATGTGTTCCATTTTTTAAGTGTAAAATAACGGAACAGGTTAAAAATGTTATTCGTTGATAATCAGCGGTTTGTGCTTTTGGATGGGATATAGTTAAATTATTGATAATCAGTATTTAAAACTTTTTGGAGTATTTATTTAGTGTTTCACCTTTAATCCAAACGGGGGCTTATTTTTGAGTTTATTTTTATACTTTTTTTAATGTTTTTTGATAAGGCCGGTTAACGGAGTCTTGATGGTGACAAAGTACTGCCACCATTGCTTAAAGCCGGTGAGATTAGCTTTGCGCTTTTCTGTGTATATGACGAAGCGAAGCTTCGTCGGCCCCGAGGCTTGAGTCACTTTATTGCCGGTGTACATATGCTGCATGTGCTTTACTGATATTAGTTTTAGAGATACCCGAGAAACGCGCAGCAGCACGGTAAAATACTTGTTTTCACAGTTGTGAATTAGCGGTTTAATGGTAGTTTTGAACAACCAATCGCAATTTTATGAGACGTTTAATTTTTATGCTTGCTTCAGTGTTTACTGTGGTAGCTGCCAATGCACAACCGGCTCCTGTTAAGGTAAATGAAGGGCTGCTGCAGGGTACCTTTGAAAATAGCCTCGCAGTTTATAAAGGCATTCCATTTGCCGCTCCTCCGGTTGGCAAATTGCGCTGGTGCCCTCCGCAGCCCGCCGCGAAATGGGATGGTGTGCGCCTGGCCGACAAATTTGCCCCGGAACCCATGCAGGGTGGCAACCCCGTGTCGGGAAAAAGTGAAGATTGCTTGTACCTGAACGTTTGGACGCCTGCTAAATCAACCGATAGCAAAATTCCGGTCCTTGTATGGATTTACGGCGGTGCTTTCAATGCCGGCGGCACTGCCGAACCGGCTTATAATGGCGCCAACCTCGCGAAAAAAAATGTAGTGCTGGTAAGCATCGCCTATCGCGTGGGCCAGCTTGGATTTTTGGCGCATCCTGAGTTAAGTGCCGAAAGTCCGAATCACGTATCCGGTAACTACGGCCTTCTTGATATGATAGCAGCACTTAAATGGATTAAACAAAATATCGCGGCCTTTGGGGGCGATCCTGGCAAGGTAACTATTTTTGGCGAGTCGGCAGGAGGCATCGCGGTTAGTATGTTATGTGCAAGTCCACTGGCTAAAGGACTGTTTCGCGGGGCCATTTCCGAAAGCGGGGGCTCATTCGGCCCAACGCGTACCACAACTTTTCCGGGCGAAAATATGAAAAAGCTGCATGATGCCGAAGCTGCCGGCGAAGCATATGCTAAAGGTGCCGGGTATCCCTCAATTGACAGTTTGCGAAAAGTTGATGCTGATAAGCTCCCTGCCGTACGCGGGCTTGCATGGCCCATTGTTGATGGCTGGGTAATTCCCGATGATCAGTATAAGCTCTACGAAGCCGGGAAGTACAACGACATACCGATACTGGTTGGCTACAACTCTGATGAAGGGGCCAGTTTTTCGCCGCCCAAAACTACGGATGACTATATAGCCGCGGTAAAAAACCGTTATGGAAAATTCGCCGATGAACTTATTAAGGCTTATCCGCCCGGCACCGGTACGGTAGCAAAAACCGCGCGCGACTTAACACGTGATGCGGCGTTTGGCTGGCATACCTGGAGCTGGGCTACATTACAGGCGAAGAGGGGCAAATCCAAGGTTTTTTATTATTATTTTGATCAACACCCCGAGTATCCGGCAGGTTCCCCGCAGGCAGGTTATGGATCACCGCATGCGCAGGAAGTGGCTTATGTATTCGGCCTGCTCAATGCCTCAGGTGCGCAGGCTAAAGCAGACCTGGATATTTCGGATGCGATGAGTACTTACTGGACAAACTTTGCAAAGTATGGCGACCCCAATGGTGCCGGAAAGCCCCAATGGCCGGCCTACAGCCCCGCCCGTCCGGAAGTAATGTATTTTTCCCAAACGGCGCATACCGGCCCTGTTCCGGACCTTGCGTCGCTGAAAGTATTGGATGCTTATTTCAGATGGAGGCGTTCGCCCGATGGCCAGGCCGGTGTTAAGTAAACCGGGGTGCCTGGCTCGCATGAGTATCAGGCATTTTTATAAGGTAAATGCCTGAAAGCGTCATGCCGTTAAGCTGAAAGCTTAACACATTTTAGGAAGCTTCAAATAAAATCGATTATTTCAGCCTCTCCAATGCAAACCGGGCCCTCGTGTATTCGCCATTTCCGGCCCACGCTCAGATATTGTTCTATTTGCGGACGGAACAAAAATCTAACAGTTACTACTTTTTCTTCCCCCGGCTCAATAGCAAGTCCATTATACCAGGTAATATCACCCATGAATGCTTCAAGTCTGCCATTGTTTTCGGCGTATTCAAAAAAATGATCGGGCCTGTACCCGCTCAATATTCCGGTTCGTCTTCCGCCATCCGCGGTTGCTTTTAATTTTAATAGGGCACTAACTGCTACCTGTTCGCATTTTTCCTGCTGCTCTGGATCCTTGATGCTTACAAGCGTATTTTTATTATAAGCCATAACATCAAATACTTTTGATGCCCCGGTATCAAGCCATCTTTTGTAAATGAGTTTGCCGTTCATGTATACGTAGAGTTCGCGATCTTTGATTTCTTTGTGGATTAGCATGGTATTTATAAAGGTAGAAATTGTGCGTGTAAACACCATGAACTATAAGACTTAAGCTGGTCTAAGTTTAGCTATAGAGTAACTTAGACCTAAAACTATGCAAGCATTTTGCTTGCGTAGTCCGACTGGCAGTAAAGTAATTACCACCGTCAAAAGTTAAGCTGAAAGCTTAAATCATTTTAGGACGAAGTTACGCTGTCGCTAAACTTCGACCAGTTGGGGGAAAAAATTAAGCAAACGCCGCGATGATTGTCAGCATAGTGGCCCCAAATTGCCGAATTTGTACAGTTCCCAAGAAATGATGCCGAATACCAATTTGAGTACATAATAGTTTCCAGCTTGTCCAGAAAACTATCGGGTAACTCCATGGTTAGAAAATATACATTCGAATTTAAATGCTCAGCGGTCATTTCATTGTATTTCACCGCGAGTTGTTGCTGTTTTCTGATTTGATCAGCTATAGAAAAGATTAAATCAGCAGAGTTAGTGTTGCCAACAAGTTTTTTTTCGAGCCGATTAATCAATTTAATATAGATATGGCTTCTGGAAATGTATTTTTCCATTTCTGGCAGTTCATGATAAAATAAGCGCTCTTTACTAAAACCTTCTTGGTAATATATTTGAGAAACTGTATTAATAGCATAGTGTTGAACGAACGAAAGATATGAAGATAATTCACGTCTGCGAATTGGAGCCCCGCGTTTCGAGAGTAAATCGGATAAGTTGCTAATAAACTTATGTTTAAAAAAAGCTGTTTTTATCTTTCTAAAGAGCGCTAAGCTTTGAGGGGTTTCGTAAATATTCCCGTAGGAATTAAGCGGTAAATCGTCGGCGGTAAGCTTTTTTGATTCTCCCAATAGTAAGTATAAAAAGAATATACGGCTTACGCAACGCAAATAATTAATCAGAAAATTCTCCCAAACAATTTGGTCTCCTTTCCAAAAGATGTCACGATAGCCTTCCATCGGGTCATTTAGCTGATCGGGAGAAGCAAAATATATCTGTTGTTTGGCTAATTCCTGATGCTTTCCTAAAAGATTCTCAATTCTTCGGAAGCGATAAATTTCGTTCATGCGATATTGGTTTAAGTGTTTTTAGCAAATGCATTATTAAAGGAAAATAAAATCTTTCCTCTTTTCACCCACAAATCAACCCCGCCACGCTCCTCACCTCTACAAAATCATCGCCCTCCAGATCCTTACAATTCACATGTGTATCGGTGCAGATCAACTTCTTAATAGCCCCGCAGGCTTTTAACTTACCAATGCCATCGTTCACAAACAAACCATGTGTGGTGATCACATAAATATCCCCTGCACCGGCATTTTTATAAGTCAGTGCGGCGTTTACGATGCTGCCGCCTGAGCGGATCATGTCGTCATAGATAATAACCGTTTTCCCGGCTACGTCGGCGTTGATGGCGCTTACCTCGGTATGGTCGCCTTTGAGGCGGCGTTTGAGGATGAAGGCGGCGTTTACACCCATATCATTAGCCAGTGATTCTACCCATTTGGCCCTGCCCGCATCGGTGCTGGCCATTACAAAGTTGTCGCCGCCGTATTGGGTGGCAGCCTGTATTACAATATCCTTACAGTATACGTGTACGGGGTAAAGGTCCTGCTCAAAGTAGTACTGGATACCTTCGCTATGCAGGTCGAACAGCATCACTTTATTGCCCCGGTTTGATTTGGGTATGGCCGAAAGCAGGCGGGCGCGGGTTTTGGCGGTCACAATTTCGCCGGGTTTAACGGCGCGTTCCATGGTGCTGTAACCAAAGTAGGGGATCACCAACGTAAGCGAATCGGCTCCATAACTCACCAGTGATGAAGCAAGGTCATACAGTTCAAGCGTGGCGCTGTCACTCACGGTTCCGCCGATCAGCAACGCCTCGCGACCTTCCACGTTGGACAGGATGCGCTGGTAACGCTCGCCGTCGGTAAAGTGGCTTACTTCAATTTCGCCGCGTTCGCAATGGCCAAGGGCAAGCACTTTTTCGGCAAGGTATTCATATCCGGTTATGGCGAATAGTAATTTTTTCATTTGAGCATCTATATATGAGCTGAAAGCAGAATGCTTAAGGCTTAAAGCTTTTTTGTTAATGTGACTTATTGGTTCTGTAAGGCGTCGATCACCTGTTCAAAGGTAAAATCTTTCATGATATGGCCGTTCTCGAAAACGGTTTGTAACTGGTCGGCCAGTTCGGGTTGTTTATTCTGCTGAATGGTTTTGTAGCCTTCAGTAGTTTTTACCAGTTTAAGGCGGCCGCCTTTGCTCTTTTTAAAGCTGGTGGTAATGTTGCCATTGGCATCCATTTCGGCCGGACTTTTCTCAACGGCTACCTCTTTGCTATTTATCACGGCGCTGCTGCATTTCAGGGCAAACTTTTGCGTATCACGATCAACCTTTTGCAGTAAGGCCCCGCCCATGCCCAGCACCAGGTTTTCGGCGCTGATTGCATTTTCTTTTAAGGCTTTGTAAATCACGCCTATCTCGGTATAATTAACCCCATCGCCCTGGATCACCCTAACCTGCGGAGGCAACACTTTATAGCCCTTGGCATTGGTGGTAAAGCCGAATTTATCAAACAGAATTCCGAAAATCTCCAATAAGGTCATGACCGGGTCGCCGCTATCCGGGCGGATCACCAGTGTACCATCGCGTTTCAGGATCTCTTGTTTCAAATCCTCGCCCCAGTACTCGCTGCAGGCACGGAAAATGTTGTAGCTGTCGCTTACACAGGCAATGACGCCGGTAGGGAAGCTGCGCAACACATGTTTAAATACTTCCAGTTCGCCTTGCTGCCCAAGCAGGGTACAAATGCTGTGCTCGGTAGCAGGGATGCTGAGGCCGTATACTTTATCGGCGTGGTAATATTTAATAGCCATGCCGGAGCCTGCCAGGTTATCACTGCCTGCAAAGCTAAGCAGGTGGGCAGCCCCGCCAATTTTGGCACTCTCCACGCTGCTCACCCCACGGAAACCAAAATCATTCAGCACAAAGCCTATTCCGCCGAAAGCTTCGGGTGTGGCGGTATCTTCGTAGTACCGGGTAACTACTTTTTTAACCTCGTGGCTAAGTGTGGCCACGGTACAAGGGTACCAAACCTGCATCAGCAGGGTTTCGAGGAAGTTGGTGAGCCAGTAACATTCCGGGTCGGTATTTTCAATGGTCATGAGCACGTTGCCGGTGGGTACGCTGCTGCCTTCGGCAACGGCTTTAATGCGCACCGGCAGGTGACCGTTATATTTATCCAGTATGTACTGAAACTTGCTGCAGTCAAACACATCATCGCGGCCAAATACCTGTTTCAGAAATTCGTCGGCCTCATCCAGATCAACCTGGTTAAAGGCCGGTCCCTGCAGGTATTCCTTCAAAAAATATTGCAGACCGAAAAAAACAGTTTCGTTGAACATTCCCCCGCGGCTTTCCAGGTAACTGTAAATATTGGTGGTGCCGGGGTAGTAAAATTTATGGTGGGCGTATTTATATGCGTCGGCTAAGAGGATCAGATTTTCCTTTTTCATGGCTTTAATTTTTAAGGTATTTGCCGGTGATGAAATTAAACAATTCAATGTGTTCTTCGCTTACAGAGCTATCTTTTATCATTAAAGGCAGGTCTGTTAGTTTAAACCAGGCCAGGTCGGCAATATCATCCTGGGCTTTTGGCTTATATTTACCCGTGTTTTATTATATTGTGTCAATTATACGCAAATATAAATATGTGTTTTTTATACACAAATTATTTTTTAGAAATCTTTGATAAGCTCGTCATGCTGAGTGATTGAATCCATGGACTCTGAAGGTTAGATGACAAAGAGGGCATGTCAGTCTGAGCTTGTCGAAGACTCGTGTGCAGAGGCCTGCCCGCCATACTTCGACGGGCTCAGCATGCAATGTCATTAAGTTAAGAAAAATCCCCCAGAGGGGGAACAGGTTTGTAGCAAAATATTATACCAATAACAACCGTGCCAGAGGTACGGAACACCGGAGTTGTGTACCGCTGGCACACCAAAAATCTATTCAAAATGGTTTCTACAAACCTTTTGCACCTCTGGTGCAGCTTGTCAATCTCTTAACTTAATGACATTGCTCAGTATGACACCCATTTTTTAAGTTGTCATGGGTAACTTGTTTCAGCACCCCACAAGCCGAGGCGCAAGCATAGCGGAGACTTAGCCTGTGGGATCCCGAAATAAATTCGGGATGACGAATGGGGCATGCTGAACTTGTTTTAGTACCCCATAAGCAGAGGCGCAAACATAGCGGAGACTAAGCATGTGGGATCCCGAAATAAATTCGGGACGACGAAATAGTAAAAGTCTCCCCAACCGGGGGGGATTTAGAGGGGGCTTGGCTTATATCTCGAAACTAATTCCCTCTTTCTTCAACTGAAAATACTTTTCCTCATTAAAGCGAAAAAGGTTACCCGGTCTGCCGGCGCCTTCGAGGGCTTGTTTTTCGGTAGTTTCTTCGAGGAAGCCGTATTTGGTGATCTTCTTTTTAAAGTTACGGCGGTCGATAGGACGGTCGAGCACGGCGAGGTAGAGTTTTTCGAGTTCGGAGAAGGGGAACTTTTCTTCAAGCAGCTCGAAACCTACGGGCTGATAAAGCATTTTACTTTTAAGGCGTTCGCGCGCTACGCTGATAATGGTTGTATGATCGAATGCCAGGGCCGGGAGCTTTTTGATATTGAACCAGTTTACATCGCTGGCGTCGGTAGCGGCTTTAACAACAAAGGCATCAGGCCGCACGAGGCCGTAATACGTTATGGAGATCACCCGGTTACGTGGGTCGCGCCCTGGCTGGCCAAAGCTGTATAACTGCTCCAGGTAGGTGATGTTTACGCCGGTTTCTTCCCTTAGCTCACGCTGAATAGCTTCCTCTAATGATTCATGGTCGGCCACCAGGCCGCCCGGCAGCGCCCAGCTGTTTTTAAAAGGCTCAATATTGCGTTTGATGAGCAGTACGGACAATCCCTCTTTGGAGGTATATCCAAATACTACGGCATCAACGGCAACCTTTATATTTTGGGCGACTGACATAATACAAAGTTAGATATTGAGAAGCGGTGGGGCAAGAGAAAGGCAACTATTCAATCAATTAAAACCAGCGTATGGGCCACTATTTCATTATGTTTTATTAGCTGATGAGGTAACCTGTTTAGCGGGAGGAATATTTAAAAGTTTTTTTATTTAAAAATTTTCTTGTAAATATGCCCTACCAATCAGTAAACCGTTTTACCGCCGCTTATGCTCCACGATAAGGAATATCAAATGTGGCCTGATGCCCGGTTATTGGAGCAGTTAAGGCTTGATGACCGTAAGGCATTTGAAATCCTGTACCATAAATATTCGTCGAAGTTGTTTTACGCGGCTTATAATCTTTTCAGGGATAAGGATGTTTGTGAAGACCTGGTGCAAGAGTTATTTATTGATTTATGGACAAAGCGCAATCAGCTAAATATCACTTCGCTCGAAGCTTACCTCAAAGTAGCCATCAGGCACCGCGTGTTATTTTATCTTCGCACTAAAAAGGCATCGGTAGATCTTGCGGTGATTGAAACGCTCGTTGAAAAATATTCGGCAGATAGTAAATTGTTCCAGGATGATATTGCTCATTTACTGGAAGATGGCGTGGCTCAGTTACCCGAAAAATGCAGGCAGATCTTTACCCTGAGCCGTAAAGAGTATCTCAGCAATAAAGAAATAGCTGCCCGGCTAAACATTTCTATTAAAACCGTCGAAAACCAGATCACTATTGCTTTGAGGTATCTGCGTACCGGTTTAACCGATTATCTGCCGTCGGTGGTGGCACTGGTAATGCTGCATATGTTTGGCAAATAGTGGTGTTAATAATCAGCGATTATTTCCTCGTGTTTTATTTTTCTTTTCTGGCTTCACTTTACTATCTGTGTTGTCGAAACTAACCTTTCCTGTAGCATCATCTTGTTTGCTGTTAAAGTTAAAGTCAACCGTACCAATTACCTCTTCGCCCCTATAATATTCTTCTATTAATTTATCTATACTATATTTTCCTGAATGATAAAATAACAATGCGGTATTAAGAATGCGCCATGCTTTTCTGGTGTCGTTTGATTTACGAACGATATTGAATGCTGTTAATAATGTTAATGAAATGCTTGAAACAATTGCACATATTTTTAATATTTGAGGACATACTGCTAATAAAGCCGAATCTTCCTTCTTAACTCCAATAAAACCAGCTACAAAAACAGAGGTGGATATAGAAATGAACCCCAATATATAAATCGCGTAATTATAAGCCGTTGAAATTAGGTTCCAAGTTTTTAAGTGACCTTTTATCTTATGTACAATTTCGCCCTCTGTCATTGCATAGGTGCTGTAAGGTGATCTTTCGGTAGGCATCGGTTTGTTTTTTTAAGTGTTTAGGTGTGGCAGGAAATAATTAATTATCTAATTTAATAAATATAATTTTCTTATTATCAATTACTTGTATGTTTTTGGTGGTTTTTTTAAAAATATTTTCAATTGCTTTGGGGGGTACCCCGGTTTATTGCATCCTGCAATTATAAACCATGGCAAAATTCCCTTTCAGAAAAAAACAATCCGGTGCAAATAACAGGCATTTGCAGGAAGAGCTTGTAAATAAATATTTCGACGAGCTCGATCTCCGCGGCGTACAAAACGAGGCAGGTGATGAGGTGGAATTTAACGCTGATGGCGTATACAGCAGGATCAATGCAGCTATAGATAATAGGGAAAAGAAAACATCAGGTAAATCAAAAAAATGGATGGTTGCCGCCTCGCTTCTTGCGGGCCTATGTGTTTCAGTAACTGCGGCCTATCATTACCGTTATGCCCTGCTTGATCGTTTGGATCCTATCGCCAGTAAACAATTGGTTGCAGCCAACGGGCAAACTGTAAACTTTACCCTTGCCGATGGTACTAAAATATGGTTAAACGCAGGCAGTAGGCTTATCTATCCCGAAACTTTCCGGGGCGAAAAACGGGAGATTAAGCTTGAAGGCGAAGCTTTTTTGGATGTAGCCCACGACCCTGCCAAAGCTTTTATTATACATACGGGGCAGGTGAGCACCCATGTATTGGGTACCAGTTTCAATATCAAAGCCTACGCTAACGAGCGCTTTATAAAGGTTGATGTTTTAAGTGGAAAAGTAGGGGTGGTTACCCCCGCAGGTAAGGCGAAAAGTACAACTACATTTTTAACCCCCGCCGAGGAGGTTGTGTTTAATAAGGATGGCCTATCTGTTACCAAAAATAAACAGGTTGATGTGAATGCACTAAGTAGCTGGAAAGACGGTGAACTGGTATTTAAAAACATGGCACTGCCCGAAGTGCTCAACACCATTAACCGCCATTTCAACGTAACCGTAAAGGCCGATGTTAACCTGGCGCGTTGCTCCATCACGGCCAATTTTACCAATGTTTCACTGGAAAATATTATGAAGATCATATCGAAACTGGTGAAGGGAAAAGCTGTGCAGAAAGGCTTGGCTTATCAGCTAAAAGGCAAGGGTTGTTAACATAAAAACCAATTAATAAAAGAGATATACCAATTATCAGTTAACCTAAATACAAGCTATGATAACATAAATACATTAAAAAACCCTGCTCAAAAGGGATTTTGACAGGGTTAAACTAAAATGCCGGGTTATTAATAAGTGCAGCGTTTAGAGGTCCAATTCAGAACGAAGCACTTGAATTTCAAACACTTTAATTTTCTCAAATCTATGAATATATCTCTATTTTCAAATGGAGTAATTCGTCATGTATTAATATTAATGAAAATTACCTCGCTCGCCTGCTTTGTGGTTTGCCTCATGTGCTTTACGGCCGTGGCAAACAACTCGTTCGGGCAAAAATTTCTGGAGGTATCGGTTACGCTCAAATTAAAAAATGCCAAACTAACCGATGCGCTGGATAAGATCTCGAACGAAAAGCATATCAAATTTGCCTATGCCGATAATGTACTTAAACCAACTTATGTCATAAGCCTTAAGGTCAAGGACAAAAGTATCAGGGAAGTACTCGACCAGGTTTTAACGCCCTTTAATCTCAGCTATAAGATCATTGACGATGTTATTGTTATTGATGAAAAGCCCGAGATTGAGAGTAACACAGGGGGCATTGAGCATGGCCCCAGGCAACCCATCAAAGTTAAAGGTAAAGTTACCGACGAAAACAACTTAGTGATACCCGGCGCAAGCGTGCGGGTTAAAGGTACAACCATTGGCACCGTAACCGATATTAACGGTAATTACACCATTGATGCGCCCGATGCTGACGCTGTACTGGTGTTTAACTTTATAGGCTATGCAACAAAAGAGCAGCCCATCGGCAACCAGGCTACGCTGAACGTGCAGTTGGTTCCTGAAAGAACTTCGCTTAATGAGGTAGTGGTGGTAGGCTATGGTACCCAACGGCGCTCCAATGTTATAGGCGCGGTTGACCAGATCAGCGCGAAAGCCATTGAATCAAAACCTTCAATAAACTTAACGCAGGCTTTGCAGGGCACATCGCCCAACCTTATTATACAACAAACCAGCTCCGAACCCGGAGCTTATGCCAATGTGAACATCAGGGGGGTAAGTACGCTTAATGATAATACGCCCCTGGTGGTTATTGACGGTATTACCGGCGGGGATATCAACTTGCTTAACCCTTTGGATATCGAAAGTGTTTCGGTACTAAAAGATGCCGGTTCGGCGGCTATTTATGGTTCGCGCTCGGCAAATGGGGTTATTTTAGTAACTACCAAAAAAGGTAAAAATAATTCGCGCACTACCGTGAATTACAATGGGCAGGCAGGTATCCAGTCGCCGCATGTTGGTTATAAGCCTGTGCATAGTTATGAAAATGCCATTTTGCGCAATGAAGCGATGGTCAATGCCGGTTTGCAGCCAATTTATGGTCCGCAGCAAATTCGTGATTTTCAGCAACAGGGCGACCAGCAATGGTTTTTGGATGCCATTTTGAAAGACTCATGGCAGCAAAGTCATAACCTGAGTTTAACAGGAGGCAATGCCACAACATCGTTCCTGGTATCGGCGGGGGTAACTGATCAGCGAAGCAACCTGGTTGGTCCCGATTACGGTTTAAGGCGCTACAATTACCGCATGAACTTAACCAGCAACTACGGTAAATTGAAACTAACAAGTATCCTGGCTTACTCACGTTCCGAAATTCGTGAACATTCTTACAGCACAGGTACCCTTATAGTTGATGCCGGCCGTACGCCTACCTATTATAAAATTAAAGATGATCAGGGACGGTATTTAACCAATGATGTACTCACAGAGTTTAATCCGCTTGGCATCCTGGAACAGGGCGGTTACCGTACCCATGATGATGACAACCTGCTGGGTAATTTAAATGCCGAGCTGTCGGTTACTAAAGATTTTAAACTGAAAGCTGTTTTTGGCGGTCGTTTGCTCGCAAACCATCAGTTTACCAGGGTTAAGCAGGTTAACTTTTATCCTTCAGGTACTTATGGCGCCGACAGGAATACCAACGATGATAATAACAAGAACCTGTTTACCAATACCCAGCTATTGGCCGAATACGCTAAAACCTTCAATAAATCGCACAATGTTGATGTATTGGTAGGTGTGGCTAACGAATCTACCACGGCTAAGGCAAACAGCATCCATCTTAAATATACCGACCCGGAACTGGGCACACCTACCACAGGTACTATTATCGACCCCAGCTCAACAGCATCTAATAACGGAACTACCGAAACCAGTCTTAATTCATTATTTGGCCGGGCGAGTTATTCATACATGAACAAATATTACGGTGAGTTTGATTTTCGTGTAGATGCTTCATCAAAATTTGCACCGCAAAATCGCGGCGCTTTCTTCCCATCGGTATCGGGTGGTTACCGCCTTACCGAAGAGCGCTTCATGCAAAACTATCGTAACAATATCGGCGATTTGAAACTGCGTGCATCATACGGTATTTTAGGTAACCAAAGTGTTGGCGATTACCAGTACCTGCGTACTTACGGCCCCTTCCAAAATGCTTACGGCTTTAACAACTCGGGCGTGGGCGGTACGGCTATAGCTTTTGCCAATCCCGATTTGCGCTGGGAACGTGCTGCAACCCTTAATATTGGGGTTGACGCAGGTTTCCTGAAAAACAGCCTTACCGTTGCTATCGACTACTTTAATAAAACTACCCGCGATATCCTGCTGCCGCCCATTGTGCCGGGAACATTTGGAGCCGGCTTGCCAAGTTATAATGCCGGTAAAGTACAAAACCATGGCTGGGAGCTAACAGTTAACTATTACCTCACTACGCAAAACTTTAAACACTCCTTTAGCTTCAACGTGGCCGATAGCAAAAACAAGGTGCTTTACCTTGAGGGCGGCGATCAGCTAAAAAGCTATGATGAGATGCAGGTGATCAACCGCGTAGGCTTGCCGATAGGCTCATATGTTGCTTTAAAACGCGACGGCTATTTCCAAAACCTTCACGATATTCAAACAGGCCCTAAGCCAACCGGTTTAACCGTATCGCCCGGCGATAACCGCTATGTTGATGTTAACGGCGACGGCGTAATTGACGATAATGATAAGTTTGTTTTCGGTAACCCGTTCCCCCGTTTAACTTTCGGCTTTACATATAATGTAAGCTATAAAGGCTTTGACTTTAACCTGTTTTTACAGGGCGTAGGTAAACGCAGCATGTTTATCAGGGGCGAGCAGGTTGAGCCGTTTCACGTAAACTACTCGCAGGTTATCTATCAGCATCAGCTTGACTACTGGACACCTCAAAACCCCGATGCCCGCTTCCCCCGCCTCGCGGCCAGCGGCAGTCAGTCAAACGAAAACAACTTCAGGCGTGGTTCGGATATGTATTTGTTTGATGGCAAATACCTGCGCGTAAAGAATGTACAGGTAGGTTATACACTTCCTAATGCCTGGGCCAAACTGCTGGGTTTACAAAAGCTGAGGGCGTATGTATCGGGCCAAAACCTGCTTACGTTTTCGGGCGTGAGATTTATCGATCCGGAATCGACGGAATTTAACAGTAACCTGGGGGCCGGTGGTGCCAACAGCGCGCGATCATACCCAACGCCAATTTACTATGGCTTTGGTTTAGATGTAACCCTATAACACTATCCATCATGAAAAAATATTCGACATATAAAACCGCCTTTTTAGTGTTGCTGGCCAGTTTATCGGCCTGTAAAAAACTCGATCTGGCGCCTACCAATAAGTTCACCGACAGCAATTTCTGGACTACCACCGAAAAAGCCGGCGCGGTGCTTAATACCGCTTATTCGCAAATGTTCAGCAACGACTATTTCTTTTACAATGAAGGAGCGTCGGACAATGCATACAATGGCCGCGGTGACAACCAGGGTGCTGCCTCGCTTGCCGCTGGTACATATGATCCGTCGTTAGGGCGTATCAAACAGGAGTGGGGGTTCCACTACAGCGGTATCAAAACCTGCAACATCTTTTTAGAGAATGTGGACAGGGTAACTGCTATGGATGCAACCCTAAAGGCGCGCATGAAAGCCGAAGCAAGGTTTATCCGCGCTTTTCATTATTTTATGCTGGAAACCTGGTGGGGCGATGTGCCTTTGTTTGATAAAGACCTTAGCATTGATGAATCAAAAACTATTGCCCGTACGCCGAAGGCTCAGGTAGTTGATTTTGTTTTAAAAGAACTTGACGCTGCCGCAACTGATTTGCCGGTGAATACCGCTTATAAAGATGCCGACAGGGGCCGGATCACTAAAGGTGCAGCCATCGCTCTTAAAGCCAGGGTGCTGCTATATGAAAGTCGCTGGCAGGATGTGGCAACCACCTGCGAAAAGCTGATGAACGATAACAGCAATGGTACATATAGCCTGTTCCCATCGTACGAAGGTTTGTTTTTACCGCAGAATGAATACAACAGTGAGGTGATCCTCGACCTGGAGTATGTACCGGATGTGAAAACATACAGCAACTTTTTTGATATGGCGCCGCTTGCCGTTGGTGCCCGCTTAAATGCCCTTGCCCCAACCCAGGAACTGGTTGACAGCTACCTGATGGAAAATGGTAAAAAGATTACCGATGCGGGTTCGGGTTATGACGAAAACAATCCGTATGTAAACCGCGACCCAAGGCTTACCTATACCGTGGTGTACAACGGTTATAAATGGAAAAAGCCGGATAACAGCGTACAGGTTATTTATACCAAACCGGGCGATGATCCTGGAGCCACCAAGCCCGATGAATACGCGCCTGGCAAAGTAAGCTCGCCTACCGCTTATTATACCCGTAAGTATTACGACCCTACATCTGCCGTAAACTTCCAGTCTGCTTTAAACCTCATCCTGATCCGTTATGCCGATGTGTTGCTGATGTACGCCGAAGCCAAAAATGAGCTTGGCCAGTTGGATGCCGGTGTTTGGGATAAAACCATTAAAGCGCTTCGCGCCCGTGCCGGTTTTACCGATGCTCCCGCACTTAACTTCAGTGCAACCGGGCAGGCAGAATTGCGGAACATTGTACGTAACGAGCGCCGGGTAGAGCTGGCTATGGAAGGCCTGCGCGTGTTTGATATCCGCCGCTGGCATACAGCCGAAACCGTATTGAATGGATGGGCCCACGGCGCAAAATTTGGCCCGGCTTCGGTTGATAATGGTTACATCAGGGCTAACCTGCGCACGTTTGACAAGGGTAAAAACTACCTGTGGCCAATCCCACGTGATGAGCGCGCCGTTGATCCTAACCTAACTCAAAACCCGGGCTGGTAAATCATTAATTATTTATAAAAAGACATTATAATCAATTACGATCATGAAAAATATTACATACTGCCTCATGGCAGGCATCATAGCCATTTTAATAATTACAGGCTGTAAAAAGGACAAAACCTTAAAACATACACAGGTATCGGCAGTAACCAACCTGTTTGCTCCTGCAAATAACAAATTCATCCAGTTAGAGCCGGTAACAGGTTCGGCCACCTTTGAATGGGCAGAGGCTCACGCCGAAGACAATGGATTGGTTTTGTACGAGGTTGCCTTTGATAAAGAGGGCGGCGATTTTTCAAAGCCGATTTACACTATTCCTTCAGATGCTAACGGACTCTACAACAAGCTTACCATCTCCTACAAAGACCTGAATAAGGTGGCCGATTTAGCGGGGATCCAACCGCAGGCTACCGGTAAATTGAAATGGACTGTAATGTCATCAAAAGGCATCAACGTTGTTAAAGCTACGGCTTCGAGCATCATCGAGGTTCAGCGTGCTGCCGGCTTTACCGATATTCCTGCCGATCTGTACCTGACAGGTTCGGCTACCGAAGGCGGCGACGACTTAAGCAAAGCTGTGCATTTTAAACAAACTGCTGCTGGTGTATTTGAGGCCTGGACTTCATTAAAAGCAGGTACTTATCACTTCGCCGAGCGTAACACAGGCACGCCCGCTACCTATTCTATCGATGGTATTAAGCTGCTGAAAGATGGTAGCACTACCGTAACCGGCGCAACTAAAGTTGAGCGTATCGTAGTTGACTTTACATCTGCATCGGCTACTATAACCGAAGTAACCGAGGTTGGTTTATGGTTTGCGGCAGATAATAAAGTATGGTTCCCGCTACCTTACAAAGCCGGTGGTAAATGGGAAATAGATAACGCTTCTATTGTATTTCACCAGGAATCGTGGGGTAGGGATGAGCGTTACAAGTTCCGCTTTACCTTTAAAGATGCTGCGGGTAACACTTCAACCCAGTTTTATGGCAGCAAAAATTCGGATAACAGTCGCCCGGATGCCAATACAGCCAAATCATTCTGGTACATGGTGCCGGTTAACAACTCGCAATATGATTTCTGCTTTAAGTTTACCGGTGCAGCCGATAATCACAACGCCGATATCGTGGTTGACTTTAGCGCTGATGCTGCTGCTTATACCCACTCTGTTACTGTTAAATAATATTAACCGCCTACCTGCCACCGTGTTGCCAAAACATGGCGGCAGGTTGACGATAAAAGATATTTTATGAAAAATAAATTACTCAACATAGCTACTGGTGTCCTTGTGGGCGGCATGGCCATGACTTTTTCATCATGCCTAAAGGATAAACCGTTCCCCTTGTATGGTAACAAAGCTTCGGCAAAGGTGCAATATAAGTACGCCGAAACAGCCGATTCATTACAGGAAAAAACATACACAACTTTCATATCAGCCAACGGCAACTACTTTGTAGCGAATAACGCGGGTAGTACCACATTTAACTACTGGCCTAACGCGCATACGCTTGATATTTTTACCGATGCCTATCTGCGCACCAATAATGATATCTACAAACAAAGAATGAGCTCGCTTTTAGCCGGGATAAAAACTACTAACGGCGGTCTTTCCAATAATTTTTACGATGATATGGAATGGTTGGATCTGGCTACACTAAGGGCTTACAATGCTACCAAGGATGCCGCTTATCTAACAGCGGCCCATACGCTTTGGACAGATATTCAAACCGGCGAAAACAGCAACCAGGGCGGCGGCATAGCCTGGCGTAAAAATCAGTTGGATTATAAAAATACACCTGCAAATGCTCCGGCCATCATCTTTGCGGCCCGTTTATATGCTTTGGAGAAAAATGAGGCCGATCTCACGACAGCAAAACGCCTGTACACCTGGCTTAAGAAAACCCTGCTTGATCCTTCGGGCATTATCTGGGATGGTATCAACGCCAATGGCGACGGGCAGATCAGCAAGTGGAAATTTACCTATAACCAGGGTGTGTTTATCGGGGCTGCATTGGAGCTTTATCATGTTACCAAAGATGCTGCCTACCTTACCGATGCGGTAAACACAGCCAATGCCACCATTAATGATACAGATATTTCACCCGGCGGCATCCTGAAATCGGAAGGACAGGGCGACGGTGGTTTATTTAAGGGGATCCTGATCAGGTATCTTACACTGCTGGCCCTCGACCCCGATGTTGCTGAAACCGACAAGACTAAGTTTATCAGCTTCCTGAAATTTAATGCCGAAACGCTATATACGGCAGGTATCGAAAGACCATCGCTCATGATCAGTCCTGATTGGAAAAAGAAACCATCGGGAACAACAGACCTTACCACCCAGTTAAGCGGTGTGATGATGGTTGAAGCTGCCGCAACGCTGAAAGCGGCCGGTAAATTTTAAACAAACAGCTTTGTAACAATAAAAGCCATAAAAGTATTCAACCACTTTTATGGCTTATTTTAGTACCTGAATTATACCTGTCTCAAATACAATTATCTATGAAAATTAAATTGATTACCCTGCTTTTCCTCTCTGTTGCTTTAAGTACAAGTGCCCAAACGCCCGGTTATAAAGAGCGAATAAAGATCATCAATCAAAACATCAACAGCTATTTTGCCGACACAAAGACGGGGCTGTATCTTGAAACTACCGACTCGGTTGAGAATAAGGGCAACCATTCGTTTTTGTGGCCACTTTGTGCCCTGGTACAGGCTGCTAACGAAATGGAAGTGCTGGAGCCTTCAAAGCAATACCTTAAACCCGTAATGGTTGCCATTCAGCAATATTATTCACCGCGCTCACCGGCACCGGCTTACCAGGCCATGGTAGCAAAAGAAAAACGGGATTCGCGTTTTTATGATGATAACGAGTGGGTGGCCATTGCCCTGATGGATGCCTATGATCGTACCCATTACAAACAATATCTTGAAACCTCTAAAATGATCTACCGCTTTTTACTAACCGGTTATACCAATGAGGCCGGCGGCGGTTTTTATTGGGAAGAAGGCAACCGGAAAAGTAAAAATACCTGCTCAAATGGTCCGGGGATTTTGGTGGCATTGCAGTTGTACAAAGCAACCGGCCGTAAACAGTATTTAGATACCGCGTTGCTGGCTTATAACTGGACAAACAAGAACCTGCAGGCGCCATCCGGCTTGTTTTATGATAACATAAAGGTGCCGTCGTTAAAGATTGACTCGGCTATTTATACTTACAACGCGGGTACCATGCTGCAGGCCAATGTGCTGCTCTATAACATCACCCATGATAAAAAATACCTGACCGAGGCCCGCCGCATAGCCAAAGCTTCCGAACAATATTTTTACCGCAACAACCGGCTGCCCGGCAATTACTGGTTCAATGCGGTTTTACTTCGCGGTTATCAGGAACTTTACCGTGTTGATAAAGATAAAACACAATTTCGTTTTTTTGTTGACGACGCCAACCGCATATGGCAACAGGAACGGAACGATAAAAACCTGCTCGGCCCGCATCGCATCAAAAGCCTGATAGATCAGGCAGCGATGATAGAGATTTATGCGAGGCTGGAGGAGATGGGGGGGTAAAAACGTCGGTGTACAGCAAAAAAATGGATGTCATGCTGAGCTAAGTCGAAGCATGGTGGGCAGGGCCTCTGCGCGCGACCCTTCGACAAGCTCAGGGTGACAGGCCGGCGCACAGCAAAAAACCGGTGTCATGCTGAGCTAAGTCGAAGCATGGTGGACAGGCCTCTGCGCGCGACCCTTCGACAAGCTCAGGGTGACAGGCCGGCGCACAGCAAAAAACCGATGTCATGCTGAGCTAAGTCGAAGCATGGTGGGCAGGCCTCTGCGCGCGACCCTTCGACAAGCTCAGGGTGATAGGCCGACACACAGCAAAAATGGGTGTCATGCTGAGCCCGTCGAAGCATGGTGGGCAGGGCCTCTGCGCGCGACCCTTCGACAAATTTATGGGGACATGCAGCCTCATGGTGATAAAAACGGCTGTCATACTGAGTGTTTAAATCCGAGACCTCTGAAGGTGAGATGATAAAAGCTGGCCTGTCAGTCTGAGCCCGTCGAAGACTCGTGCGGAGAGGCCCTGCCCACCATGCTTCGACGGGCTCAGCATGACACCCATTTTAAGTTGTCATGGGTAGGCTCTCGAAGCATGGTGGGTAGGCCTCTGCGAGCAACCATTCGACAGGCTCCGGGTGACAGGGCTATTTTTTTGATTTTTCGCTTTAGCTAATTCCGGTAAAAGATCCCAGGTGCCGTTTATGATAGCTTCTTTCTTCTCCCTCCTCCAACCTTTAACTTGCTTTTCAAAAGCAATAGCTTGATTAACGTCGTTAAATACTTCATTAAAAACCAGTTTCAATGGTCGTCGTTTAAAAGTATAACAAGTAGGGTTCTCGCCTGATTGATGCTCAATCAATCTTCGCTCAATATTATTAGTTATTCCAGTGTAATATGAGCCATCAGCACACTTCAATATGTAAACGTGATATTGATTAAGACCAACATTCATCACCCAAACAAATTATTCGTAAACTCCATCTTTATCCTTGTTTGAAAGTTATCTATTGTTTTAAAGATCTCCTTTAAGGCCACTTTTTCAATTTTGGTGAGTTTATCCGGGTCGATGTAGTTGTCGGGTTCGGTGCGGTCCCGGATAATTTGGGAGGCCTGGTTGCGGAGGCGCAGACCCATTAAAAAATAGTACGACTGGATCAGCTCATGAACCTCTTTTTCGTTGAACACACCTTTCTCTTTTAGCGCCTTCAACCGCTCGCCTGTATTCATCTCAAAAATACGGTGGCGCAGGGCGTACATCCGCACCAGGTCGACGATAGGGGTCATTGATTTTTTAATGTCGAAAACTTCCTGGCTACCTTTGGTAAACGTTTTGATGTTTTTGAAAAAGGTGAGGGGGGGCTCGTACTGCAAAGCATTTTTAGCCATATGGAAAAAGATCTTACCCAAAGGTTTTTGCAATTCCTCGTCCAGAAACTCTTTTAACTCATCCATAATGCCGGCTTCGCCATAGAGGTACCGGCAGTCAAAAAAGGTAGAGAACTGGATCACAGTTTCGGGTACGGCCTCGGTCATCCAACTTTCATAATTGCGTTTCCAGTGGGAGAGGGAGTGCGTCCATTTGGGGTTTTGGGCCATGTAGCCGCCGGTACAAAAGCTGAAGCCGATATGATCAAGCTTTTCGGATACCTGCTGCGCAAAGTTCAGGAAATATTCGCGCACTAACTCACGCTGCTCGTTGGCTTTATCTTCATAAATAATGGCGTTATCCTGGTCGGTTTTAAAGGTTTGCTCTTTACGGCCTTCGCTGCCAAGCACCATGAAAACAAATTTGGCTGGCGGTTGGCCCATGGTTGCAATAACGCTTTCAATTACTTTTATGGCGATGGTATCGGCAATAGTGGTGATCACCTGGTTTACAATTTCGGCGTTTACACCGCGACCAAGCAATTGCGTAACCATTTGCGGCACCGATTCCCATTTGCGCTTAAGCTCCTGTACTGAAATGGCTTGTTTTACCGATTGAATGAACACCAGGGGCGATTGCGCCTGCTCGGACAATAATTTATTCCTGCTGATGCTGCCTACAAATTCATCCCCGTTTTTGATGAGTAAATACCGGGTTTTGGTACGGAACATCATCAAAATAGCTTCGTATACATAAGCGTTGGTGCTGATGCAAACGATAGGGTTATCCATAATGTTGCCGACCGCTTGTGCGGTATCAGCCTGTTTGGAAACCACATTATCGCGCAGGGTGATATCGGTTACATAGCCCACAATTTTGGCTTGCTCATCGCGGATAAAAATGCAGCTCACCTTGTGTTTGGCCATCAACCGTGCCGTTTCATAAACCGGGGTACTTTGCGGACAGGAAACGATCTCACGGTATTCAATGCTTTCAATTTTGCGCGAATACATTTGCTCGGAAGCTATGTAGCTTTCCTCAAACGTTGCCGGGCGTTTATAAAAATGGGCAAACTCATCATTGAGCATCCGTTTGCCAAAATCGGCAGTAAAATATTGTACAAAATCCTCGTAAGCTTTGCACAGCGACCGGAAATCTTTGCGATGTAAAAAGAAAACGGTAGTTCCTTTCTTAGCAACCACCGTACGGATAGATTGCTTGCGGTTCAACAACACCGAAATACCGCCATAGCAATAGCCCGAATGGTGGTGCTCTAACAACCGCTTATTTTGCTGGGTGTCGTAAAAAAAGGATTCGTATTCACCTTCGGCAATGATGTCTACGCCGCGCATTTTGGTTACTTCCTGCTGGTAAATAACCGTGTCTTTACTATAACGGATCTCCTGCAATTGGTCGGCAACCTGTTCAAGTACATCGGCCGGGAGCAGGTTAAAAGGGGATACTTTACTTAAAAATTCAAGACGTTGAACCATATAACCAAAAAGCTATGATGATGATCAGTATTAAAACGATGGCTGCGGGTAAAAGGTATTTTTTTTCGGAGCGGATCTTTTGCAGGTAAACTTCCTGGTGTGCTACGCTCTCTTCGGTAATGTCGCCGCGTTTAAGCATCTCAAAAAAACATTCGGCAGTAGCCTCGGCATCTTCAAGGGCGTTGTGCTGCCTGTCGAATGTTTTGTTAAACAGTACTTCGTACAGTTGGTTTAACCTTAAATACTTGGTTTGCGGGTTTTGTACCCACTTGGTGGTAGCCAGCATGGTACAAAAGGTTTTTAAATTTTGAAGCGGATTGGTGATCCCTGTGCGGTAAAACTCAACGCCGGCAACATTCAGGTCAAGCTCAATGAAGTGACCTATTACCAATGGTTCATATTCAAGCAGGTCATTAGCCAGCATGGTCATTACATCTTTGCGCCATTCGCCGTGCTCAACCAAATACTCCTGCGTAAGGCCATGAACAGCATATGCTTTTGGACTGATGGTAAAGTCATTGTCTTTAATATAATGATCTTCACGCTTTACCTCCTGCATGTCATTGGTGTACACAATCCACGACACCTGCAGGGCATAAGGCCAGTTGTCGTTATCACAATAGGGCAGGTCCCACTTTTTGGGCAGGCCGGAGGTTTCGGTATCTATGAATAAAAGGTAATCTTGCACATGCTAAATTTATGAATTTATTTGAATGATGATATGATCTGCGTTTTTGTAACTGATTGTGAACTGCGTTTTTTAAAAAATACCCCTATTTTAGCCCCACCTTTTAAAACCGGTCTGCCAGATGTTCAAAAAAACCACTGTTGCCCTTACCCTGTCCTTCTGCAGCGCATTATTGTTCGCGCAAACCACTATTAAACAAAGCATCAATACCAGCTGGGCTTTTCACAAAGGAGATATTGCCGGTTTGCCCGCCGCAACAACCGATGCTTCGGCCTGGCAAAAGATTTCCCTGCCCCACAGCTGGAACACTACTGATGCCAATGACGATGAACCGGGATATTACCGTGGCATAGGCTGGTATAAAAAGACTATCTACCTGCCCACCCAATGGAAGAATAAGCAACTTTCGCTATTTTTTGAAGGAGCTAACCAGGTGGCCGAAGTATACGTAAACGGTAAACTTGCCGGAAAGCATATTGGTGGATATACCGCTTTTAACATCCCGGTAAACACTTATTTGAAGCCTTTTGCAAAAGATAGCTTAACCGCCAATGAGGTGATGGTGAAGCTGGATAACAGCCACAATGAAGATATCCCGCCGCTTGATGCAGATTTTACATTTTACGGCGGTATTTACCGTGATGTATACGTAGTGGCTTCCAATCAGGTAGCATTTGATAGTGAATTGGCTTCGCCCGGCATCCGAATAAAAACACCTTCTGTGAGTGCCCAAAAAGGGGAATTGCTGATTGAAGGAACAATAAATAACCTGTCAGCGAATAAAACTAAAGTTAAGGTCATAAGTGAAGTAGTGGATGCCGATGGCAAAGTTGTCACAAAAATACAAAGTGCGCTTGTTTTAACTGCTGGTAATAAGTTTGCGTTTATCCAGAAGCAAACAGTGCCTAACCCGCATTTATGGTCGCCGGATGCCCCTTATTTGTACCATGTGGTTTCAAAGATTATGGATACTTCAAACGGACAACAACTCGATGAAACAAGCACTGTTTTGGGTTTCCGCTGGTTTAGTTTTGATGCTGATAAAGGTTTCTTTTTAAACGGAAATGCTGTTAAGCTAATAGGCACCAATCGTCACCAGGATTTCCAGGGGATGGCCAATGCTATCCCCGATGCCATCAATATTCATGATGTGGAGTTACTGAAGGCAATGGGAGCTAATTTTATTCGCATAGCGCATTACCCACAGGATCAATCGGTATTGGAAGCTTGTGACAAACTGGGTATCCTGGCATCGGTAGAAACACCTGATGTTAACCGGATCACCGAAACCGCAGCCTTTGCCGAAGATGCCAAACACATGCAGTTGGAAATGATTGGCCAGAATTATAACCATCCAAGTATTATCATCTGGGCTTACATGAATGAGGTGGAGATCGTGCCGCGGTATAAATGGGGATCGGATGAGCAGAAAAAATATTTCGTTAACCTTGTTAATTTGGCTAAGCAAATAGACAGCCTTACCCGTAAGGAAGATCCGTCGCGCTATACCATGATCCCCTGCCATGGTGATTTCGACAGGTATTATAACACTGGGCTTGCCGCTGTACCGCAAATTGTAGGCTGGAACCTGTACTATGGCTGGTATATTAAAGATTTTGCCGGATTGGATAAGTTTTTGGAAAAGCATCATCAAATGCTCCCGACCAAGCCCATGATCATTACCGAATACGGGGCCGATGCCGATAGCCGTCTGCATAGTTTTGATCTGCAGCGGTTTGATAAAACGGTTGAGTACGAAGTAAAATACCACCAATACTACCTGGAACGCATTAAAAAGCTGCCTTTTGTGGCTGGTGGCGCCATCTGGAACCTCATTGATTTTAACGCCGAAATGCGGCAGGAGGCCACCCCGCATATCAATACGAAAGGCTTGCTAACCAATGATCGCCAGCCAAAGGAGGCTTACCTTTTTTACCAGGCCAATTTGTTGAAACAGTCTTTTATCAAAATAGGTACAAGTACACTAAAAGCAGGTAACGCCAACGGGAATAACGTTTGCCCTCAGCCGCTAACCGTGTATAGTAACCAACCCCAGGTGAAATTATGGCTTAACGGCAAGCTATTGGAAAGTAAGGCTGTGCAGGATGGCCTGGCGACTTTTACTGTTCCTTTTGTGTCCGGAAAAAATACCCTTAAGGCTACAGCAGGTGAGGGGGATAGCCAGGAAGATTTTATGACGGTTGATTTTAATCTTATCCCTCATGATTTGAACAATCCGCAAACACCATTTACCGAACTCAATGTAAGCCTTGGAGATAAGCGCCAGCTGGTTGACGATAAGCTTCACCAGGTTTGGGTACCGGAGCAGGCTTATGCCAAAGGCAGTTGGGGCTATGTGGGCGGCGAGGTATTTACCCTCGGCCAAAACGTACAGTTGCCGTATGGCTCCAACAAAAATATCCTCGAAACCAATTACGATCCTATTTATCAAACACAGCGCGTAGGTTTAAATGATTTTAAGCTGGATGTGCCTGCCGGGAAATATGAAGTTACGCTGCACTTTGCCGAATTGACTACTAACGATAATTCGCCGCAACTGGTTTATAACCTCAATAATTCAACCCAAAAACAAACCGCCGTTACCCGGAGTTTTGATGTGCTTATAAACGGGCAAACCGTTATTGAAGGTTTGAGTAACAGTAACTACCTTGAGCCGTTAAAGGCTTATTCGACTAAGTTACCTGTTACCGTTGGTGCGGAGGGCATAACGATCAGCTTTAAAGCGATAACCGGGCAAGCGATATTGAATGCGGTACAGGTTAGGAAGGTTTATTGAAAAATTCCCTCTTGAGAAGGCGCGTGAAGGAGGCAGCGATAGCAGGGGTGTGTTTCATCGGCGTTTATTATCGCACAGAAAAACACACCCCCTGAACCCCTCTAAAGAAGGGAATCGCACAGACTGGCCCTTTTTACTCTGGCTTTAAGGCGCTGTCAACACCTTCCTCTCCACCGTATGCACACTAAAATAGCCCAACGCGCCGCCCTTGATATTGGTTAACGGATTTGCCGGGGCGGCGTTATTGCCATCGCCGTTGGCGCTGTTACTGAGGCTGTAAAAGTATTTGTAAACGGCCTGGTCAATGCTCATCATTTCAATGGTTACCTGGTTGCCGGGGCGGATATCACGTGCCGGGTTATCGTTGCTGTTGTCAAACCTGAGGTTGTTGTTCACTTCCTGTCCGTTGGTAAATTCGTCATCTTCCAGCATAATTGTTTCCTCTTTGCGGCCGTTTACATACTGTACAAAGCGGTAATAGTTTTTGGCAGCTATAGGGTCGTCATATCGTACGGTAACATATTTACGAGGGGTGCCGTCCTTGTTATTTTCAAGTTCGTCTTTAACCAGGTAAATACTATCTAAGGGAACGGCGGGATGCATTAAGCAGCTTGAGGTGAATGTTTTGCCATCAACACTCACACTAAGCTGATAGGTATGGCCAGGGGTGCCTGTTAAAGTACTGTTCTGGTAAATGCCGGTACTTGTAGCTGTAAGCGGGTAAACATTGTTATTATCATCGGCAATGGTGACGATAGCACCGCCTATCCCATTGAAATCATTATTATCAGTAAAGTTTTTGGTCTTACTTAATAATACTTTACAACCGCCGGCCTCGTTGGTTAATACACCTTCAACCGCATATTGCGGAGTGGTATCTTTCAGTTTAAGGTCGATGGCTTTTTCGCAACTGCTTAAGGTTGCTGCAAAAAGCAGAATAGTTATATAATTTATAGTGTTTTTCATCGGCTTAAAATTTAAAGTTATAGGTAACCGAAGGTACAAAGGTGAATAAAGTAGTACGCACAGCTTCGGTACGGCTTGCGTCGGTTTTGTTATCGCGGAAAAATATGCGATAGGCGTTAGGGTTACCGTAAGCATTATAAAGACTGAATGTTAAATCAGACTGAAACTTAGCCGTTTTCTTAAGTTGCCTGGTGGCTCCCAGGTCTAAACGGTGATAAGCCGGCATCCTGTCGGCATTTCGGTTGGTATAGTAGTAATAAGTTACGCCGTCAACCTGGTATTTACCACTCGGAAAGGTCACGGCATCGCCGGTATAGTAAACAAAGTTGGCCGAGAATGTCCATTTTTCGCTGGCTTTGTACATGGCTACAATGGCAATGTCATGGGTGCGGTCTTGGCGGGCATTGTACCACTGATTGTTATTGATGCCGTCAATCATCCGTTCAGATTTTGACAGGGTATAGCTGATCCAGCCGCTAAGCCTGCCGGTTTTCTTCTTTAGCAAAAACTCGGCACCGTAGGACCGGCCTTTCCCGAAAAGCAACTGTGTTTCTATGGGTTGGTTGGTAAACACATTGGCGCCATTGCGGTAATCTATCTGGTTTTGCAGTTTTTTATAATAGCTTTCAACGGTAAATTCATAATTATGCTCGTTAAAATCCTTGTAATAGCCTACAGAGAACTGATCGGCAATTTCGGGTTTGATCAGGTTGGTGCTTGCCACCCATTTATCCGTTGGTGAACCCGAATTAGAGTTGGAGATCAAATGCAGGTTTTGCGCATTACGGGCGTATGATGCCTTGATAGAACTAACATCATTTAGCTGGAAAGCTGCTGCAATTCGGGGCTCAGGATTAACATAGGTTTTTACCTCCTGGCCGGAAGTGTAATGTTTAGAGCCTACGATGTTCCCGTCAGCATCAATGTCATAATAGTCGCCTGAGCCAAGTATGGTAAAGGCTGACAGGCGTACCCCGTAGGTTAGGGTAAAGCGGTCTGTTACTTTCCAGGTGTTGGTAACATAAGCGGCGTTTTCAAGGGCATACCTGTTTTGCAGGCTTTGAGATATAACGCCGGAGTTACCGGTAGCAGAAATTTCGCCCGGTTTAATGGTATGATAAATGCTGTTTACACCAAAACTGATGGTGTTTTTGCCGCCGGCATACCATTGCATGTCTTCCTTAAAGTTAAAGTCGCGGATCTGTGAATAAATATTGTATTCGTTTACATCCTGCTTAATGTTAAGCTTATAGTCATAATTGCTGTAGATGAGCGAGGTGTTTGAAAATAGCTGACTGTTAAAAATATGGTTCCAGCGCAGGGTAGCCGTGGTATTGCCCCAGTTAATACCGGCTATATCGGCAGCCTTAAGCACATCCTTTCCAAAATATCCCGAAACAAACAACCTGTCTTTATCGCCTAAAACATAATTGGCTTTAGCATTAAGGTCATAAAAATAAAGCTGGCTTTTTTTGGCAATACTGTCTTTTGATAAGGCCAGGAAAGCATCGGCATATGTACGCCGTGCGGAAATCAGAAAGGAAGATTTGCCCTTTTGAATAGGCCCTTCGGCATTGATACGCGCGGCTATAAGGCCAATGCCGCCACTTACGCCAAACTTCTGGTTGTTACCATCGTTCATTTTAATATCCAGTACAGATGAAAGCCTGCCGCCATATTGCGCGGGCATATCGCCTTTATAAATATTGATGTTCTTGATGGCATCCGAGTTAAAGGTGGAGAAGAAACCCAGCAGATGCGATGCATTGTATACGGGGGCCTCATCCAACAGGATCAAGTTTTGATCGGTTGCGCCACCGCGAACAAAGAAACCGCCGCTGCCTTCCCCGGCCGATTTGATCCCGGGCAGTAATTGGATGGTTTTGATCACATCACGCTCGCCAAGCAGCACCGGAATGTTTTTGGTTTCCTGGATGCTGAGGTGTTCAACGCCCATTTGCGGGCTGGCCAGGTCGCGGGCACCGGCAGGCGCCGCTTTAACGGTTACTTCCTGTAATTGCTGGGCATTGTCTTCCAGTTCGATATTTAAACGAAGGTTACCGGCTAATGATACCGGAACAACCGCGGCTTTTTGCCCCATGGCAGTTACCAAAAGCTCGTGATTGCCGGCAGGCAGCGTGAGCGAATAAAAACCGTATTCATTGCTGGATGTGCCCGCGTTTACACCGGCAACCCTGATGCTTACCCCGATGATCGTTTCGCCGGTTTGTTTTGATTTAATGGTGCCGCTTACGGTGTATTTCCCGTCTGCCGGAGCGGCTGCCCGCTTTTTTATCTTAGTCTCATCATATTTGATCAGTACCTCATTATCCAGCACCGTAAAACTAAAAGGGTGCAGAGCAAGGGCTTTGCGTAATACATCGCCTAAAGGTTGATTTTTGGCGTTGAGGCTAACCTTTACTGTGCTTTTGGCAACAGTTTCGTTATAGGTGAACCTTACACCGCAGGCAGCCGTGATCTTATCCAAAGACTGTTTAAGCGGTTCGTTATCGATGCTGATAGTAAAGGGTTTATCTAAAGGCCCCTGTGCTTGTGCTTCGCTTACTGCCATCATTAAAAGTAATAACATGCAGAGTGCCGTTCGGAAGGGTATTCGCGTTATTTCGCAAATCAGCATGGAGGGCCATGCCGGTCTGTTGGTTTTCATAGTTGCTTTAAATTGTTGGTGTGGTTTTCTATCCTTTAGGGATGATGTTTTTAGAATGAAAAGGTTAATTGCTGGATGATAAAGATTGCAGGAAATATTGGCCTTCGACCAGTTTCCAGCGAAGGTCCATTACGGCGCAAAGTTTATTAAACGTTTTGTCGATGGGCTCATTCGTGTTGATATGGCCGTAAAAGCCTTTTTGGGTGATATCCGGCGTGAGGTTTATGCGGATACCATACTGATGCGACAGGTCGTCAACTACGGTTTGCAGTGACGCTCCGTCATAACTGAACAAGCCGGTACGCTGTGAAAGAAATTTGGAGGCATTGGGATAATTTTCCTTAATTAACGATCTCTCAGCTTTGTTATACAAGGCCCTTTGATTAAGTACCATAATAGCTTGCTGGCTTTTGGGCAGGTTATGCTCCTGCACGGCCACTTTTCCGCTGATAACCGTAACTTCAGAGATAATCTGATCGGGATAGGCTTTAACATTAAAGCTGGTACCCAATACAACGGTTTTAAGCTGTCCCGATTGGATAACGAATGGATGGTCCTCATCATGTACTACATCGAAAAACGCCTCACCCTCCAGTATTACCAAACGTTCTTTAGTCCTGAATTTGTCCGGGTAGCTGATCCGGCTGCCGGGACTAAGCCAGATCCGGGTACCATCGGGCAAACTGATTTGCCGGTGTTTGCCAGGCTCTGTAACCAATTCAACCTGTTTGGCTGGATCAATAACTTCCAATACCTGGTTTTTGTAAAGCGCGGCAAACGTAACCAGTAATACCACAGCCGCTGCAGCAGCTATGTTTCGCCATAAGGTAAGTACCTTACGCGCAGGTTGCCCCGGTGTTTCCATTTGCGCGGTTATCTTACTCAAAATACTTTCCCGCAGTTGCTCAGGGGTTTGGTATTTCGAGGCAGATAACAATACTTCCTCATCGCTAAAGTTGGCATACCAGGCATCGAGCCAGGTTTTTTCATCCGGACCGATGGTGCCCTGCATTAACTTATGAGCAAGCTCCTTTACGTTGTAGGTGTTGTTTTCCATTGTAACTGATCTTTCAACCTTTTGCACATATAGTCAGTGATGGAAGCAGATACCCTTAGTGGGAGATTAAATTTTATTACAGGCTTGTTTTCTTTTAGTGAGATTTGTCACCTATACCGTTCGCCGATACTGTTCTAATAGAATCCGGCATAAGATTATCTTCGTGAATCATTATACTATTTGATTTAAATTTTATCATATAGTATTGTTATTTGACTATTTTTACATCATGAAGGTAAGAGGAATCTATCAGGCACTACTTGAACATTCTACCAAAAAGCAGGTAACAGTTATTACCGGTATGCGCCGCGTGGGCAAAAGTACTGCAGTAAAATACCTGTTGAGCCAGTTGGACAATGGTAACAGACTTTATTTGGATTGCGAAAGGATAGAGATCCGTGTGATGTTTTCTTCTACTCATTACGAGAATATTAAGAATGAACTTGAATTGATGGGGTTGGATTTTTCATTGCCGGCGGTTATCGCATTAGATGAGATACAGTTGGTTGAAAATTTGCCCAGCGTCATAAAATATTTCTACGATACTTATGATATTAAATTCATCGTTACCGGGTCCAGTTCCTATTATATGAAAAACAGGTTCTCGGAAAGTCTGGCCGGTAGAAAGCGGATATTTGAAATGTACCCTTTATCTTTCAGTGAATTTCTGGATTTTAAAGGTAAAACGCCACCTGGCGTTGCTAAATATGCCTGGAAAGTTTTTGACGTGGCCTGGTATAACCGCTTTCAGGCCGCCTATACCGAATATATCCGTTTTGGCGGGTTCCCGGAAGTGGTATTGGAAGAAAATCCAGCCGACAAGGTAGAATTGCTAAGAGATATCATCAATTCCTATATCGAGATTGACGTTAAGCTGTTGTCCGATTATTCATTGAGCGAAGAGTTGTATAAACTGGTCAGGGTATTGGCCGCACGTGCCGGCAACAAAGTGGACTACACCAAGATCAGCAGCATTACGGGTATTAACCGGCAAAAGATAGCTTCCTATATTCAGTTACTGGAACATACCTATCTGATCTACCAGGCGACGCCGTTTACCCGGAATATCGACCGCGAGATATCCCAACAAACTAAACTGTATTTTGCCGATACCGGTATATTAAACACATTGGCCGGCGGGGTGTTATCGAGTGGGCAGGTGTTTGAGAATGCAATTGCAATACAATTAAAAAGCCTGGGGAGTATCCAATATTATCAGAAACGAACCGGGCAGGAGATTGATTTTATTTTTAACGGGGATACGGCCATTGAGGTCAAAGAAACATCTGCGCCGAGCGACCTCGCGACACTTATCCAGCGAGCGGCGGCGATTGGCATAGAAAAATATTTGCTCACAGGAAGATATTTGCCGGCGGGCGACTTCAGGGATTTCACCTGGGGCGGCAACATTTTTTAGTATCTCCAAGGCCTATAAAAGTACCATGAAGCTATATAAGTAACAGCATTGCAAATTGAGCGGTTTTGCCGCCCGGAAAATTGCTAATTTTAGTTAACCAAATAAAAACCAATCAAATGAGAAAAGTAATCTACGGTATAAACCTGAGCCTGGATGGTTGCTGCGATCATACCAAATTTAGCGGTGGCAAGGATATATTAGCATATTTTACCCGACTTATGGATGATGTAGACCTGATTGTATACGGGCGTAAAACCTTCGAGCTTATGGTTCCTTATTGGCCGGATGCCGCAAAAGATCCTTTATCAACCAAAGAGGAGAGAGAATTTGCACAGGCATTTGACCGTATTGAAAAACTTGTTTTCTCACGGACGCTGACCAGTACCGACGATAAAAACTCTGTTATTAGTCAAGCAAACCCTGGCGACGAGATCCGCAAACTGAAGCAACAGGCCGGCGGTAATATTTCAATAGGAGGTGTGAACCTGCCCTTACAACTCATTGAACTTGGTTTGGTTGATGAGTTCCATTATGTTATACATCCCGTAATTGTAGGCGAGGGAAGAAGTCTGCTGGAAGCCGCAGGTTTAAAGGGAAATGTAGGCTTAAAACTAATTGAATCAAAGGTCCTTGAATCGGGCTGTATCGCGCTTCATTATGTTAAAAACTGAAGTGTATATTAACTAAGGAGTAAAATTAGCACCGGCAGAGAAATACCCAGCGATTGCCTTAACGAACTTAGTGCCTTTGACATATGAGCTTCAACAGTTTTTTGTGATATGCCCAGTTCAGCAGCTATCTCGGCATAGGTTTTATTTTCATCGCGGCTAAGCAGGAATACGATGCGGCATTTTTCGGGCAGGAGGCTGATGCTGTGGTTAAGTCGTTGGCGCAGTTCTTTCTCCTCCAGCCATTGAATGGTGCTATCGTCTATTTCAGGCAAGGTAAAAGCGAGTTCATCCAGGTGCTGTTGTTTCCTGTATTGGCGATCAAGATGATTGATCACCTTGTATTTAACTGCTACCGACAGATAAGTAGCCATGGTATGGGTTAACTTAAGGCTTGCCCGGCGCTGCCAGATGCTTAAAAATACTTCCTGCACTACTTCTTCGGCCTCATGCTCATCATCTAAACGGTGATAGGCTACAGCAAAGGTTTTATCCCAATACCGGTTATACAACTCCGTAAAGGCATCGCGGTTGTCGCGGGCCATCAGTTGTAATAACTGCTCATCAGTGTAGTTTTTGGGTAGATCAGGGATAGGCATTTTTACATTTTTCGCGTCGGACCTAACGTTTACTTCAACAAGGCGCTTTAAAGTTAGAGTTTTAGCCTAAGTAAATGTTACGTTGAATTTTAATTTTGTAAACGCAAATTGCCCTGGCTTTGGTACAAGCAATAGCATGAAATTGTTCAACGCGATAGCCCCAAAATGTAAAAAGCCAATCATTAAAGCGATAACCTTTAATAATTGGCTTTTGGGGATTTAAAATAAATAAGATGCCTTTTGTTAGGCAGTTGGTTCAGTCTCAGTAGTTTTGGCCTTTTTGCTTGTTGCTTTTACAGGAACAGCGTCATCCGCTTTCTTCTCTTTTTTTACTTTGGGTTCAGCGGCAGCGGCATGTACTTCAGGACTTAATTTAGCCGCCAATATTTTTGCCAGGTTTTTTGCAGCTTTGTCTATAGCTTTTTTAGCTTTGCCGGCATCGGGGCCAAACTCACTTACCAGGGTTTCAATCTGGATTACTAATTTTTCTTTTAATTGTTTCTTAAGGGTTTTACGGGCTTGTTTAGTAGCGGCTTTATCTTTTATGTTTTTCATGTGAATGGATTAGAGATCGGGTGAAGCACAGTTTTTTTCTGCGCGGTGCAAAGTTAGGTTAATATAATGTGGTTTTAATATTATGTTTATGTTAATAATTGCTATTGATGTTAACTTTTTATTAATTGATAATCAGCATTATTAATTGGTGTTGCTTTATTTATTTTTTTGTTTTATAACCTTGCCCCTAAATATAGTTAACACTAATTTTTTGAAAGCCTTGGGGTTAATTGTTAACTTAGCCGTTTATTTATCGCCCTAAAACAACATGATCAAAGATTTAAGTGCATTAACCCAGGTAGCCGAATTTCATGCCACTTTTAAGCACCCTATAATTGAAAAACCTGCAATACCCTCAAAAGCACGTTGCGATCTGCGTATTGAACTTATTGCCGAAGAATTAAAAGAACTGCAGCAGGCTGTTAATGATAATAACATGGTTGAAGTAGCTGATGCTCTTTGCGATCTGCAATATGTATTATCGGGAGCTGTGTTGGAGTTTGGCCTGGGTTCAAAATTCAAGGAACTGTTTGACGAGGTTCACCGCTCCAACATGAGCAAAGCCTGCAAAACAGTTGAGGAGGCCGAAAAAACCATCGAGCATTATAAGAATACGGCCGGTACGGATGCATACTACAAAGAGATAGATGGCTTGTACCTGGTGTATCGTACATCTGATCATAAAACATTAAAATCTATCAATTATTCGCCTGCCGACCTGAATGGCATTGTGGGTTAATCATATACTAAATACACTATTCCATTGTCAGCATCAAAACTCAATCAGCCTGAGGCTAAAACCAATATGCACCCGCGTAATAAACACCGCGGGGGGTATGATTTTAAAGCATTGATCAAAGCCACGCCTGCCCTAAGGCCATTTGTGCGTACCAATGAATATGATAATTTTACCATTAATTTTGCCGATCCGGAAGCAGTAAAAACGCTTAATAAGGCATTGCTGCAACATCATTATGGTATAAACTACTGGGACATTCCCGAAGGTTTTTTATGTCCGCCTATACCTGGCCGTGCCGATTATATCCATTATGCGGCCGATCTGCTTGCTTCTGTTAATAACGGTGTTGTACGTAAAGGCAGAAAAGTACGAGTGCTTGATATTGGGGTAGGTGCTAACCTGGTTTACCCAATAGTGGGATTTAAGGAGTACGGCTGGAACTTTGTTGGCACAGAACTCGACCTGGAGGCTATGGCATCGGCACAAAGTATTGTTGAGCAAAATAGCCAGTTAAAGGTTGCCGTTGAATTGAGGCAGCAAAGCAAAAAGGCCGATATCTTTAAAGGGATCATTAAACCCGGCGAGCGATTTGATCTTACCCTCTGCAACCCGCCGTTCCATGCTTCAGCCAAAGAGGCTGCTGCCGGCTCAGCCCGTAAATGGGATAACCTGGGTTTAAGAAAAGATAAACAACCAATACTAAATTTTGGTGGTCAAAATACCGAGCTTTGGTATCCCGGTGGCGAGGCGGCATTCCTGAAACTGATGGCGGCACAGAGCAAGCCGTTTGAAAAACAGGTGTTATGGTTCACAACGCTGGTATCCAAAAAGGAAAATCTCAGGATCTTATATAATGCCCTTCAAAAAGAAGGCGTAAAAGATGTGCAAACCATCAATATGTCGCAAGGCCAAAAGGTAAGCCGCATTATGGCCTGGACTTACTTAACGCCCGAGGAGCAGCAGGCCTGGGGGAAAGCCGACCGTTGATTTGTTGGTGATTACGTTGATTTCGCTGATGTCTGAACCGGGATTTGAGGGGGATTTTCAGGATTGAGCGGATTTTACCTTAATATCGAATTTTTTTAATTGAAGGATTTGCCGGATGCCATAAAATCCTATAATCCTTCAATCTGTTTAATCCCGGTTCAGAAAAAAATCAACGGAATCAGCGAAATCATATCTCATCAATGGTCTACACTCTCAAAAATGTCTTCTTGGTATATAAATAATACAAAAACGCCCATTTTACCATTACGAAGCAAATAGCCATTACTACGATATTGTAAGGATCGCCTACTAACTGGCCTATCCATCCGAAAATGCCTTCGGTGGTATAACTCCATTTAATAAAGTGGCCCGAAATATAAATCAGGATGGAGTTCATGCCTATCACCCTGAAATAAAATGCCCATTTCTGATAGCCTTTTACATCAATGATATAATAAAATAAAGCCATCAGCAATAGGCTTAAGCCGCCTACGTGCAGTACAAACGAGCTTGTCCACAGGTTTTTGTTGATCGGGAAATCGAGGTTCCAGATCTGGGCGAGGAGCAGGAAGATGACACCCACTACAGCCATGGTAGTTACCTTGCGCGTTTGCGTAACGCCACCTTTTTTAAGCAATAAGCCGGTAAGGATGCCCAATATGCCGGTGCTGATGGCCGGGATGGTTGAAAAAAGCCCCTCAGGATCGTGGATGCCTAAATACAACCGGCCCGGTAGTATGCTGCGGTCAACGTATGAGGCAAAATTGCCTTTCATGGTCAGGTCGCCCATAGGGAAGCCCGGTGCGGAGGTAAACTTAAGCAGCAGCCAATAGCCGATGATGAAAAAGCCAAACCAAAACATTTGCCAGCGCTCGGTACTGTACAGGTAAATGATGTTGGCAAACATATAGGCAATACCGATACGGCCCAATACGCTGGGGAACCGGATCTCTGAAACAGGCATAATTTTTAACCCGTTGTTTACCACAAGGCCGAGCAACACTAAAATAAATGCCCTTTTTATAACGCGCAGCAATAATTGCTGGCGTGTTTTGCCTTTTTCCAGTTCGCGCCCCACAGAAAATGGAGTTGATACGCCTGCCATAAACAGGAACAAAGGGAAGATAAGATCATAGAGGTGAAAACCATTCCAGTCGGGATGGGTAAACTGGTTGGCTATAGCGCCCCAGAAAGTTGAGCCGGTGGCTTTGGCCATGCCGTGGAAGATCTCTTCGCCGCCCATGATCCAAAACATATCAAATCCCCGGAGGGCATCCAATGAAAATAAACGGGTACGGGCCGCGTTAATGTCGTCGGCCTGTTTAGCACTTGCCTGATCTGCTGTGGTAGCCATTAGTTTAATTGTATTTTTAGGTGTGAACTAAAGATAGGAAAAGCAATACTATTTAAAATTATTTTTTTACATCAATGACTTTTAAAAGCTGTTTAAAAAGATTTTGTGGGAATTTATGTAGCGACGCATCACATGCGTCTCTGCGTTTGGGAAAAAAATTTCAGAAATAAATCCAAAACGCTGTCGTAAATTCGCAGCCTTTGTAATTATGCCAATGTTAGAGATCATATACCGCGATGAGCACCTGATTGCTATCAACAAGCCTCATGGCTTGCTGGTTCACCGATCGCCCATAGCAGCTGATGCTTCAGAGTTTGCCCTGCAATTGCTTCGGGATCAAATTGGCATGAAAGTTAACCCTGTTCACCGTATCGATCGTAAAACCGGGGGGATCCTGCTTTTTGCTTTTAATAAAGAAGTAGAGATCGCTATGCAAAAAGCATTTATGGAAAACCAGGTGAGTAAGAAATATCTGGCCATAGTAAGGGGCCATACACCTGATGCGGAAGATATAGATTATCCGCTGCGCAAAGAGAACGGCACTTTGCAGGATGCGTTTACCAGTTACACAACCCTGAAAAGGACAGAACTTCATATCGCCTTTGGTAAACATCCAACTTCAAGGTATTCATTGGTGGAGGCTGTACCCACAACCGGGCGTATGCACCAATTACGCAAGCACCTGAGCCATGTTTTTCACCCCATTATAGGCGACCGCACGCACGGCTGTAATAAACAGAATAAGCTTTTTTTAGAGCAGTGGGAAATGACAACCATGCTGCTGCATGCATCGCAGTTAACTTTTAAGCACCCCATAACCGGCGAAGAAATAACGATCAAAGCTGTACCTCAACCCGAATTTACCCGGGTTATGGAGATCATGGGCTGGTAAGCCTGCCTTCAGGTAATTATTTAAACAAAACAGGCTTAATATTGTAATTGATACATGGAAAAGTCGGTGATTTACGATCTGGATACCGAAGATGGTATACGCCGGATCAGCATTGAAGCGGTACACCAGCTTATACCTGGTACACATGTTTATACAACCGGTGTGTTCAGTTTAAGTGAGGGGGAAACAGATCTTGGAGATATTGTTTTTGACGATCATATGCACGAATGGGAATATACCTGTATGGGAAATTTAACTCATCGGGAAGCTAAAAAGGTTGCAAGGTTTATCAAACATAATTTTAAAACGGAGGTAGCCGGTAGGAAATAGGGAAACTAAAGTGAAAAAATCCCCTCTTGAGAGGGATGCTAAGGAAAGAGCGGTGGCTGGGACGTGTTTCTGCGGTAAGCTTATCAAAGCAGAAACACACCTCTCCACCCTCCCGAGAGAGGAATCCCACAATCACCGCTTTTTAGTCCGTTAAGTTAATAGTTAAGCCGACGCACATAATCGGTCCTCCCGGAGATTTTTACCGTATCTTTGCGCCTCAACAAAAACAAACCATGATTGATCAGGCATTGAGTAACCTCGGCATAACTGCCCTTAACCCCATGCAGCTTGCCGCGCTTAGTGCCGCTAAAAAAGGTGATGTAATCCTTTTATCTCCTACAGGTTCGGGGAAAACGCTTGGTTTTTTATTGCCTTTGCTTAACCTGCTTGATGCCGGTGTTGCTACGGTACAGGTGATGATCCTGGTGCCCTCGCGTGAGCTTGCTTTACAAATTGAACAGGTTTGGAAATCTATGGGTACAGGTTTCAAGATCAATTGCTGTTATGGCGGCCATGCCGTAAAAATTGAACGCAATAATCTTTCGCACCCACCTGCAGTTTTGGTTGGTACGCCGGGGAGGATTGCCTTTCACCTGCGTGAAGAAAATTTTAGTACCGATACTGTACGTACGCTCATTCTCGATGAGTTTGATAAAGCGCTTGAGTTCGGTTTCCAGGAGGATATGGCTTATATCATCAGGCAGTTGCCCCTTGTTAAAAAGCGGATATTGACTTCGGCGACTAAGATGGATGAGATTCCTGTTTTTACGGGAATTGTTAAACCTATCGAAGTGAACTTTTTAAGTAATGTTACCTCGGCGCCGGATATTAAACAGAAAGCGGTGATATCCGAAGCTGCCGATAAACTGGACGCTTTGTTTGCCCTGATCTGTAAAATTGGTAATAAAGCAACCCTTGTGTTTTGTAATCACCGTGAAGCGGTTGACAGGATCAGCGAGTTACTTTGGTACAAGGGGTTGGAGCATGATGTTTTTCACGGCGGTATGGAACAGGACGACCGGGAGCGTGCCTTGCTAAAATTCAGGAACGGAAGTCACCGGTTACTGATCACTACGGATTTGGCTTCGCGTGGGCTGGATATCCCTGAAATAGAATATGTGGTACATTACCAACTACCGCATAACGAGGAGGCTTTTTTACACCGTAACGGCCGCACAGCACGTATGAATGCTAAAGGCACATCATACCTGATGTTAACGCCTGATGAAAAGCTGCCTTATTTAAAGCAGTTGCCTGAGATAGAACAACTGCCCGAAAAGCTTATATTTCCACCGGCATCGCCATGGGTTACCTTGTATATAGCCGCCGGCAAAAAAGATAAGGTTAACAAGGTGGATATAGTAGGCCTGCTGCTTAAAAAAGGCGGGCTGGCAAAGGACGACCTTGGCCTGATAGAAGTGCTCGACTACTCATCGTACGCCGCCATCAAGCGCGATAAAATAGAAACTGTAGTAAAGCAGGTAAAGGCCGAAAAAATTAAAGGCAAAAAGGTGAAGATGGAAATTTCGAGGTAATTTTGTTAAAAAGAAGAATATTATGAGTAATAACGATATCATGAAAAAGTTGCGGGTGGCAATGAAATTTACCGATGATGATATCATCAAGGTTTTAGAGCTTGCCAACTTCAGGATTACCAAAGCCGAAATAGGCGCCATATTCCGCGCTGATGACCATCCTAACTTTAAACCCTGCGGCGATCAGATCCTGCGTAATTTCCTGAATGGCCTCATTATCTACAAACGCGGCCCAAGGGAGCCGAAACCGAAAGCGGAGGCAGGGAAGTAAGGTTGTTGGAGACAACTCCAACAACGGCAAGAATGAGTAGATTGGTTGGATTTCACAGACAAAATCCTGACTTCCGAAAAATCCTATGAAATCCCGGTTCAGACAAAAATCAGTGCCCTTCCACAGGCTTTTCCTGTATTAACCTGTATCTCCCTGATTTAATCAACTTTTGTTGCTGAGCCGAAAATGATGTCCTGCCGCCAAAATCCTGCACCCAGTATGTTTTGTACTCGGCTACGCCAACTTCTTTAAAATCAGGATTCATGAGGTTGCGGCAGTGGCCCTCGCTTTTAAACCAGCCGGCCATCACTTCTGCAATGCTTAGCTGGCCCTGAGCGATGTTTTCGCCTATGGCAAAACTTTTGAACCCTTTAAATTTATAACCGGCGTATACTATGCGGTCTTCCATACTGCGGCCGTCTTTACTGTCGTGACTAAAATAGCTTTTGCGGGCCATGTCCTTAGCGTGACCTATGGCTGCATCTTCCAAATCATTATTCCAGGTAAGGGGAGGGGCCGGCGGAAAATATTTGCTGCCGCAATTGCAGCCTTTCTGGCGCGTAGCATTAATGCTGTTTAAAAACTCGGTCCTGAATTGTTTACTGCTTTGGCTATAGGCATTCGCAAACCAAAACAACACAGCAAATAGTAGTATCAATTTTTTCATCTTAGTGCTTTGACACTTTTAAACGCCCGTGGTTTAAATTATTGTTTCGGCCTTCTGATAGCTGAACGCCAGCGACCGGTTTTCTTTCGCCTGTAAATGATAATGATGGCTACAACGACGAGAACAAGAGTGGTGCCGATGAGAACGACAATGACGTTATGTGCCTGGCGTACCTTAGCATTGGCCTGCGCCTGGAGTTTTTGGTAAATACTTTTTTTTTGGCTATCGCCGAGTCCTGCTTTTTAATCTTGATGGAATCGGCAGCAGCTACCTTGGCAATGCTGTCAACTGTAACCTGATTGAGGCTATCGTCTAAAAACTCATGGCGTTTAATGGCAACGGCAGCTTTATCATAATCGTTCATTTTCCGGTACAATTCGGCATAGCCTACCTGCACTATCGACTCTTTTTTAGGATCGTGGGTTTTGAGCGATAATGTTAAAGCATCGTTCAGGTCCTTCATACTTAGTTTATAGTCTTTGATGTCGCTTTTAATGGCTGCAAGCTCAATGAGCGAGTTGATAATATTAAGGGTATCCTTTCTTTGCCTTGATATGGTGTTCGATTGCAAAATGAACCATTTGGCCTGGCTGAATTTACGCTGCGAACGGTAAATCTTTGCAAGCGCGTTAAAGCTTGTACGCAAGCCTAAAGTATCGTTATAAGTGGAATAGCTATGCAGGGCGAGCATAGTGTAATTAAGCGCCTCGGTTTGGAAATAGTATTTCATTCGCCGGGTTGATACGGTATCATATCCTAAATAATGGGCAGCTATTTGGGTATAAATAGGGCCTTTTAACGAGTCGCTGGTAACCTGTAACTTTTGCTTAAGACTATCAAGCTCACTTGCGTGTGCGGATAATTTAAGCGTGGCCGTCAGAATAAAAAGTAAGGTAATAAGTCTCTTCATATAACAGATTACTCGAAAATACAATAATCTGCTTATAATTAGACAAATAGCGTGCCTGTTTAAGTCACCGTCATAGGTGTTTGTGAAAGTCGCTTGGCTTTTTGTTTGTTTTTGAATTGTATGGGCTGTTTTTCAGGAGGATAGCCTTGAAAATATTAGTTAACAATTGTTTGCGCGTTTTCCACAGCATCAACTTTAATGCACAGGATTGTATACAAAAAAAGATTGGTGCTATGCGATTGCTTAAGAGATCACCCGTTCGTATTTATTCAGAGCTGATCGTAAACCTGCAAATTGCTTTAATAGTACATTGTATAAGGTAATACCTAATGCCGCACAAGTGATACCGGCTAACACGTCAAGCACATAATGGTGGCTTGCATATACAGCCGTAAACCAGATGCCAACGGTTACCACTGCAAAAAAGATATTAGCAAGTCCCAGTTTGTTTTTTAAGCCGTAGTAAAGCACTATAACCGGGTATGACGAATGCAGCGAGGGCATGGCTGCAAACACGTTTGACCCCTTTGTATAAATCCCTTTAAAAACCCCGGCATGAAAATAGGCGTCAAACCTGGCCAGCCCGGCGGTATTGCCCATAGTTAATGGAATAAAATGAAATCCGTGATATTGGACGAACCAGGGTGGTGCGGCAGGGTAGGCGTAGTAAACTATAAAGCCCAGGATATTCACCAAAACAAACGTTAACGAAAAATTGAGGAACTGTTTTTTGTTTTTGAAGAACAGGTAAGCGGCAAAGCCCAGCGGCACAGGGATCCAGCACAAATAAAACAAGCCCGATAATACATCAATAAAAGTGTTGCTATTGGCCAGCCAGTATTCGTTAGGTGTAAGCAGTTTGCCATTAAAATGAATGCCGAACAGGTGTTTCTCCGCATTATAAAGCTCGGCAATATGTACCGGGTTGTAGTTATAATTGGGGAAGGCTTTCATGTAATCAAAAACAATCCAGTACACTATGAAAATAGTGAAGCCCAATATAAACTTGCGGGTTATTGCCGATGCATAGAATAATACGTTGAAAATAACTACCAGCGTAAGCTCATCCGGTTTATAACCAATAAGGAAAGTTGAAAACGCCAGGTAAGCAATGGAAAGCAGCGAAACAATAATTATCGACCGGATATTTACTGTTACGCCTGTATTGGCATTGGTCATTGCTATTTTTTTAAGAAATCTGAACGGAAAATTTTGTCCCAGAAAGGTGAACTCACACCATAGCCCTTTTCAGGATCCTGGTAGTGGTGCAGCATATGGTGTTGTTTTATTTTTTTGAACAGGCCGCTTTTAAAGTTAAAATGGTGCATGGCATAGTGCGATATGTCATAAAACAGGTAGCCTAAAATAAAGCCCGGAAAAAATCCCCAGATATAGTTTACAGGCAATAACCATTTAAACAAAAAGAAAAAGCCTGTAGCCAGCGGAATACTTAATGAAGGAGGCAACACCAAACGTTTGGCATCGCTCGGATAATCATGATGTACACCATGCATGATAAAATGCAGGCGTTGCGCCCATTCCAGCTTTTCGCTTGGCTGATAGTGAAATACAAAACGGTGCATGATGTATTCGGTGATGGTCCAGATGAAGAGCCCGAAAATAAACAGGCCGAGATAGGTTAAGATATCTAACCCTAAATCAAAGAATTTATAGCTGCAATATCCAATAACAGGCACAAAAATGTACAGGGGCACGGTATAATGTACCTTTGATAAGCCTTCTAAAAAGTCGCTCTTAAACATTCGCACAGATTCCTGCGAGTTGGATAAATATTTCTTTTTCATTGTTATAATCAGGGTTTAAAATGTTTTACGATCTCTCTGCCTGTTTATGGTGTTAAAATTGTTCAGAATGGCTGGCTTTAAACCAACAAAAGGCAATTTTAGCAAAGATATTGCTAAGTGTAAATGCCTTTATTTTATTGTTGCGAAGATATGATATTTGTTGCTAAGTCTTAAGCCTAAAGTTCTAAGTCTAAAGTTCGCAGCCTTAAGAGAAGTAATTCAACGTCCTCACTTAAGACTTTTGACTTAGAACTACAAACTTACTTACCTTCTTCCTCTTCCAGTTTAATTAATGCTTTTTTAGCCTCTCTTAACCTGTTAAAAGCGGTGATATTGGTTAAAACAGCAAGTATTACCAGTGGGATTGTAAATATCGATATGGTTTCAAATACATGAAATTTGATGCCGGGAATAAATAATTTATAGTTACCGCCAATATACTGGGCTATAATACCCGAAAGTGCCGCACATAGGCCGATAGTTACTACACGCTCAGGCCTTTGCATTAAACCACCTTTAATTTCAACACCTAAACCTTCGGCACGGGCACGTACATAGCTAACCATCATTGAGCCTATCAGCGCTATAAAGGCAGCTATCGAGCTCAGGAAGTAGTGATGCGCCACCAGGTAATAGCAAATTCCCAGGAACATGATCAATTCGCTGTAGCGGTCAAGTACAGAATCGTACAAAGCACCAAAGGTTGATTTCATGTTGCCTAAGCGGGCTACCTGGCCGTCAAGCATATCAAATAAGCCTGCAAAAAGGATGAGGCCGCCGGCCCAGCCTACGTAGCTCAGGTCGCCGCGGTTACCTTCTTCGGCACCTAAAATAAATATGCCTGCAACGCCTACGTTGAGTACAAAACCTATAGTAGTCACGGCGTTGGGCGTTAAGCCTATTTTTATAAGGATCTTCACAAACGGATCAATAACCTTATAAATGCCTAATTGCAGGCTGGTTCTGAAAGATCTCCTGAGTGTTGTTGTTTGCTGTTCCATTTTTATCTCTGCTTATTTAGGTGCAATGATTAGAAGTCGAATTTAACCCTTGTGCGCAGGCCCCATTGGGCAACATTTGGATGGTCAAGGTAGTTAAAGCGCCTCACAAAATCTATGCGTATAAATTTAAATATATTTTCAATACCAACGCTACCCTCAACATAAGGCGTTTTGCCCAATGTATAAGTAATTGGTACACCATCGGTGCCAACGGGTAGTTGATATAATGACGGATGTATCGAAGGATTGTTTTGATCAGACAGGCCGCCGTATAATACTTTTAACGATGCGGTTTCGCGCCATTTCAGTTTCTTTAACAATGGTATTTTATTAAAGAAAAAACCGCTGAAGTGCTGATCTATCCTGAAGCTGGCATATTTATCACTCACAAACTCCAAAAAGTTCATTAAGTTGTATGAGTCGATGTCATATGCATAGGTTTGGTTAGCCCTGTGTATGGTTAACAAAGGGTACGGTATCGAACCGAAGATTTTACCCGCCGAAACATTGATATCCGCGTAACCTAACTGCGAAAAGTAAAAGCGCTTATCGGCACGGAAATCAAGTTTTTGATAGTTGTATTCACCGGCAAATAACCCTTTAATGCCTTGTGCGTAGTCAAGTTCAAAAGCAGGGTATTTGTTAGGGATCGGGATGCGATAGATCTTGCCCTGGTAAAACTGCTCATGAGGTGCCCAGCGGATGCTTCCGGTAAGCTCGGTAGTGGTTAAGTGATGAACCGAGTTTGGCAGATCATTAATGGTATTATCAAAATATAATGACCCTGCCGGTTCCTGGGTCCATTTTTTGAAGCCTGCTGCAAACGAAAGATGGCTTTCCAGTTCGTGTAAATAATCAAACCTGTAAAAATCGTTATAAAGGAACTTATCGTTCACACCACGCTTAAACGATAACAGGAAGTTATCCTCCTGCACAAACTGCAGGCTTGCGCCCGGGATTTTGGTATCACGCTGAAAACTTGCCCTGATATAGTTTTGAGGGAAACGATATATGGATTTATTATTAAGGGAATAGGTCGCACTTAAAAAGTACTTCCAGCGCTCGTCTTTAAAGCCATAAGCCGCGTAAGTTTCAAAATAATAACGCTTGCTTAATTCGGGCGTGGTACGACCGCCTACACGTAACCGGAAACCTTCAACCGGGTTAAAGCTGTAAAACGTGTTGGCAGGGCCTAACTCAAATTTACCAAAGCCTTTGTAGCCTGCAAGCAGGAGGGTTGCTATATCAACCGTACGTTTAAACGAAGGCATGTTACGCAGGCTGTCGATGTTTTTATAAACTTTTGATTCGGCAAGCGTTAAGGTATCAGGCCTGTTTTCCTGCCAGAATGATTCTGGTCGATGTTTCACTTCATCGCTTAATTCAGCATATTGCGATCCCTGGTAAGTTGTATCCGGCCGGGGTTTGTTAACCACGTAATTGCTGTAGGTTATGGCCCGGATACCAAATAAACCACTCTTTGCATCTTTTTTGGATGCGCCAAAATCTGCAATGGTAGTGCTTTTGCTCAGGTGATAGCGGCCATCGGGGTTTTGTTGAAACTCCAGGTTAACAGTCATCGACCTGATAAAGTTGATGTTGATATGTTTATTGATGGTCAGGTCGCACTTTTGTACAGCGTAGTTACCATCAAGCGTAATGTAGATACTTCCCTCAAAAAGTACGTCGTTTGTATTGCGGGGGGTAAAGTCAAGCTTAACCAGTTTGTTGTTATGTGCGTCAACAACAGTATCGGTAATAAAGTATTTATAATAATTTGGCGAGTTATCAGATATCGGGCTAAGAAACTGGCTGGTTATTAAAAATACGTTGTTGGTATAAATATCAACCTTGTTGTATAAGTGCTTGAAATATTGGGTAAGGCCTTCATTATCAATGCCGGCACCGTAGTTAACACTTTTCTGACCGGTTATATCTTCCCTCGTTTTTTCGGGGTTTTTACGGTAATAAACCTGCTGTAGCTTTTCATCAAGATAAATAGGCAACAATGATTTGCCTGGTACCAATGAGCTATCGCGGTTATCTAAAATGAACTTATACTTACGGAAAAATTTCCTGTCCGAAAACTGGGCGGATACATTGCTTAACGCAAACATCATTTTATCATACTCCTTGTATTCAACATAGTTGTATGCTTCGGGACGGTTCTTTTCTTTATTTTCGATAACCTTACGGATCAGCTCAACGGCGGGGTTATCTTTATTACGGTATTTAGGTTTTTTGCCCGATTTTACCACAACTTCGTTAAGCTGCTGCGAAGCCGGGAACATTTTTACATTTATAACCTGCTCTTTACCGGGAACAACAGCCAAAAAAGCGTCTTTATAACCTAAAAATGAAATTTTGATTTGTTTGTATTGCTGATTGTTTGTGGCCAGGCGATATTTGCCATTAACATCTGTAGTGGTACCGGTAGTGCTGCCCGTAAAAGAAATACTAACAGAAGGCAGGGTTTGTTTGTTACCTGCATCGGTAACGGTACCCGTTATTACCGTTTGCTGCGCATATAATGCCGAAGCAGAAAAGAACAGTATTAAGAAAAATAAGCTTTTATAAAATTTTTTACAATCCATGTACTTTGTGCAATTGTGCAAATACAAACTTCTTTTTTCGGCTCAATACTGTTATTATTGGATAAAGAGGTGTGTATTAATTATTCAAATTTCTTTGGCAGGTTTATTACTCCTGCACCTGTATGTTTTTTGTTATTCCGCCTCTGAATCTCCCCGTCTTACCCCGTTTTGTACACTCCCGGCAGATGGTTATTACGGAGTTTACAATTAACAGGCCAAAGGTAAAAAAAATCAGAACAGACTAATGTGGTCAAAAAGTCAAATATTGTTTACGACTATTTATGTTATCACACTACCTTAGTTATAATAATCCAAACAACGGCTTTTGAGCAGTTATTAGTATGCTCATTACTTTCCGGTTTACAATATTGATGATTAAATAATTTGTTGATAATCAGATGAAATCAAGGATTTTTTATTGCCAGCCAAAGGGCTGCGAGGCTATACAAATAACAATATTTAACAATTTATACTTAGCGTTAATAAGACTGTGCTGATAAAATAATGTTACCCGCCCCCGAATTTTTTTACCTCACAAAAACAAAACAGCCGTAAAGCAGGGTTTAGTTGCTTACGGCTGTTTTGACGGTATTTAGTAACGTTAACGATTATTCGGTCGCGAACATATCGTCATAATAATCCAAACCGAGGTGGGTGATCAGGTCTTCGCCCATCAGGTAACGAAGGGTATTCTCCAATTTGATCAGTTGTTTAAAGATGTCATTTTCTGCATGTAAACCCGGTGCAGTTTGAGGCGATTTCAGGTAGAATGATAACCACTCCTGGATCCCGCTCATGCCGGCACGTTTAGCCAGATCGCAGAAGATAGCCAAATCCAGCGCGATAGGGGCGGCAAGGATCGAGTCGCGGCAAAGGAAGTTGATCTTGATCTGCATTTTGTAGCCTAACCAGCCAAAAATATCGATGTTATCCCAGCTCTCTTTGTTATCGCCATGCGGAGGGTAGTAGTTAATACGGATCTTGTGGTAAATGTTACCGTAAAGCTCCTGGTTATCTTCCGGTTTGAAGATATCTTCCAATACACCCAGTTTTGACACTTCTTTAGTTTTGAAGTTATCCGGATCGTCAAGGACCCAGCCATCGCGGTTACCTAAAATATTGGTCGAGAACCAGCCGTGTACACCTAATGAACGTGCAGCTAACCCCGGGGCCAACACAGTTTTCATTAAAGTTTGACCTGTTTTGAAATCTTTACCTGCAATCGGGGTTTTAGTTAATTTAGCCAGTTCGATCAAGGCAGGGATATCAACTGTTAAGTTAGGGGCGCCGTTAGCGAAAGGAACACCTAATTTTAAAGCCGCGTAAGCATAGATCATACTTGGAGCGATCAGCTTATCATCGTTTTTCAAACCTTCTTCAAAAGCAGCTAATGACTGGTGTACAGCAGATGCTTCATAATAGATCTCGGTTGAACCGCACCATACCAAAACAACCCTGTCAAGACCATTAGCCTCTTTAAAGTTTTTGATATCCTCCATTACCTGCTCGGCAAGCTCAAGCCTGGTTCCGGTTTTAACGTGGGTGCCATCAAGGTTTTTAGCGTAGTTTTTATCAAACGCGGCTTTCATTGGCTTTATAGCTTCCAATTCGGCTTTAACCGAATGTAAAAGTCCTGCTTCCAGTACCTGTGCGTTTGAGGCAGCTTCAAATACGTTATCCTCATAAACATCCCAGCCGCCAAATACGATGTCGTTTAAATCGGCTAAAGGAACAAATTCTTTAATTTTCGGGTTACGGTTTTCGGTTCTTTTTCCTAAACGTATGTGCCCCATTTGAGTAAGGGAGCCAATTGGCTGCGAGATGCCTTTTTTTACGGCCTCTACGCCGGCAATTAAGGTAGTTGCTACAGCGCCTAACCCGGGGATCAGGATGCCAAGCTTGCCTTTAGCAGGTGTAATGTTGATTTTCATTTATGTTACTATTATTTATTTCAAATTAATCGGCTAAAGCCATTTGTTGGCTTTGTACCATTTTAGCGTTTCGGCCATGCCGTTTTGCAGATTGTATAAAGGATAAAAACCCAGGTCGGATTTAGCTGCTTCAATATCGCAATTCCAGTTAATGGCGGTCAGTTCATTAAGCTTTTCAATATTCAGCACTGCAGCTTTGTTGCTCAAAGAACTTATTTTTTCGGATACAGCTGCAATCATTTTAACAAAATTTACAGGCAGATGAAACTTTAGCGTTTTTAGCATTAATACCTCTTTGGTGATGGTACCTAACTCATAACGGTTATAAAAATTACCATCGCTCAGGTTGTATGTCTTGTTATTGCCACCGTATAAGGCCTTGATACTTGCTTTGGCCAGGTCTTTAACATATATGAAGCTGAGCTTTTGCTGCGCATTGCCAATATAGGGCTCAATGCCCTTCACTATCTGTTTAAAAAATATAAATATACCGGTGTCCCTCGGTCCGTAAACTGCGGTAGGCCTTAGTATGGTATAATTTAGGCCGCTTACCGTTTTTAATTTCTCTTCGGCAAGCAATTTGCTTCTGCCATATGCCGTAACAGGGTGCGGAGGCGTTGCTTCGGTTATGGTGCCGGTGAGTGTATTAAGCGGCCCAACGGAAGCCAGGCTGCCAATAAGGACAAACTTTTTTACATCAGGGCAGGCTTCATAAGCAGCCGAAGCAAGGTTATGGGTATATGTAGCATTGATCCGGTTATATTCGGCTTCGGAGCGGGCACTGGTTACACCTGCCGCGTGGATGATATAATCGGGCTTTATTTCTGCCAGTTGCTTCTTTAATGTTTCCTTATTGTTAAATTCGGGATAAATATATTGAATGTCTAAATCCTTAAGATGGTCAATTTTGCTGCTTTTACGCACAGCTATAAAAACCTCCAGGTTGTTTTGCAGGGCTTCTTCAATTAAATGATATCCAACAAATCCGCTTGCACCGGTTATTAAAACCCGTTCCCTCATATCGCTTTTTGATATAACCTGTATTTTTTATAAGGATCGCCTTTTATGGCTTCAATGGCACGGTTCATCATATCATTGTTCTCCAGTGTCCAGCCGGCTTCGGCATGTTTATAACCCTTGGCCTTATATTCCCTTATAATGGTGCCGTATAAGCAGGCTTCAATGCCCATTTTGCGGTATTCTTCAATAACGCCGAGGGCATAAATACGGATGCCGGTGATGCTTTTTTTGCCGAACAATAATTTGAAAATGCCGGTGGGCAACAAGCGACCTCGTTTTATTTTTTTGAAGATATCGTTATAATCGGGCAGGGCCAGGCCAAAGGCTACTATCTTGCCACGTTGCTCGGCAACAATAGCAAAATCAGGATCAAGGATCAATTTAAGATCTTTGGCCAGGTAATCATATTCTTCATTGGTTAGTGGCACAAAACCGGTGTTTTTGTCCCAGGCCGAGTTATAAACGTCGCGAAGTTTTGCAGCCTCTTCCTTGAAATTTTTAAGGTTGATCTTGCGGATAATGATATCGTTGCGTTTTAACCGATCTTCAAGCGCGTTTAATAACCTTACCGATTTATCATCATAGGCTTGTCCTTCCCAATGCCATCCAATCAGGTCAACATCTTTTTTAAAGCCAAAATGCTCAACCAGGTCGGCATAATACGCAAAGTTATAGGTGTTCATCAGGAAAGGTGAACTGTCAAAACCTTCTATCAGCAGGCCGCAAGGCTCATTTGTTGAAAAGTTGGTAGGGCCTAACAATTTACCGGTAACGCCTTTTTCTTTAAGCCATTTGGTAACGGTTTCAAAAAGCAGGTTAGATACCGCCGTGTCGTTAATACAATCAAAAAAGCCAAAAAAGCCGTCGTTAACATGGCTGTATTCGTTATGCCCGTTATTAAGGATCGCGGCTATCCGGCCAACAATTTTATCGCCATCATAAGCTAAAAATGGTTGTACGGTATTGTGTTTATGGAAGGGATGTTTGGTTAAGAGGTCCCTTTGGGCAATAAACAACTCCGGAACATAGTAAGGATCGTCCTTGTACAGGTCATGCGGGAAATCAATAAACGAAGCCAGTTCTTTTTTTGATTTAACCGTTACTATTGTAATCATGTGTGGTAAATGATTGAATAAAGCAAATTGGTATGCTTTAAAATAAAAAGTGCATTTAGCTTACCTTAATTAAAAAGCAGCTAAATGCACCTCAGGTTTCTTCATTATATTTTTTCTTTAACAGAAGCGGTTACACCAACTTCTTTAAAGGCTTTTGACAGTTTTTCAACGGCTTCGTCAATTTGCTCAAAGGTATGGGTAGCCATCAATGAGAAACGAAGCAGTGATGAATCGGAAGGAACGGCAGGGGATACAACCGGGTTAACAAATACACCTGAAGCTTGCAGGTGTTTGGTAACCGCGAAAGTTTTTTCGTTATCACGAACGTAGATCGGCAAAATAGGGCTTTCGGTAGGGCCAAGGTCAAAGCCTTCTTCCAGCAAAAGTTTCATGGCATAATTGGTGTTATCCCATAATTTTTCGATACGCTCCGGTTCCGATTCAATGATATCTAATGCTGCAATTACGCTGGCTACAGAGCCGGGAGGCATACTTGCGCTAAACATCAATGAACGTGCGCGGTGTTTGATATAATCAATGGTATCCTGGTCGCTGGCGATGAAACCACCTAACGATGCTAATGATTTACTGAAGGTACCCATGATCAGGTCAACTTCATTGGTAAGGTTAAAGTGCGAGGCGGTACCTGCACCCTTATCACCAATTACACCAAGGCTGTGGGCATCATCAACCATGATATTGGCACCATAGGTATCGGCAAGCTCAACGATTTTAGGCAATTTAACAATATCGCCTTCCATGCTGAAAATACCGTCAACGGCAATAATCTTCACGGCATCTTCAGGAAGTATGCTTAATTTGCGCTCCAGATCGGCCATATCGTTATGGGCGTACTTGATCACTTTTGAAAACGACAGGCGGCTGCCGTCAATGATGCAGGCATGGTCATATTCATCAAGTATGATATAGTCATTCCGGCCGGTAACGCACGAAAGTACACCAAGGTTAACCTGGTAACCTGTGCTGAATAAAACAGTAGCTTCTTTGCCTACATAGTTAGCAAGCCTGTTTTCAAGCTCAATGTGGATATCAAGTGTACCATTCAAAAAACGTGAACCGGCACAGCCTGTGCCATATTTGTCAATAGCTTTTTTTGAAGCTTCTTTGATTTTTGGATGATTGGTAAGGCCTAAGTATGAGTTAGAACCAAACATTAATACCCGCTTGTTGTCAATAATTACCTCAGTGTCTTGTGCAGACTCAATAGGCCTGAAATAAGGATATAACCCCCGTTCACGCAGCATATTTGCTACTTGAAACTGAGCGATTTTCCCATGTAGTTTTTTAACCATGTATATTAACTCTGCTTAAATTTTGTGTAAAAATACCATGAATAAGCATATAACTTATACGGTGTGTGTAAATTTTTTTAAAATAATGCCTATTAACGTATCTATACTACTTAAGAAGCACACAAATTCTTACAGGGCAAATTAATTAATTTTTTTATTTATATCGAGCCTATTATTTTCATTTTTTTGTAAAAAGCCCAAAAAGCTGACACTATCCCGTGTTTTTGTAATTTTTTACGTAAAATTCTTGTTCCTGATTTTAAATTAGTAATATTAATTACATATTCGCATTCCCCGTAACAATCCAGCACTATTATAAAATTTTTCCTTATGATTTTTGCTTGATATACATTGTTATCTATAGCTACCGTATGAAAAAACACAAGTACTTTTTGGCGCTTCTTGTACTTAATTTAACATTGAATTTACATAGCAATAGTTATGCCCAAACTGCCGTCGATAGCATTAGTGGCCCGGTTTCGCTGAAACAGGCTATCGATTTTGCTTTACATAACCAGCCAACAGTAAGGCAGGCTTCCATTGATGAACAGATCAATGAACGTGATATTAAAATTGGCCTGTCGGCCTGGCTGCCACAGGTGAACGGCTCGGGCCTCTATAATTATTATTATAAGGGCAGCCCGCAGGCCGGTGCGTCTGGTGCCAACATCCCCAGCAACGCGGGCAGTATCCGCAACCTTTCAACCCTGGGGGTTACAGCCTCACAGGTATTATATAACAACGATGTATTTCTTGCTTCAAGGGCTAAAAGATATTCGCGCGAGTACTATAAACAGAACACCTTAAGCAGCCAGATTGATGTGGTAAGCGATGTCAGCAAAGCTTTTTTTGATGTTTTGTTATCCGGCAAACAACTGGACATTACTAATGAGGACATCATCAGGTTACAACGAAGCCTGAAGGATGCCAAAAGCAGGTATACCGCCGGTGTATCCGATCCTACGGATTATAAGCAGGCAACCATCGCTCTAAATAATTCATTAGCTACCCGTAAACAAACCGAAGAAGCCATCAAAAGTAAAACTGCTTTATTAAAGCAGATCATGGGCGTAGGCGCGGCCACACCGTTAAGCCTTTCTTATGATTCGAGCCGGTATGAGCAGGAGGCCAGTATTGATACTTTACAATCGCTCAATGTAAATAACCGGATCGAATACCGTTTGCTTGAAACAACAAAGGCGCTCAATAATCTCAACGTAAATTACTACCGCTTTGGGTTTTTGCCTTCATTATCGGCGGTAGGGAGTTACCAGCATGCATACTTCAGTCATGATTTAGGTGATTTGTATAATAAGTCTTTCCCTACAGGTTATGTTGGCTTAACGCTGGCTGTACCTATTTTCCAGGGCACGAAGCGCCTGCAAAACCTTGCTAAAGCCAGGCTGCAGGTTGAACGTACCGACCTGGACCTGATGAATACAAAAAATAGTATTTATACGGAATACACCCAGGCACTGGCGGCATATAAAAGCAATTATACCAGCTACCAGCTCATTCGCGAAAATGTAACACTTGCAAAAGATGTATATAAGGTGGTAAGCCTGCAATACCGCGAGGGGGTAAAAACCTACCTCGACGTAATTGTATCGCAGGCAGATCTGCGTACTGCCGAACTGAGCTATTATAATGCCCTGTTCAATTTGCTCAGCAGTAAAATTGACCTGCAAAGGGCCCTTGGGATCCTGCCTGTTCAGCAACCATAAGATATCGTCATAAAAAACAAAAAACTACAGCAACACACACGAACAACCTATTCTACATGAAACATACATATATATATTGGTTAGCCCCTGCAGCACTTTTAACATGGGCATCATGCGGTAAACCTCAAAAGGGCGGGCCGGCGGCCATGCCTCCAACCCCAGTATACCTTGCCGATGCTAAAACAGCCGAAGCGGTATACTATGATAAATACCAGGGTATTGTGGTTTCGGTAAACACTGTCGAACTGCGCAGCCAGGTGCCGGGTTTTGTAACCGGTATATTTTTTAAAGAGGGCGATGTTGTGCAAAAGGGCAAAGTATTGTATGAAATAGATAAACGCAAATACCAGGCAGCTTTTGACCAGGCCAAAGCTAATGTGCTAAGCGCCGAGGCCAATTTGGTTAAAGCGCAAAAAGACATTGACAGGTATAACATGCTGCTTAAGAGCGATGCCATTGCCCGCCAGACAGTGGATCAGGCACAGGCTACCTACGAAACTAATAAAAGCCAGGTTGCTGTTGCCAAAGCTGCGCTCGAGTCGGCCCGAACCGATTTATCATATGCTACCATCACCGCGCCTTTTACAGGGCGTATAGGGATCTCGCAGGTGAGGCTTGGAACACAGGTTGCAGCAGGTACCACATTGATGAACACCATATCGGCCGAGCACCCTATAGGTGTTGATGTGGTGATCAACGAGCAGGACATCAACCGCTTTTATGGCCTTCAAAAATCAAGTACCGACAGTACTTTTAAACTGGTGCTGCCCGATGGAAGTAAATACAACAAGACAGGTAAAGTACTGGCGATTGACAGGGGCGTTAGCAACCAAACCGGCAGCATCAGGGTGAGGATCCAGTTTCCGAACGAGGATGATGTGCTGAAGGATGGCATGAGCTGTGTTTTGCAGGTGCTGAACAGCCAATCGGGCGAGCGCGTGCAGATTCCGTTTAAAGCGGTGACCGAGCAAATGGGCGAGTTTTTTGTATTTGCCACAAGAGATACCGTTGTAAAAGATACCGCCGCCGATAAATCGGTTAAAGACAGGCGGGATACGATTGCCAGGCAGGTGAAAGTAAAATTAGGACCGCGCATCAATGAGGATGTGGTGATAATGAGTGGCATAAAACAAGGCGATAAAGTAATCACCGACGGATTTCAGCGTTTGCGCGATGGGGGCAGGGTAACTACCGGATCAGCAGCGCCCGCAGGTGCAGCACCTAAAAAATAATTTTGATATCAACAGAAGGAATTTTAAGCCAAACAAGGGGCACATCTACCCTGGAAAACTTAATATAAAGAAAGAATGATCGCAGATACTTTTATAAAACGACCGGTTACCGCTATTGTAATATCATTAGTGATATTGATAGTGGGTATCCTGTCAATAAGCAGCCTGCCTATAGGCCAGTACCCTGATATTACACCTCCAACTGTATCAGTTAGCGGCAACTACGTTGGGGCTGATGCGTTAACCGTTGAGCAAACAGTGGCTACGCCGGTTGAGGTGCAAGTGAACGGTGTACCCGGCATGACTTACCTGCAAAGTAACAGCAGCAGCAACGGGCAAATGAGCATGACCGTTAACTTTGATGTAGGGACCGACATCAATATCGCCGCGCTCGATGTGCAAAACCGTGTGGGCATTGCCCTGCCAACCTTACCGCAGGAAGTACAGCGTTTGGGTATGGTGGTGCGTAAACGTAACCCCAGTATATTAATGCTCGTGGCAATGTACAGCCCTAATGGCAGTCACGATGTTACTTTCACCGATAACTATACCAACGTATTTATAAAAGACGCCGTTTTACGTACCAAGGGTGTGGGCGATGTTGTTACCCGTGCCGACGATTTTAGTATGCGTCTCTGGCTGAATCCCGATAAGCTTGCTGCTTTAGGTATGAGCGCTGCCGATGTAACTACGGCCCTGCAGGAACAAAACGCGCAGGTGGCTGCAGGTACGGTAGGTGCAACACCGCAATTAAAAGGACAAACCTTTGAGTACTCCGTAATTGTAAAAGGCCGTTTAAGTAAACCCGAAGAGTTTGGAAACGTTGTTGTTAAAACCCAGCCTAACAATGGCGGAGTAGTACACCTTAAAGATGTTGCCAGGATTGAACTTGGTAAATTCAACTATTCCGGTAATTCATTTGTTGACGGTAAAAGGGCGTCGTACCTGCTGGTTTACCAGGCTCCTAACAGTAACTCGCTCGAAACAGCCGACAATGTTTATGCCACTATGGAAGAGCTTAAAAAGAGCTTCCCAAAAGATATTGATTATGTAGTACCTTTTGAAGCCGTAACCGTGGTAAAAGTGTCGGTAAGCGAGGTTATTGAAACGCTTGTTATCGCACTTGTACTGGTAATTATTGTAGTGTTCCTGTTTTTACAAAGCTGGCGTACAACACTCATCCCTGTATTAGCTATCCCGGTGTCTATTATCGGTACGTTTATCTTTTTTATCCCGCTTAATTTTACGATCAACACCTTAACACTGTTTGGTTTTGTACTGGCCATTGGTATTGTGGTGGATGATGCTATTGTAGTGGTGGAGGCAGTTCAGCATTATATGGACGAAGAAGGAATGACACCTAAAGAAGCTACCAAACACGCTATGGCCGATATCTCGGCGCCGGTAATTGCCATTGCCCTGATCCTTGCGGCAGTGTTTGTACCGGTAGGCTTTGTACCGGGTATAGTAGGGCGGTTGTATCAACAGTTTGCCATTACCATTGCTATATCGGTATTGATCTCGGCTTTTGTGGCGCTGTCGTTAACTCCGGCATTGTGTACCTTGTTATTAAAACCACACAAGATCGATGAGAAATCGGGCGGATTGGATAGGTTCTTTTTTAAGTTTAATACATGGTTTACCCGTGTAACCGGCAAATATCGTAATACAGTTGATAAGAGCATTAAGAATTCAAGATACGTGATCATTGTACTGGTGTGTATTATTATTGGCGCGATATTGTTGTTCAGAAGCAAACCATCAGGGTTTATCCCGCTGGAAGACGATGGCCGTGTGTATATCACTTTTGATTTGCCTGAAGCTTCAGCAACAGGCCGTACAGTAGATGTATTGCATAATATGATGAAAACGCTTGACAGCGTGCCTGAAATAGCCCATTACGCAGCCTTGGGAGGTTTAAATGCCATCAGCTTTGCAAGTAAATCAAACAGTGCAACCATATTTGTGCAGCTTAAACCCTGGGATGAGCGTAAAGAAAAATCGCAGCAGATAACTGCGTTGGTTGGTCGTTTAAATCAAAAATTAGCTAAATATAAGGAAGCCAATGTGGTGGTAATTCAACCACCTGCAATCCCTGGTTTGGGTAGTACGGGCGGTTTCTCCTTCATTTTAGAAGAAAAACAAGCCGGCGGGGACATCAAAGTATTTGAAAAAACACTTCGTTCGTTTTTGGGGGCCATTAATCAGCGTAAGGAAATTGCAAGGGCGTTCTCCTTCTTCACGGCAAGTACACCGGCCTATCAGTTAACTGTCGACAGGGAGAAAGCCAAAAAGCTCGGTGTGGCTATCTCTGATATCAACAACGCGCTGCAAACATATTTAGGCAGTACTTATATCAACGATTTTACCATCTATGGGCGTAACTTCAGGGTGGTGGCCCAGGCCGATACCAGCTACCGTACCAATGTGCAAAACATAGGGCAGTATTTTGTTCGCAACTCCTCCGGCGCTATGGTACCACTGAGTACGTTAACCTCATACAAAGTAATAGAAAACTCGCCGCTGATATCGCATTATAACCTGTTCCGTTCGGCCGAGATCAATGGCAGTACCAAACCGGGCTATAGCAGTGGTGACGCTATTACCGCCCTGCGGGAAACAGCCGCGCAGGTGTTGCCGCAAGGTTATGGCTACGAGTTTTCGGGCCTGAGCCGTGAGGAATTATTGTCGGGCTCTAAAACGGTTTACATCTTCGCGTTGTCAATCGGGTTCGTGTTCCTGTTCCTGGCGGCATTGTATGAGAGCTGGTCGGTGCCTTTCTCCGTATTATTGTCGGTACCGTTGGGCGCATTTGGGGCTATCCTGTTCCTTACTTTCTGGCCCGATCTGACCAATAACGTATATGCCCAAATTGGTTTGATAACGCTGATAGGCCTGGCGGCCAAAAACGCCATCCTGATTGTGGAGTTTGCCAAGGAACGTGTAGACTCGGGTATGGAACTGGAAAAAGCGACGCTTGAAGCGGTACGCCTTCGTTTAAGACCTATTATCATGACGTCCATGGCCTTTATATTAGGTGTGGTGCCATTGATGATCTCATCCGGTGCCGGTGCCGAAGCCCGTAAAACCATTGGCTGGACGGTTTTTGGGGGGATGCTTACCGCTACTTCCTTAGCTATCTTCATAGTGCCCGTTTTATTTTACCTGATCACCAAAATGGCTTATGGTAAAGAAAAACTTGCCGAGCTTGAAAAAAATTATGATCCTAAAAAGCACGGACCGGAGGCCTAATAATTGTTAAAGTTTTGTAAAAAGAGAGGCGCAAGCCTCTCTTTTTTATTTTCCGGCAGGTTTGGTATACTGCCATCCTTCGCTATTTAACCATTTATGGGCTCGAAATTAGGTGTTAGTAGACACTTTTGATGCGTATGCAGGGCAGTTTTTAATAAAACTGTCCATCATAAAATATATTAAACGGTAATTATTTTGTATTGACCGTATCGCTTTAAATAATATTGACTTTCAATTATTAAGCTGTGCGTGATTGGATTAAACGCGGTTGTTTTAATAGTTTAAATAATATCTTCGATGGTAAATGATGTCAATAATGGCAAAGTATTTGTTAAGGAGGAGTTAATACAATGGAAAATTAAAAAATGAACATTGTAGAATTTGACTAAAAAACACAACTATGAAAACAATGACTAAAATGATAGCTTCGGCATTTACTGCGGTGGCTATCTTTATCGGAACAAATGTTAAAGCTCAAACTACACCTGCCAATGCGTTACGTTTTGGAATTGGTTTAGAAGCAGGTATTCCCACTGGTAATGCTCACGATTTTTCGAATTTCGAACTGGGTGGTACCGCGCGTTTGCAGTATGGTATTAGCAATGATTTAGCGCTTACACTTACATCTGGTTATTATAACTTCTTCGCTAAAAGTGATTTTAAAGATCTCGGCGGCAGATCGCTTGGTGTTATTCCGGCAAAAGCAGGTATAAAAGCTTTCGTTGGTGATGGCTTTTATTTCGCAGGTGAGGTTGGTGCCGGCTTTGAAGTTCACACGCCAATTGAAGGTGGGAACAAAAGCACCAAACTTATTCTGTCTCCCGGCTTAGGTTACGCTACCAAATCATGGGATATAGGTGTGCGTTATGAAAACTTCTCAGGCCAAAGCAATAACTACGGCTTAGTTGGTTTGCGCTTAGCTTATGGATTTGGCTTGTAAGCTGAACCATGATTTTTAGGATTTCAGGATCGTCCTGATTTAAAGAAAATAATTACAATAAAAAATCCGCTTGTTATTTGGCAAGCGGATTTTTTTATTTCTGAACCGGGATTTGGGGAGATTTACCGGATTTATAGGATTTGACGGGGGGCCGGATAAGTATCCGGAGAATCCCTTAATCCTAAAAATCCCAGTTCAGACAAAATTATCTTATGCTAATTTACCCAACGCTTCTTTTAACCTTCTCATCGCTTCTATCAGCTTATCTTCGGCCGCGGCATATGATAAACGGATAGAAGACGGGTCACCGAATGAATCGCCGCCCACGGTGGCTACGTGGCCTTCTTCAAGCAGGTAAAGGCTTAAATCATCCGAGTCGTTGATCACGCGGCCATTGTAGCTTTTACCGAAGAAAGAGGTAACGTTAGGGAAAAAGTAGAATGCCCCATCTGGCAGGTTTACCTTAATGCCTTCTATTTCGCTCAGTAATTTATAAACAATGTCGCGGCGCTTTTTGAATGCGGCGCGCATTTCAAGCACGCTTTCCAAACCACCTTCGTAAGCGGCCACGCCGGCACGCTGAGTGATTGAACAGGTACCGGAAGTTACCTGGCCCTGCATTTTATCAAAGGCAGCGGCCAATTCTTTAGTGCTGGCTGTGTAGCCAATGCGCCAGCCAGTCATGGCAAAGGCTTTTGACCAGCCGTTGATGATCACCACGCGATCTTTAATATAGTCAAACTGAGCGATGGACTCGTGTTTGTCAACAAAGTTGATGTGTTCGTAAATCTCATCACTCAGGATGTAAACATGTGGATGTTTTTCAAATACTTTAGCTAAACCTTCCAGTTCATCTTTAGTGTAAACACTACCGGTAGGGTTACAAGGCGATGAAAACATGAACAGTTTGGTATTGGGGGTAATAGCAGCTTCTAATTGCTCGGGGGTGATTTTAAAGTTAGTATCAACAGTAGTGTTGATGAAAACACTTTTACCTTCGGCCAGTTTAACCACTTCGCTGTACGAAACCCAGTAAGGGGTAGGGATGATCACTTCTTCGCCGGGATTTACCAAACATAACACCGCGTTGGCGATAGCCTGCTTGGCACCTGTAGAAACTACGATCTCGCTGAAATCATAATCAAGATTGTTCTCGTTCTTCAGCTTGGCAACTACGGCTTTACGAAGTTCAGGGTAGCCTGCTACAGGTGTGTAGTAGGTGAAGTTCTTGTCCATGGCCTGCTTGGCGGCTTCCTTGATGTGTTCAGGAGTATGAAAATCAGGTTCGCCAAAGCTAAGGCTGATCACGTCGACACCTTTAGCGGCAAGTTCACGGCCCAGTTTGGCCATTTTAATTGTTGCAGATTCGGACAGGTTTTGTATCCGGGTACTTAATGCGCTCATATAAATTATGTTATCGCGGCAAATATAGAAAATAACTTTACTGCTACTTACGCTTGTTATTTTTTAAATTTGCGGGCTAATAACACCTTGCTTTGAATCAACAAAAAAGGATCATATTAATTTCGCTGATAACGGGGATTGTGCTGATGCTGGCGAAATTTGGCGCATACTTTTTAACAGCCTCCAATTTTGTACTTACCGATGCCGCCGAAAGTATTGTAAATGTAATTGCAAGCTCATTTGCCTTTTACAGTATTTACCTGTCGGCCTTGCCGCGCGATGAAAACCACCCTTACGGGCATGGTAAGGTAGAGTTTTTTTCTGTCTTTGTTGAAGGTTCACTGATCGGTATTGCCGGCTGTATCATCATTGTAAAATCTGTTCACAGTCTTTTCTTCCCTAATATTATTCACGATCTGTTTACCGGTGCTATTATTATAGGTGCTACCGGTGCAGTGAACGGAGCGCTTGGTTATTATATGATCCGCAAAGGGAAAGAACTTCATTCCCTTACGCTCGATGCCGACGGTCGCCACTTGCTGGCCGATACCGTTACCAGCGTAGGCCTGGTGGTAGGTTTATTGCTGATTGAATTTACCAGGATTTTATGGTTGGATAGTGCGTTGTCCATATTGGTTGGCTTATATATAGTGTACAGCAGTTACAAACTGGTACGTAAATCGGTTGGGGGATTAATGGATGAGGCTGATTTTCAGGTGGTAACCAATATCGTGAACGTTTTAAGTGAAAAACGTCGCGAGGCCTGGATAGATGTACATAATCTGCGCGCGCAGAAATATGGCCATGAACTGCATATTGACTGTCACATGACGCTGCCAAACTATTTTGATCTGAACACAGTACATACCGAAATATCATTGGTTGATAAGATGATCAATAAGGATATGGGCATCAAAACGGAGCTTTTTATTCATGCCGACCCTTGTGTGCCCAATTGCTGCCACTACTGCAGTATGCCCAATTGCCCTATCCGGTCGGAAGCAAAAACCGAAACAATAGCCTGGACAATGGAAAAGGTTGTACGTAATAAAAAACACTTTGAATAATGGAATACTTTAATGTAAGGGTTTACGGTCTGCTGCTGAACGATGATGATGAATTGCTCATAAGCGATGAACAGGAATATGGTGTGCGTTTTTCAAAGTTCCCGGGCGGAGGTCTGGAACTTGGTGAGGGCCTGATTGACGGGCTTAAACGCGAGTTTATGGAAGAGTGTAATATTGAGATTGAAGTTGTAGGCCATTTTTATACTACTGATTTTGCCGTAAAATCGGCATTTAACAACTCCCAGGTGATCAGTGTATATTATTTAGTGCGAAGTATTACCCCGGTTAATTTGAATATAAAGGCCGTTGCATTTGATTTTGACGGGGAAGGAGAGGTGCTGCAGGCTTTTAGATGGGTACCGCTTACTGCGTTGAGCGTGGCCGATTTTGAATTCCCGACAGATAAACGTGTGGTTGAACTTTTACAGAACGAGCTATGAGCCTTACCGAAAGGGATTTAAAAGTAATATGGCACCCCTATACCCAAATGAAAACCGCGAAACCGCCTGTGGGCATTGTACGCGGCGAAGGAGCGCTGTTATTTGATGAAGAAGGAAAACAATACATTGATGCAGTATCTTCATGGTGGGTAAACATCCACGGGCATGCGCATCCTTATATTGCCCAAAAGGTATCAGAGCAGCTTCACAAACTGGAACATGTGATTTTTGCAGGCTTTACCCACGAAGGCGCCGTTGAGTTGGCGGAACGGCTGTTAGCAATTCTACCGGCCAACCAAAAAAAAGCTTTTTACTCGGATAACGGTTCAACTGCTGTTGAGGTAGCCATAAAAATGTGCCTGCAATATTGGTTAAATAAAGGTGATCAGCGCACTAAGGTCATCGCCTTTAATAATGCTTACCATGGCGATACCTTCGGTGCTATGGCTGTAAGCGGCCGCAGCGCGTTTACCAAAGCGTTTGATAGCTTGCTTTTTGAGGTGGAATTTATCGATATACCTAACAAAGAAAATATCGAAAGTCTCAAATCTCAAATCTCAGATCTCAAATCTCACACGGCCTGCTTTATTTTTGAACCGCTGGTACAAGGATCGGCAGGTATGATCATGTACGAGGCTGAATATTTGAATGAATTAATGGCTCACTGCCGCAAGGAAGAAGTGATGCTGATTGCTGATGAGGTGTTTACCGGTTTTGGTCGTACGGGTAAACCCTTCGCCACAAATCATGTGGGTATTGAGCCCGATATCATGTGTTTCTCTAAAGGCCTTACAGGTGGTACCATGGCCCTGGGCTTAACTACCTGCACACAGCAAATTTATGACGCCTTTTTATCGGATGATAAGTTGAAAACCCTTTTTCATGGGCATTCGTTTACGGCTAATCCCATAGCCTGTGCTTCGGCGCTGGCAAGTCTTGATCTGTTTCAACAACCTGAAACAGCAGAGAATATTGCCCGGATCAAAGCCGCTCATACTGCATTTGCTGATAAGATCCGCAATCGCCCTAAAATAAAAACGGTGAGGCAAACCGGCACTATCCTGGCTATGGAGTGGGAAACCGGCGATAATACCTCGTACTTCAGTTCGCTCAGGGATAAGCTTTACCATTATTTTTTAGCCGCCGGAGTTATATTGCGCCCCCTGGGGAACGTTATTTATATTTTACCGCCATATTGCATTACTAATGAGCAACTCAGTTATGTTTACAGCAAAATTGAGCAGGCTCTTGAAGAATTATAAATTATGCTGAACAAAATACTACCTACCATAATAGCCGATAACGAGCTCCATTCACGATGGTTAAACACATTATCGTTAATGGAAAACACCGGCGCGCGCAAGATTTCGGCCAGTGAAGATCCGCTTACGGTTACTTATATCATATTAAAGCACGCCGCCGAAGAGCACCGTCATGCCTTCTACCTTAAAAAGCAACTGGAAAAAACGGGTGTAACGTTACCAACCTACGCTGCCGAATACCTGCTGGCCCCCGGCTCAAGCAAGTATTATTTGAACCAGCTGGATGTTGATGTCTGCCGTTATTTAAAGAGCGAACTTAATCTGAAAGGTGCCGAACTCCGTTTTGCGGCTTATTTACTCGTCACCTACGCCATTGAGGTACGTGCCGATGAACTTTATCCTATTTACCAGGATGCCCTTGATGAGGCCGGCAGCAAAGTGAATGTAAAATCGATTATTTTAGAAGAGGAAGGCCACCTGGAAGAGATGATTAATCAACTACAGCATTTCTCGCCTCAATGGGAACTGCACGCTCAAAAAGCGGTTGAATTTGAAACCAAATTGTTTAATCAGTGGGTTGAGCAGTTGGGAAGAGAGTTGGCATTGTAATTAAAAAAGATGTCGCTGCTTCGTTCTTGCCTGTCAAAAAAAGTTTTTCATGCTGAGTTTTAAACCCTGGGCCCCTCAAGGTAAAATGACAAAAGAGGGCCTGTCAGTCTGAGCCTGTCGAAGACTCGTGCGGAGAGGCCTGCCCGCCATACTTCGACGAGCTCAGTATGACACCCGTTTTAAGTTGTCATAGGTAGGAATGAACGATCTTCTTCGTTCTGCTTAGCGGCCCTGTATCTTACATAAGATTCTTCGCTATCGCTCAGAATGACAATTATTTATAGGGGCATTTTCCTTAACTTAATAACCCATATACTCCGTAAACACCTGCTGCAAATAAGCTTTACCATAAGCAAGCGCCGCTTCAGTAGTATTTTTATCAGCATTTGGTTTGCTGTTATAGATCACGGTGCGGCCGGCGTTGTCATAAGATACAGCTTGCTCCGGTTGCATAAAGCCGAACCCGTTATCCCAATCAAAAAAAGCAAACTCTTTACTATTGGGATTCAAGAGATCTTTCGACCATTTAAACTGATTATGCGACATACCTAATTGAGCCAACAGGGTTGCTGCGAGGTCTGTTTGTCCGCCCAGTTTACTGTTCTTTTTACCACGATATTCGGGCTTGATCACCTCGCCGAAAAACAAAAGCGGTATATGGTATTTAGCCGGGTCGTAAGCCTCGGCAGTATTACGCGGCAGGCGGTGACCGTGATCGGCCACCAGGATAAACAGTGTGTTTTTATACCAGTGCTGTTTTCTGGCCTGCTCAAAATAAGCGTTCAGGCATGAGTCGGTAAAATAGGCTGTGCTTCTGAATTTATTACTTACATCAGCGTCATCATTAAAATGGTGCTTAACAGGCAGTACAAAAGGCTCATGATTGGATGATGTTTGTACATAGTTAAAGAATGGCTGTTTTTGGCGGGCCGAATATTGCAGGCTCCTGGTAAGCAGATCATCGTCATAAACACCCCATTGTGTTTTTATATGGCTGTTATCAAAGCTGGCCTCGTCAATAATATGATCAACTTTATGTGACTTCATGAACTTATCAAAACTCATGTAATTGCTTTTTCCGCCATAAAAATAAGCGGTTTCATAGCCTGCAGTTTTAAATGACGCGGATACTGCCGGAAGCTTTTGGTGTTTAACGGTATCGCTGATGATGGTGCGGATAGCCTGCGAAGGGAAGCCGCTCATGAGGGCGATAATGCCCTTGTCGGTACGATCGCCGGAGGCGTAGATATTGTTAAAAAGCAATCCGTTCCTGATGAAGTTTTCAAAGTTTGGCGCTACCCCTTTATCACCGCCTAATGATTCGATGACATCGGCCGTATAACTTTCCAATTGGATAATTACCACATTGGGCCTGCTTGTGGTAAGGATTTGTTCGGTTGCACCATTCTTTACGTTATAGAGTTCGTCAACAGTTTTTATCGCCTCCTCCGGATGGTCGTACAGGTAGGGATTATAGAGCGGACGCAAATTTTCAAATACGTTATTGAACAGGTTCCACTCGGTGTTGAGCGCACTCTGGTTGAGGATCTGCTTTTCGGAGAAATAAGCGGAATTCTGGCTTACCGGCTTAGCTTGCAAACCGCCGCGCATCAGTACAAAGTTTACGCACAACAATAGCATAGTTAGCGAAATCTTAAGACTTGGCCGGGCATCGGGCTTTTTAAATTGGTAATTAATAATAAAATGAGATAACACTACTCCAGTCGTAAGTAATCCGATTCCGATAAAAATACATTTACCAACCGGCGACGACCCGCTTGACGCGATTGCTTCTGAAGGGGCATGATAAAATGAGGTAAACACCCTGAAGCTAACCTTAGTGCCCCACTCGCGGAAAATATTGAAGTTAAGTACAGTGTTTAACGAAATGCAGAACAGGCAAAACCAAACATATGCTTTGAGCCAGATGGGCTTAATCCGAACCTTTGGAATGAACCAGTTGACAGCGAATACTACAATGGGTATGATACAGATATAAGCTGTTGCCGAAACATCGAGCCTTAAGCCCCAGAAAAACGTTTGAAGGATTTCACCCATACGGGCGTTATCGAGCTTGTGCAGAAAATAAATCTCAAATGTGGCCCTCGTTATAGCGAAGAAGATGAGCCAGAAGATAAAAAATCTGAAAAAACTGAAAAGGTTCCTTAACATTGGTGTAACAAAAATAATATTTTGCTACAATGTTAAGGAACCTTTAATGAATTGTTAATGAAATATTTCGATTACCTGCCGCCGCTCATAGCTTTCAGGTCATCCAGGCTAATCTTTTCAAAGTCAGCAGGGATCCCGAATGTACCGGCAGGGTTTTTTTGTTCGGTAATGCTTTTAACAGTAACCTCGGTACTTTGGCCTTGCGAAAATGAAGTGTATTGTACAGGGAAACCACCAATGCTGCGATAGTATTTAGCAATACCGGTTACGGGTAAAGTAACGTCGTTAGTTACCCAAACATCATAAGTTTTATTTGTTTTGATATCTGTGGCCACCACTTTTTTGCAGTTAAAGCCCGAAATTACCTTGGTTTCGGTACCCGGGGCAAAAGTAAGCGTAGGTAGGGTTGCCAGGGCCTGGTCAACCTCATCAGGAGTTGCTACCGCTGCTTTTTTGATAGATGCAACAGGTACATCAACCATTACAACCAATGATTTACCATCGGCATCGGTTAATATTTTTATGGTAGCGGGCCCTGTAGTAAATTGCATAGCGGCCGAATCGGCGCGGAAATAGCTTTTAGCTTCAACCTGTTGCCCCTGCATAGCCGTTGAAATAGTTACCACACCCTCTTTGTAAGCTTTTTGAGCGTTTGCGCTGATAGCTGTTGCGGTAAGGGCAAGGCCTAAGGCAACATTGAAAATTTTAATGTTCATGTTTTGAGTTTGATTTACTGCCAAATTAATTTTTAATAATTAAAAGACAAATTTTTAGATAAGTAGTTTAATATGTTTTTCAATTAGATGTCGCCACGAACGATTTGTTACGTTTTAAAACCACATAATTAGTATGCAGGGTACGGGTCTGATCCACAATGAACTGTACAGTTTTAGGGGCATTAGTGGCATCAATAATTATACTATGATATTCGTGATTTTTATTAATAATAGCAAGCGAAATTTTAGGGTTCCCGGTGATGTACAGGTAGTCGGTTTTGAGTTTTACTGCCGGGATGGTATCCTCATAACCGTTGTTGATAAGCGCTACAGATTGATTACGGAATTGGATGAAATTACCCTGTTTTCGTAAAAATGCCGACCGGATGTCCTGGTCGGGTTTATACAAAATAACATCACTTATTTTACAGCTATCCAGGTATGGTCTGATGGAATAATTGTAGGTTTTGTCGGTATCGGCAAGATCAGTTACTATGATAGCATGATCACCGCTTTTAAATACTATCCCCATGTCTTTGCGCAGGTTTAAAAAGGCGATGCTGTTTGTTGTATATAATCGGTATCTTTTTATGCTGATACTTACAGCTAACAAAAGTATCAACGCAATATTTGCTCTCAGCAGCCATATTTTTCTATGGTATAAGAAATAAAAAACACAAATGATGATAGCGCAAAGCAGCAGGTGCTCGGTTGCTGTAAGCCATATTTTATTAATGCTTGCAAAGGGCAGGTGCTCAACCCAGGCCAGTACAGCGTTCATAAGCAGGATGGTTTTTTCGAGGAGCCAGGCAAGGCCGGCAGATATAAAGGAGATTTGTGGTAATAGCAGGTAAAAGATCCCGCTATACATAATAACAGCCGAGGGAATGATGATGAACAGGTTGCTAAACAAAAAATAAACCGGGAACTGGTGAAAATAAAAAGCACTCAGCGGGAATGTAATGACCTGCGCGGCAATGGATACCGAACACAAAGCCCAGAGTTTATCGATCCATTTATTAGAAAAAGTAAACCATTCATAAACCACGGGTTGTAAAACTACCAGGCCGGCAACTGCGAGGTATGACAATTGGAAACCTACATCCGTTATCAGCAAGGGGTTATAAAGCAATAATATAAAAGCCGATATAGCCAGAATATTTAAATTGTTGATGTACCGGTTGTAAGTTTTACCGATGATAACCGTGCTGATCATGACTGCTGCCCGGCAAACCGCGGGTGAAAATCCGGTTAACATAGCGTAATACCAAATGATAGGAATAATGATGATCGCTTTGATCACCCTGCCATGTCTGAACCTGTTCAGGAAATTCAGCATAAATGCCAGCAAAGCCCAAATAATAGCCACATGAGCGCCGGAAACCGATAACACATGAATGGTACCGGTTTTGGAATATGCCTGCAACACATCTTCGCTTAAATCAGCTTTATAACCTAATATTAAGGTGGAAGCTACGGCTATAGCGTTTGGATCGTGCATTTGGTTTTTTAGCTTTTCAACCATTTGCTGCCTTAGCGCCAGCGCGTTTGCTATGAACGTATTACCGGCGTGTGATTGCATCAGGCGATATTGCCCCGGGTACAAAAACTCCTGGTAATAAATGTTTTGATGGGCCAGGTGCTTTTTATAGTTAAACTCGGCAGGGTTAAAAGGCGGGTCGATAGCAGCGTATTTACCGGGGATGAGCAGTTCATCGCCATAAGCCAGTTGCATCGCAGCACTATCTTTTATGGAAATCATTAACGTCCCGGTTGCCGGGAGGGAATGTTGTTGATTGATGTTCGCCAAAACGTCGGCTGTAAATCGGATCAGCCCGTTTTTTATTTGCGGCTCATTATTAATGCGTACAAGCAGCCGTTGCGCGGGCAACTTTGAAAAATGACCGGGATTATTAAGTTCGTTATTGTTGATGACAGCTATCCAGCCAGCAAGAAACAATAATAAGTGAATGATAATTCCGCCAAGCCATCGCCTTTTATAAACTTTAAAGCGGCTGTAATAAAAATTGAGCAGCAGAAATAATATTAGCAAACTGGCAAACCCAACAGCCAAGGGCATTAAATAAGCGACAGACCTTAAATTGATTCCAACGCTTATACCTAACAAAAAGGGAATCAGTAAAATAACAACCGGGATCTCGCCCTTGTGGTTAGCGATCATATATCTTTACGATTGTTATTACAGGTAACAGCATGGTTATAGGTTAACCCGACGGTGTTTTAGAAATAAAGATAGTTTTTATGCGGAAGATTACAACTGATTGCGTACCTCAAGCAGGAATTTTTTGAGGTTTTCGAGCGAATCGATAACGCGCTGGTTATCTCTGGTATCGCCCATGTTGTTTTTTAGATGTTCTTTTGCTCCGTTCAGGGTATAGCCCTTATCACGGATGAGGTGGAAGATGATCTTGAAGTTTTCAATGTCTTCGGGGGTGAAATACCGGTTGCCTTTTTTGTTTTTCTTAGGTTGCAGAACATCAAACTCTTTTTCATAAAAACGTATAAGCGACTGATTAACATCAAACATGGCCGATACCTCGCCCATGGTGTAGTACATCTTGCTTATCTCACGTTCTTTATAAGGCATAATACAAATGTATCTATTTGATTTCGGAATTGGGAATTTCGATTTCGGAATTTTGCATTAGCCGCTACATTTCTGCAAGTTTAGCCGTCGCCAGGCTCCAGCCGGGTGTTGGCTATTTCACGCCCTCTGGCCGGCGTAACTAAATTGCCTTGGTAACATTTATTTGGTTTCGCTCCAGGGCAGGGAAGAGGCTTTGCCTGCTAAAAAATCGGCCTTACGGGCAGCCAGATCTTTGGCCTGTTGTTCAAGTACCGCATCACTTTCATTATCTATGCGGTAATTATAGTCCAAACTATCAAGAAAAGCCAGGAGCACCCGTTTCTCCTGTTCGTTTTGAATATCAACTCTTAAAGTTTCCATAAACAAATTTACACCAAATATGATAAATAGTATTAATTGTATCGACGAAAGGGAGGGGAATATCAGGGAAATCGTTTTTAACCAGGTGCGGATTGGAAGACAATAAATGAAAAATTTCCACACTAATTTTTACGTATTAATCGAATTACACGAATTGAATCAATTTAAGATTCGTGTAATTCGATTAATTGTGGAGAGCTTGCCAAGCATTTGTGTGGAAATTTTTCAGTATGAGATTAGTAAAACAGATCGGTTTATTTTAAACACGATTTCCCCGGGGTAAATATGATGTAATTAATAAATAAATCCGAAATCGAAAATCCGATATCCGAAATAATTGAAAATCCTATCTTTGCTTCCTATGACTGCTACTGAAATACGACAGGCTTTTCTTGATTTTTTTGTTTCAAAGGGACATACCATCGTTCCTTCGGCTCCAATTGTAATTAAAAACGATCCAACCCTGATGTTCACCAACGCGGGGATGAACCAGTTTAAAGATATATTTTTAGGCGAGGCGGCACCCAAGGCCTCCCGCGTGGCGGATACCCAGCGTTGTTTACGCGTGTCCGGCAAGCACAACGATCTGGAAGAGGTGGGTATCGATACCTATCACCACACCATGTTTGAAATGCTGGGCAACTGGAGCTTTGGCGACTACTTTAAAAAAGAAGCCATTGCCTGGAGCTGGGAGCTGCTTACCGAGGTGTACAAGCTGCCTAAAGACCGCCTGTATGTTACCTACTTTGAAGGCGACGAAAAGGAAGGCCTTGAAGCTGATACTGAAACCTATGAATTATGGAAACAGTATGTAGCGGAAGATCACATCCTCCGTGGTAACAAAAAAGACAACTTTTGGGAAATGGGCGAGACTGGTCCGTGTGGTCCTTGTTCAGAGATCCACTTTGATAGCCGCCCGGATAATGAGCGTGCCGAAGTAAACGGCGCCACTTTAGTTAATGCCGACCATGATCAGGTTATCGAAATCTGGAACGATGTATTTATGCAATTTAACCGCCTTAAAGGTGGTGTATTGCAACCGTTGCCTAACAAACATGTGGATACCGGGATGGGTTTTGAGCGTTTGGTACGTGTATTACAGGGCAAAACATCCAACTATGATACCGACGTTTTTCAACCAATGATCCAGTTTATTGCCGATAAATCGGGCAAGAAATATAACAGTGCCGCCAAACCCGGCGATGCCGATTGGAACGATGCTGTAGCTATGCGCGTACTGGCCGATCATATCCGTGCTATCAGCTTTGCTATTGCTGATGGTCAATTGCCTGCAAGTAACAAAGCGGGGTATGTGATCCGCAGGATTTTGCGTAGGGCGGTGCGTTATAGCTATCAAACTTTAGGTTTTAAGGAGCCTTTCTTTAATCAGTTGGTGCCGTTATTGGCCGAACAGTTTAAGGGAGTATTCAATAATCTTTTCGAGCAAAAGGATTTTGTGCAAAAGGTGATTTTGGAAGAAGAGTTATCTTTCTTGAGAACGTTGGAAAAGGGGTTAAGGAGATTTGATGACTTACAAGAAGAAATTATAACTAATAGTCTCGAGAAATTCCCTTCTACTCCAAAGACTTTTTCAAGCACGGAAGAAGTTATGAAGGCTATTCAAGATACGGCTAATGCGGCTGCGAATTCTCAAATTGTTGTGCCGGGAAATCTCGCATTTGAACTGTTAGATACTTACGGCTTTCCAATTGATTTGACGGAATTAATCTCAAGAGAAAAAGGATGGATAATTGATATGGAAGGTTTTAATTTGGCGCTACAACAGCAAAAAGAACGTTCTCGCGCTGCCACTGCTATCGATACCGGCGATTGGATCGTCCTAAAAGATGACGAATCTGTAGAGTTTACTGGTTACGACGAAACCGAAACCATTGCCCATATTGTAAAATACCGCAAGGTAACTGCTAAGGGCAAAGAACAATACCAGCTGGTATTGGATAAAACACCTTTCTATGCTGAAAGTGGCGGCCAGGTAGGGGATAAGGGCGAACTGGTTTTTCCTGATGGGGAGATCATCCAGGTTACGGATACTAAAAAAGAGAACGGACTGATAGTTCATTTTACGGATAAACTGCCGCAGGATATTGACGATGCTTTAACAGCCATTGTTGATCCCGCCTTACGCAGCCAAACCAACAGTAACCACTCGGCTACGCACTTGCTGCATGCTGCCATGAAACAGGTGTTGGGCAGCCACGTAAATCAAAAAGGCTCATTGGTTAATGCAGATTACCTGAGATTCGATTTTTCGCACTTTGCTAAAGTTACTGATGAAGAGCTGGCGCAGATCGAGGCCATCGTAAACCAAAAGGTGCGCGAAAATATTCCGCTTAAAGAAGAGCGCAGCGTATTGTATGCCGAAGCTATTACCAGTGGCGTAACCGCTTTGTTTGGTGAAAAATATGGTGAATACGTACGTGTGATAACTTTTGATGACAACTTTAGCAAGGAGCTTTGTGGCGGTACACATGTGAAAGCTACCGGACAAATTGGTTTCTTTAAAATTATTGCCGAAAGCGCCGTAGCCGCCGGTGTTCGCCGTATTGAAGCTATTACCGGTGTTGCTGCCGAAAAATATATCGTTACTCAAAATGCTTTGGTTAACCAGTTAAAAGAACTGCTTAAAAATCCAAAAGACCTTTCAAAAAGCATTGAAGGTTTGCTGGACGAAAACGCTAAACTGAAAAAAGAGATCGAAAAATCGATCCTTGAAAAATCATCAGGCTTAAAAACTGAGCTGGCCCAAAAAGCCGAAGCTATTGGCGATATCAATTTCATCGCCCAAAAAGTAGCCCTGCCTAATGCCGACGCGGTTAAAAACCTGGCTTACCAGCTTAAAGATATCGTATCAAACCTGTTCCTGGTGCTGGTTGCTGATTTCGATGGCAAACCAGGCATTACTGTGATGATTGCCGAAAACCTGGTGAAGGAAAAAGGCCTGCATGCCGGTAACATTGTTAAGGAACTGGCAAAAGAAGTTAAGGGCGGCGGTGGCGGTCAGCCGTTTTTCGCTACCGCAGGTGGCAATGATATAAGTGGATTGGATAATGTACTGGTGAAGGCCCGGAGTTTTGTAGGGTAAAAGGCTGTCATGCTGAGTGTTTAAATCCGGAGGCCTCTGAAGGTGAAATGACAAAAGAGGGCCTGTCAGTCTGAGCCTGTCGAAGACTCGCGCGCAGAGGCCTACCCACCATGCTTCGACAGGCTCAGCATGACACCCGTTTTAAGTTGTCATGGGTAGGGCCTCTGCGCGCGACCCTTCGACGGGCTCAGGGTGACAGGCCCTCTATAGCAAATAGCATTTCACCGTTCCAACCGGATGTCCAAATTCCCATGACGTGGTGTATAGATAATCTAATAAAAGTAAAAAGACCGCTAAACAGAAGCGGTCTTTTACTTATATACTTTTTTGGGGAAAGCCTGTTGGACAATTAATGGTGGTGACCATTTTTGTGTACACGGTGATCTGCTCCATGGCTACGTTTAACTACCTTTGTTTTCGGCCTTGAATTATGGTTTACAACCTTAGTGCGGTTAACCACATGTGTGCGGTTTACCACCCTGGTGCGGTAGTTGTCTCGCACTATAACATTCTTTGTACCGCGATAGCGGGCATAGGTATCACGGTCGTGCGTAAAATAGGTATACGCTCTTGGGCGGTTTACGGCCACTTTGTAACCTGTTGCAATGCTGTAGCTGGCATAACGAGGTGGCAATGATCGCCTCCAAACCCAGTTTCCGCCATCCAAATAAACATATTGATGAGTAGGGACATAATAGTAGCTTTCTACATCGGGTAAGTAGTAATAATTAATACCGGCATATTCGGCGGGTGGGTTCCATAAGCCAACGTTTAAATTTACACTTACCTGTGCATTTGTCCTGGTAACCGAAGCTGCAAGAAAAAAACATCCTGCAAGCATTCCTAAAATTAATTTTTTCATGGTGTCTGTCTAAATATGAACACTTATTCAATTTCTGTGCCTGACAAATAAATAGACGGCGACGGGCACAGAAAGTTTAATCATGCTGATGACAGGCATGTTTGAATTGAATATTTCCATCAACTGATCTCCAATCATCGGGTATAATCTCTATAACCCCTACCTTACAACTATATAATTGCACTTTTACCGTTGTTTTAAAAGCAAAATGGTGCTGTTACTGTATTAATCTTTATATATTTGACTTTTATACATCAGTAAAATCATAGCTGAATTTTTATTTTTATGACAGTTCTCGCAGACGGGGTAGCTGAAAAGTACGAGTTGGTGATAGGCCTCGAAGTACATGCACAGCTATCTACATCAAGTAAGGTATTCTCGGCAGATTCGGCTGCCTTTGGTGCCGAACCTAACCGCCATGTTAGCGCGGTATCGCTGGGGCATCCCGGCACTTTGCCCTTTATTAATAAAAAAGCGGTTGAATATGCCGTTAAAATGGGCCTGGCCTGTAATTGCACTATCAACCTGAATAACAGCTTCGCCCGTAAGAATTATTTTTATGCCGATCTGCCTAAAGGCTACCAGATCAGCCAGGACCACGCGCCTATTTGCCTTAACGGTTATGTGCCCGTGAAACTGGCCGATGGCACAGAAAAGAACATAGCCCTGCACCACATTCACATGGAAGAGGATGCCGGGAAAAGTATGCATGATCAGCATCATGCCGATTCACTGATCGACCTGAACCGCGCTGGTGTACCGCTGGTGGAAATCGTATCTGAACCGGATATGCGCAGCGCCGAAGAGGCTGGCCAGTTCCTGACCGAAATGCGTAAAATTCTCCGCTATCTTGATATTTGCGATGGTAACATGGAAGAGGGCAGCATGCGCTGCGATGCTAATATTTCGGTGCGGCTTAAAGGGGCAACTACCTATGGTAACCGTTGCGAGGTAAAAAACCTTAACTCTATCCGCAATGTGCAGCGCGCTATTGAACATGAGTTTGTTCGCCAGGTAAACATTATTGAAGCCGGCGGTCACATCGATCAAAATACGCTGAACTTTAATGCCGATACCGGCGAAACCTCAGTGCTCCGCTCAAAAGAAATGGCCAACGATTACCGCTACTTCCCCGAGCCGGATCTGCCGCCTTTGAAGCTTAGCAATGAATATGTAGATAACATCCGTAAAAGCTTGCCTGCACTGCCCGGACAGTTGTATCATAAGTACACTGAGCAATTGGGCTTAACCGCTTATGACGCGTCGGTTATCACCGCTGATAGGGACACAGCCTTTTATTTTGAATCGCTGATAAAACATACCGATCATTATAAAGCCGCTGCCAATTGGCTCATGGGGGCTGTGCGCTCATACCTGAATGATCATAACCAAACCATTGGTAACTTTGCTGTTACGCCGCAAAACCTTGCCGCACTCATCAAACTAATTGACACCGGGGTGATAAATAATTCTGTAGCTTCGCACAAATTATTCCCTGCCATGATCAAAGAGCCCGGCAAAAAACCGGATGATTTGGCTAAGGAACTTAACCTGCTGATCAGTGCCGATGGCGATGATGTGACCCGTTTTATAAAGGATGCTATCGCCAAATATCCTGATAAGGTTAAGGAATACCAAAAGGGCAAAAAGGGCGTTTTAGGCCTGTTTATGGGCGAGATCATGAAAAGTTCAAAAGGGAAGATCGACCCACAGAAAACTAACCAGCTATTGATAAAGGAATTAGAAGCTAAGTAAATGAAAGTTAAAAATATGGCTGCCGGCGCGTTGTTATTGCTTAGCGCGGGCATGTACTCTTGTAAAAACGAATCACAATTTAGTGTTTCGGGAACTATCAAAAATCCGGGTAACCTTAAAGCTGTTTATTTGATTGAGGCCGATAGCTCGGGCTTAAAGGTTGTTGATTCAACTTCGTTAGGCGAGGGCGGTAAGTTTGAGTTTAAGCATGTGGCGCTTTACCCAAACCTGTTTAAACTTCGGGTAGGCAATACCGGTACGCAGGGTAGTGAAATGCAGGGCGAAAACCTGTACGATTTCATTGCTAAAAATGGCGACGATATTGAGTTTGAAACAGACAATAACAGTAAGAACCATGAGTATACTATCAAAGGTTCTGATGATTCGGATAAGATAAAGGAGTTTAACCGCATCAGTAATCTTTACGGTGATAAAAATGCTAAGCTTTTTGCCGAATACCAGGAAAAATCTCGCGGTGAGCGGAACGATTCGCTGCTGAAGATATACATGCCTATATTTTTAAAGAACGTGAATGAAAGCGGCGAGGCAGTTTTAAAATTTGTGAACGATAACAAAAAATCGCTTGCGGGCTTTTATGCAGCTACCACGCTCGATCCTACCAAATACGAAGCCCAGCTTATTAAATTTGCCGATGAAATCAGGGGCGATTTTAAAGATAATCCTACTGTACAAAAGTTTATCGCGCAGATGGATAAGGCTAAGCCGATATCCCTCGGTCATAAAGCGCCCGGGTTTACCGTTAACGGTATTGATGGCAAGCAAATTAATTTGTCTGATTACAAAGGCAAATATGTAATGATTGATTTTTGGGCTTCATGGTGCCAGCCTTGCCGCCAGGAAAATCCTAATGTGGTTAAACAATACAATGCCTTTAAAGATAAGGGCTTTAATATTTTAGGAGTATCGCTTGATAAAGACAAAGCGCCATGGCAGAAAGCTATCAGCGATGATAAGCTTACCTGGGCCCATGGCTCGGATTTAAACGGCTTTGAAGGCCCTACAGAAAGGCTTTACCATATTGAAGCTATTCCTTCAAATTTTATTATCGATCCGCAGGGAAATATTGTTGCCAAGAATATTACGGGGGCCGATCTTGAAGCTTTTTTAAATAAAACATTTAAATAGCCTCAACTTAGGGTTAATATAAGGTAACGTTTAACAATTTGTTAATATTATCTTAACTATTAGCTGTTGTAAAGCGTATACTTTTATACAAAAAAATTAACGCAACATGAGCAGCACCGCAAAACAGAAAATACTTATTGTTGATGATGAACCGGATATTTTAGAACTGATTGAGTATAACCTCAAAAAGGAAGGTTACCAGGTGTTTTTAGCACGTAACGGCCAGGAAGCTGTTGCCGAGGCAAAAAAGGCCCTGCCTGATCTGATTGTACTTGACATCATGATGCCTAAAATGGATGGGATAGAGGCATGCCGCATTATGCGCACCATGCCCGAGTTTAAAAATACCTTTATGGTGTTTTTAACAGCCCGCAGCGAGGAGTATTCGGAAATTGCAGGTTTTAACGTAGGTGCCGATGATTACATTGCAAAACCTATCAAACCACGCGCGCTGGTTAGCCGCATAAACGCCATACTTCGTCGTAATGCTCCTGCCGAAGATGTAATTGATAATAAACTGGAAATAGGCGACCTGGTTATTGACCGCGAAGCTTACCTGGTTTATAAAAACGGTGTTAAGGCTGTATTAGCCAAAAAAGAATTTGAACTGTTGTACCTATTAGCTTCGAAACCCGGCAAAGTTTATACCCGCGAGGTGATCCTTAAAAACATCTGGGAAGATTCGGTAGTGGTTACCAACCGTACCATCGACGTACACATCCGTAAACTGCGTGAAAAACTGGGCGACGATTGCGTTGCTACTGTGAAGGGCGTGGGTTATAAGTTTGAGGCTTAAGCGCCCGGCCCCCTGAAGAGGGAGTTTATAATATTAAAAAAGCGATTGGGTTGTCCAATCGCTTTTTTTGTGGCCAAAGTGTTTTGCATTACTTCGAGGCGGCAGTAGCTTTTTTCTTAACTACTGTAGTTGCTTTTGCGGCTACTGCTTTTTTAGTTTCTGTAGCGTCTGTTTTTGCTTTAGCTGTAATAGCTTTTGCCTTAGTTGCTGCCTTTGCTTTCACATCAGCCACAGCTTTTTTAGCGGTTACTGCTTCATCTTTTGCTTTGGCGGTAATGGCTTTAGCCTTGGTTTCGGCTTTGGCTTTTACTTCAGAAACTGCTTTTTTTGCTTTGGTGGTTACCGCGTCGGCTTTTTTAGCTGCTGCGGTTTTAGTTGGTGTTGCTTTTTTGGTAACCGGGGCTTTTTTAGCGGTTACTTTTTCCTTTATATCTTCTATTTTTTCTTCGGCTGCTTCTTTTACGTCTTCGGCTGTATCTTTTGTGCCTTCCCAAAGGCTTTCAATTGTTTCCTTAACCTTCTCGAAAAATCCCTTTTCTTCGGGTTGGGTTGAATTATTACTCATGATGTTTTTATGGATAGGTAAACAAATTGTTAATTAATTAACTATTTAACCTCAAAAATTTTAGGTTTGTTTTAAATCCGCTTAATAAAAACATCATAGTGAATAAAACATCCGAATCAGGAATAGCCATGTTTTACCTTGTCGTTTTGCAGGCCGTATAAACCATCTATAGCTTTCAAAGTAGCTTCGTCAAGCCGTTGTTTCAGGAGCGGCCTGATTTCGATATATATATCCCGTTTAACCCATAGATGCATGGCCTGAAGTGTTTCGGTCGTATCACCCAGATGTTCATAAAATGATACTCCGGCGGCACTCCATAGCTCTTCGGACTTTTGTCTGAAACACCATTCGGCAAAATCATAGTTCTTTTTGAGCTGCGTAGTATCATTGTTGCGATGTGGGGCAACGGTTGCGGGCAGTAATTCCATGAAAACGGTATAAATAGAGGTTTCAGGATCTTCGAATTCTCTTTTAGAGGCAGGTAGGCATTCAATTGCCCTTTTTCGCCAGGCGCTCATTTTGTATATATAAGGTTATATCTGGAACTAATATAAAGTAAAAAGTCCCGCCATTGGGCAGGACTTTTGTATAAAAAGGTGTTCAATTATTTTACAACCGAAAACTTATAAAGCGATTGCGTTTTATAGGTGTCGCCGGGTTTCAATTCCGTAGAAGGGAATTGCGGCTGATTTGGTGAATCAGGGAAATGCTGGGTTTCCATAGCAAACGAAGTACGGTACTCGTCTTTGATACCGCGTTTCATCACGTTTTTAGCCTGCATAAAGTTACCGCTGTAAAACTGTAAGCCGGGTTCTTCGGTAAATACCTCCATTTTTATACCGCTTTTATCGCCAACAACTGTAGCGATAGGAGTGCTCAGGTCATGTTTGTTAAGCACAAAGTTGTGGTCGTAACCTTTACCATCTTTTAACTGCACATTGTCTTCGTTAATGCGTTTACCAATGGTTTCGGGCTTGGTGAAGTCAAATGGAGTACCTGCAACTTTTTCAAGTTTCCCGGTAGGGATCAAGCCTGCATCAACCGGTAAATAATTATCAGCATCTATCTGCACCAAATGATCAAGGATTGTACCGCTGCCTTCGCCATTCAGATTAAAAAACGCGTGGTTGGTAAGGTTAACAACCGTTTTTTTATCGGTAGTGGCTTCGTACTGGCATTTAAATGAGTTATCGTCGGTAAGGCTGTAAATTACCTTAACATTAAGGTTACCGGGGAAACCTTCTTCCATATCTTTTGAAAGATAGCTAAGCTCTACGGTAGATGAATCGATCATTTTACCATCCCATACCACTTCCTGGAAACCATGTTTGCCACCGTGCAGCATATTGGGTGTATTATTAATTGACGATTGATAATCCTTACCATCTATCTTAAAATGGCCTTTGGCAATACGGTTGCCGTAACGGCCAATGGTAGCGCCATAATAGCGTTCGGTTGATTTTTCAAAACCATCCACATCATCAAAACCCAAAACAACATCGGTTAACTTGCCGTTTTTATCGGGCACCAACAGGCTTACCACACGGCCTCCATAATTGGTAATGGTGGCAATAATGCCGTTTTTGTTTTTAAGGGTAAATAAATGGGTTTGTTTACCATCGATTGTTTTTTCAAATGCTGATACAGTGGTTTGGGTGCTATCCGCCATAGTAGTGTTTTTCTGTGAGGTTGAATTTTGATTACAGGCAGCCAAATATAGGCCACAAGCAGGTAAAATTGTTAAAGAAATACCTTTAATTAAGTTTCTCATAAATAGGATGGTTATAGTTGGGTTTAAAAATAGCGTTTTTTCATTATTCCCTCGTTTTATAATGGATCTCACTTAAACCACGCAATTTTTCAGCAGCAAACTCTGCCGTGATATCGCGTTGCGGATTGGCCAGCATCTCATAACCTACCATGAACTTTTTAACCGTGGCCGAACGCAGCAAAGGTGGATAAAAATGCATATGCCAGTGCCAGTAGGGATGATCGCCCGAATTAACCGGTGATTGGTGCATACCTGCCGAATAAGGGAACGACGTTTCAAACATGTTATCATACCTGATAGTGAGCCTCCTGATGGCATCGGCAAGGGCATGTTTTTCCTGCTCGGTAAAGTATAAAATGCTGGTTACATGCCTTTTGCTTACAATCATAGTTTCATATGGCCAAACAGCCCAAAACGGCACAAGCACAACAAAATGTTCGTTCTCAAAAACTATGCGGTCCTGCTTTTTAAGTTCCAATGCAAGGTAATCGGCTAAAAGGCTTGTCCCTTTTTGCTCAAAGTGGAGCTTTTGCTGCTGGGTTTCTTTGGCTACTTCAACGGGCAGGCTGTTTTGCGCCCAGATTTGCCCATGTGGATGCGGGTTGCTGCAGCCCATAATATCGCCCTTGTTTTCAAAGATCTGGATGTGTTTGATCCACGGAAAAGAAGCCAGGTCCTCAAACTCCGTCTGCCATACGTCAACCACTTTGCTAATCTCTTTGGTGGTCATCTGGGGTAGGGTAAGGTCATGCCTCGGCGAAAAACTGATTACCCGGCAAATACCTTTCTGACTGTTAGCGACCAGCAGTTCATCTTCATTTAAACCGCCGTCAGGAGTATTTAGCAGCAGCGACGAATAGTCATTGGTGAAAACAAAGCTCCCTTTATAATCAGGGTTTTCGCTGCCATCGGCCCTTTTGTTTGTGGGGCACAGGTAACAGGCCGGATCATACTGCGGGCGGTCGTCGGCTTGTGTAGCCTCAACTTTGCCTTGCCAAGGGCGTTTTGTACGATGCGGTGATACCAGGATCCAGTCGCCTGTTAAAATGTTTAACCTACTGTGAGGATGCTCTTTAAGATCAAAATTTGTGTCCATTAGTTTAAAATCAGGTAATAATTGGCTTATACATGTAAGGTAGACAGTTATACCTTAGCGATTTCAAAGTTGGTAAAAATAAATGTAAATCATACATTTAAAATAAATTTTTCTAAATAAATAGTTACGGTAGAAAGATTGATAGGATTTGTAGAAAGGAGAGGGGATTGAATAAGGAAATACTTCGGTCATCCTGGGTAGAGAGAGCAGTCTTGCACGGTGGGCATAAAAGGCGAAAGAGATGGGTCTCGCTAACCACTACAAGTTAAAAAGGGTGTCATGGGTAGTGATTTAAATCCGGTGGCCTCTGAAGGTAAAATGACATCTGCGTCACGTCATTGCTGTAAGTAATGAAGCAATCCCCGACAGGCTGGTAACGGGCTTCATTAGTATCTAACTTACATCGTCGCGCTCTTGGCCGCGCGGGGCCAGTTACTTTTGTCGCCACAAAAGTAACCAAAAAGGCTTGCAGCAGAGAGGCTTCTTTGCGCACAACCCGGCCCCAAAGCCATCGGCGCGGCCTTCACCCTGCAAAACGAACAGAACCACGGGCTGCAATTATTTTGCCCCGATTCGCACACAATGCCTCCGCTTCTGCAAAAACTTGCTATGCCCCTGCAGCCGCACCGCCCAGCATCGTTCTGCTCGTTTTCACCCGAAGCTGATCTGCTGCGAAAAACCACTTTTTTTATCTTGTCATGGGTAGCGTGTCGAAGTATGGCGGGCAGGCCTCTGCGCACGAGTCTTCGACAGTCTGCCATTGGCAAATCTGCAAGGTGTTGATTATCAGACTCCAAAAATGTCATCTGCAATGCGATCATTTGTGCGCAAATAAACCCCTACTCAGACTGACAGGCCCTCTTTGTCATCTAACCTTCAGAGTACATGGATTTAATCACTCAGGATGACAACCCTACATCAAAGGCCGAAAAACAGTGAAATTAAAACCCCAATCCTCCAGCCTCCACCACTGCCGAATCGCAGATATAAGTTGGCACAATGCCGGTGGCGGTGATACGGTTTTCGGCGTCTTTGGCCTGGGTATTACCGGATAGTACCAATACGGTATCCAAACCAAATTTATTACCGCCCAAAATGTCTGTTTGCAGGGTATCGCCTACCATCACAATATCCCTTTTACTGATCGGCCTGCGCTCGCGGAGCAGATCGTAGGCAAACATGAACATCTGCGAATCAGGCTTACCGAAACGAATGAACTCTTTGCCTACAATTTTCTCTATCATACTGGCTAAACCGCCTATGGCTATGGATACATCATGTTTGGTTAGGGGGTAGGCATGATCGGTATTAGCTACAATGGCCGGAATGGTGCGCTTACGCATGAGGTTAACTGATTTGTTCAGATCACGGCCCCAGTCAAAACCTTCGTCATCTAAAAAAACCAGCGCGTTAACCCTGTCAATATTGCTTTCGTTTACTTCGCTGATAGGCAATGTATGCAGCCCCGAGCTGTCAATGTAATGGGCAGAATCGGGCGTACCTAAATAAGCTACGATACCGTCGTTCACCTTCAGGTCAAGATATTCTTTGGTAAGCATGCCCGATGATATGATCCTGTCGGGTGTTATGGCTGTCAATCCTTTGGTGGTATAGGATTCGGCTAATTGCACCGGGCTTCGTGAAGCATCATTGGTTACAATATAATATTCCTTACCTTGTTCTGCCAGGTAAGAAAACGTGCGCTCAATGCCCGGAAGCAGGCCGCCATAATTTTTCAGAACCCCAAAAGCATCAAAAAAAACAACTTCGTATTTATCAATTATCGATTTAAAGTTGTCTATCCTGGTCATACTTATCTGTTTTTAGGGCTTTTTATAAAATCAGCCCGAAAGATAGCTAACCTATTTTAATTTTAAAGCTTCGATGATCTTTTCGGCATCAAAATCCCTGTCTACCGACGGCAAATAGATGTCGAAAGCCTCAGCCTGTAGTTTTTTGGCATATTGCTCGCTAAAAAAGTGCTTGCCATCTTTAATTACGTAGTTCAGGATGAAAAATCGATAGGCTTCCTTTAAAAATCGAATTTCATCGGCAGTAAGCGGGTTAACTTTATGGTATTCTTTTAAAAAAATGATGAATCGGTCTTCCATCATGGTATTGATCACGTAGCTGAACACGGTACGGTCGCCTATATCAGAAACTACGCGACTGAAGAAATAAAAATCGAGCAAGCGGTAACTCATCCTGAACCAGTCATAATCCCAGCGTGAGTAAAGTTCAAGATCAGGTGTTACCGAAAAGTTGCCGATATTCCAGTCGATAAATACAGGAATGATCTCGAACGAGCTCATATTGTATTTGGAGCGGTTTTTCAAAAAGGTTTCGCAGTGGTATTTTAGAAAGTCGGCCTGCATACCGGTGCCAAATTGTTTTGGGCTGGTCTCGATTTGTTGCTGCAACGCCCAGATATCGGTGCGTAAAGTCTTTGACGATTTAGGCAACACATTTTTAACCCTGGAGCAGGCTTTATGGAATTTGCCAACCTGCTGACCAAGCTTTTTAATATGATTTTCATCCAGCCGACGTGGCAGACGTTGTAAAATACGTGTTGGGTTATAGAAAACCACCCAGGCATCGGTTTTGCCGTGTTTATGATGATAAATGTAAACGCGGTTGTTTTTTTGTAAAGAACGGGCCAGGAAATTCTCAAAGGGATAAAGCAGGTTAATTGCCAGCGTTTGAATAATGCGGTGGTCTTCCTTAAAGTGCTCGAACTTGCCAAAGTACGAGAGTTTGGCTATGATAATATCGTCGTCATCAAACGTAATGCGGTACACGTGATTGGTTGAAACCATAGCGCTGATATCTTCAATATCGCGGATAGTTTTTGACGCGTCATACCCTTCCCAGGCCTTGCGGATAATAAAAGAATAGTCCATTTGTATATATCTGCCGGCAAAGTTACGCCAATGGCAGCATTCGGTTTATAATTAAGAGTGTAAATATATTATTAATTTCTGAACCGGGATTTGGAGGGATTTTTAGGAATTAAAGGATTTTGACTTACAGTGTATTGTTTGAACCGGAATTAAACGGATTGATTTGATTTTTGGGATTTTGACTTTAGGGTTTATATTTCTTGTTTAATAGTCGCTTTACTGTTAATGATTTACTACCGAAATTTAACAATAGCCCAACTTCAATATTGTAAGCTTCCAGGTAGTTTATTCCTTGTGCCAAATGAACGTCCTCCAGTTAGATGATGGCTTTCAATTCCACCATGATCATTCCGGATACAAAGAAATCAACTCTACGCGTCCCGATTTGAAGATCCCGGTAATAGATTGGCATCTCCTTCTCCCGTTCAAAAACAAGCCCATTTAATGCCATCCCAATTTCCAAAGCCTTCTGGTAAATAACCTCCTGAAAGCCGTTACCCAAAGTGCTATGAACCTGCATAGCACAGCCAATTATTTTACCTGTTACATCAGTGTGTTTAAATTGATCCATTAGATTTTAAAATAAAGGTAAAATGAGTGTAAACGTAAACTTCGACGTTAAGCAAAAAAAAATCCTGTAAATCCGAAAAATCTCCCCAAATCCGGGTTCAGGTTATATAATCTCAAAATACCTTTTCAACTCCCAGTCGGTAACGCTTTTGGCAAACTGGCGGTATTCCCACAGCCGGGTTTGGGTAAAGTGATCAACAAAACCTTCGCCGAAGAGCTCTTTGGCAATGTCTGAGTTTTGCATGGCTGTGGCGGCAGCATGCAGGTTTGGCCATAGTATGCCATTACTTTTGTCCTGGTAACCATTGCCTGTTGTTGGCTCAATATTTAGCTCAAGCTTGTTTTTAATACCGTACAGGCCCGAAGCCAGCGCTGCAGCCATGGCCAGGTATGGGTTGGTATCAGCGCCCGGGATGCGGGTTTCCAGGCGGGTATAGTTTTCGGTGGTATTGATAACACGTAGCGCGGTAGTACGGTTTTCAACACCCCATGTTATGGTGGTGGGAGCCCAGGCTCCTTCAACAAGGCGTTTGTAGCTGTTGATGGTTGGCGCGTACATAGGCAGCAAATGCGGCATGCAGTATAGTTGGCCTGCAAGATAATGCTTATGCAGGTCGCTCATTTTGTTTACATCGTTAGCGTCGTAAAACAGATTTTTTGATTGGTCTTTAGTCCAAAGGCTTTGATGGATGTGACCGCTGCAGCCGGGCAGGGTTTCAGTCCATTTGGCCATGAACGATGCCATGATACCGTGTTTATAGGCTATCTCTTTAACGGCGGTTTTAAACAGGGTTGCTTTATCTGCGGCAGCTAAAACTTCATCATGCAATATAGCAGCTTCATATACTCCCGGGCCAGTTTCGGTATGCAGGCCCTCAATAGGGATATTGAATTTGGTAAGCAGGTTAAACAGATCATAATAAAAATCACTGTTTTCTGATGTTCGCAGTATAGAATAGCCGAACATGCCCGGTGTAAGCGGTTCAATATTGGTGAACTTTTTATCAGCAAGGGTTTGCGGTGTTTCTTTAAAATTAAACCATTCAAACTCCTGCGCAAATTCGGCATGATAGCCCATAGCTTCACACTCGGCCTTGATATGTTTGAGAAGGCTACGAGGGCAAGCCGGCAGATCATTGCCGTCGGGTTTGCTGAAATCAGCTAAAAAGAAGGGGATATCACCCTGCCAGGGCACATTACGCAGGGTTGACAGATCGATACGGCAAAGCTTATCCGGATAGCCACTTTGCCAGCCGGTTAATTGCACGTTATCATAACAAGCATCGCCGCTATCCCAGCCAAATACCACGTCGCAAAAGCCATAGCCACTTTGTAATCCATCAATAAATTTTTTAGGGTGGATCACCTTACCGCGCAAAATGCCATCAATATCGGCAAAGGCGAATTTTATTTTCTGGATCTTATTCTGTTCTATATACGCTTTGATCTCTTCTGTGTTCATGGTATAAAAGTATGGCCGGTTAAGGTGCAGCAAGATAGCTATTATGGCTTAAACTATAAAAAAATAGCCTGTGCGTGTATAATACGCAATAGCGTTTACCTTTGTTTGAGTTATTTATGGAAACAACAAATCAATTTTTATTTGTTTATGGCACATTGCTGCAGCCAGGTAACGAGTTTGCAGCGTACCTGAATAAACACTGCAAATTTATAGGTGACGGAAAAATAAAAGGGCGGCTTTTTGATATTGGCGAGTATCCCGGCGCTGTGGTCGGTAATGCTGAAGAACGTTACATTTACGGCAGCATTTTTATGATGGATGATCCCGAAATTATATTAAACGTAATTGACGATTATGAAGGTATCGGTGGGTTATACCAACATCCGCATGAATATATAAGAAAAGAAGTAGGGATCCATACCGCTAACGAGATACTAAATTGCTGGATGTATCTTTATAATTTACCTGTACTGATCTACAATGAGGTTACCACAGGTGATTATATTCAATATTTGAAAGATATATCTGCCAAAAATAATGCTGCTAAACAGCCATTTAAATAAAAGTTGAATGTAAATATTATAAAGCTAATGCTTTGATGGAAGAACTATATGTAGTTGACAAACGGATTGTAGAAAAAAAATCCCCTGGTTTATAAAACCAGGGGATAAAAATAATAACTATTTATTAGGGGATTAAATCTTAGCTGATTTTACAGTTTTGATGATCACAGCTGCAACTTTGTATGGATCGGCAGCTGAGTTAGGACGACGATCTTCCAGGTAACCGCTCCAGTTGTGGTCAACAGCATACAGAGGGATACGGATAGAAGCACCGCGGTCAGATACACCATAGCTAAAGTCATTGATTGAAGCTGTTTCGTGTTTACCGGTTAAGCGCTGATCGTTATCGGCACCGTATACAGCAACACACTCAGCAACTGCAGGGCGGAAAGATTCGCAGATAGCTGTGAAAATTTCTTTGCTGTTTGCAGTACGTAAAGTAGTGTTTGAGAAGTTAGCGTGCATACCTGAACCATTCCAGTCTAATTTACCTAATGGTTTGCAATGCCAGTTAACAGCAACTCCGTATTTTTCACCAATTCTTTCCAATAAGTAACGTGCAACCCAGATCTGGTCACCAGCTTCTTTAGCACCTTTTGCAAAGATCTGGAATTCCCACTGACCGGCAGCAACCTCAGCGTTGATACCTTCAACGTTTAAGCCTGCTTCTAAACATACGTCTAAGTGTTCTTCAACAATTTCGCGGCCGAAAGCGTTGTTTGCACCTACTGAACAGTAGTAAGGGCCTTGCGGACCAGGGTAGCCACCTGCAGGGAAACCAAGTGGTTTGTTTGTTGCAGGATCCCACAGGAAGTATTCCTGCTCAAAACCGAACCAGAAATCATTATCATCATCAGCGATGGTAGCACGGCCGTTTGATTCATGTGGTTTGCCATCGGCACTTAATACTTCGCACATTACTAAGTAAGCGCTTTTTCTTTGCGGATCTGGAACAACAAAAACTGGCTTTAAGATACAATCAGATGAACCACCTGGTGCCTGCTCAGTTGAAGAACCATCAAAGCTCCAGTTTTCTAAATCTTCTACTTTACCGCTAAATTCTTTAACGATTTTTGTTTTGCTGCGCAGGCTCTGTGTTGGTTTATAGCCATCAAGCCAAATGTACTCGAGTTTTGTTGCCATTTTTTAATTAATTTGTAAAGTTGGGGTTCTAATTATAGTTTTTGTATTAATCTCAATAATTATTAAGGCGAATTTAAATTATTTTTACAAAATTCATTACAAATGTTAAGAAATTTTGTATTTTTTTTCAATAACATGTTAATTATAGCTGTAAACCTGTAAAAAAGAATCTGTAAAGCTGCGTTTTTAACAATTTTATATTTTCGTAAATAAATGAGGGTTGTTTTTTATCAATAATGCAAATGAGCTTGTACAGGACGGCTCTGCAGGCGCAATACAAGCAGATTAACTTACCCCTCCCGGTAAGCCTAAAATGAAGATTATTGTTCCAGGAACTTAGTCGCTTAATTTTTCGGAGATGTTCTTAATAGCGTCGTCGAGCCTGGTGGCCGAATCATAAAGATGCTTTTCAACCTGTAAAAACTCCTCTTTTTTGTCTTTGCTTTCGCTCATCAGCTCAACAAGGCCTAATATATTGGTAAGATGTTTACGCACCTCATGCGAGTTGATAAATGCCAGTTCGCTTTTTTTGGTATCGTATAATAATTTTTCGTAGTGCCGTTTTTGCCTTGCACTCCGGTATAAAAGGGCTATAACGGCAAACATGAAAACCGTAGTAATGCTGATGAGGATCAAAATAAGGCGTTCGCGCCTGTACTTTTCGGCAGTATCGGTAAACGAGGTTTCAATTTTATCAATTTTTATTTGCGCCGATACATTGCCCACCTGTGTAGTATTATTAAGGCTTTCTTCTGATTGTTTTAATGCAAGGTCAAAATTCTCAACAGCCAGTTCGTAATCGCCCCTGTCGCGGGCTATTTTCCCAAGCAATTGATAAAGGTGGTGCTTTATTTCGGGGTGATGATCAGAATATGGAAGCGCAAGCAACTGGTTAGCTATAAAGCTTGCCGAATCCGGCTGCCCGTTCAGGTAAAAAGCATCGGCCAGGTTTTGTTTCTCAACATCGTTGGGCACATACTTTTTGTCACTTTGAAGGCTTTTGATCTGTGTTATCGCTTTGTTATACTCATGTTTTAACAATGATATATAATAGGCCGTACGATATTGGTAGCTGAATAGTTTATAACTTTTGTTGTTTGGCCCCATTAAATCATCATGACATCGCTGCAACGAGTCAAGGTTTTTCATCCTGAAAAAATTTTCGGCCTTGTTATAGCTTATTATCGTATAAAGCCTGTCATCCCTAATCTTATTTTCTTCCTTGATATGAAAGGCCTGGTTAAGATAATACAACGATTGGGTATACAGGTTGAGTTTGTAGTACAGGTCGGAGATATTAATGTTCAGAAATACCTGCAATAGCGGGTCATTAAGTTTTAAAGCTTGTTTTTGAGCCAGGCCGTAACTGTATATAGCGCCTATAGGGTTGCCTTTATCTGTTTGAATAAAAGCAAGATGGCTGATAAACGAATAAAGCAAAAAGTCGGCTTTATTCTTTGAGGCCTGGTTAATGGCTTTAACCATAGCACTTTCAGCTTCGGGGAGCTTTAAAAAGCGTTTCTGAATAATACTTTCAATAAAGTATTTTAAAGCTTCCTTGTCGCCCACATCGTATTTATCAAGCTCTTTATAAACTTCATTTTTACCCTGCGGGATAGTATTTTCAGGCCCCTGCTGAAAACGGAGCTTAATATAATTAACCAGTTTTTTATCCTGAAGGTCCCTGTTCTGGATCTTTAAAAAATGAACAAGACTATCTTCGGGAAGATATATATAAGGATCGGCTTTTGAATAGCTCGCACCAGATATTACCAGCAAAATACAGTAGAGGAATTTTTTTAAGCTACGCGGCATGGAGCATAAAAATACGTTGGCGTATGTTAATTTCAAACACTTAATACCATTTAATTTTAACTGTCAAACTTGTCAAGCAGCTTCAAAAGCGTTTCAAAGTCTTTAGGATATGGAGCATGAATGGTAACTTCCGTTTCGGCATTGATACGAAATGTTACTTCGTAGGCATGCAGGGCAAAGCGCTTCATAATGGGCAACTCTTCCTGATCTTTACCCAAATGGTATTTGCGCTTTATTTTGGAGAGGAAAACAGGTTCGCCCTTATACATCTCATCGCCTGCTATAGAGGCCCTTTGTGTAGCCAGGTGGATCCTGATCTGGTGCATACGGCCTGTAACCGGACGGCATTCAACTAAAGTATAATGTTTATAATACTTTAACGACTGAAACCAGGTTTCGGCACGCTTGCCTTCCTGTCTGCTGATGGTTACACTGCCCTTGCCAACATTTAATATAGGCAAATCAACAAGCAGGTTATCAAAAGTATGTGTGCCGTCAATAACGGCGTGGTATACTTTTTTAACCTTACGTTTTTCAAACTGAATGGAAACCGACCGGTAAGCCTCGGGATTTTTTGCAAAAATAAGCGCGCCGGATGTTTCTTTATCAAGGCGGTGGCAAATCTGCGCATCGTCCCAATAAGCCTTAGCCAGCCTTAACATGCTGATCTCGCTGCTTCCTTCGCCCCGTTCATCAAGTGAACTTATAAAAGGCGGTTTGTTCACAACAATAACGTCGTCGTTCTCAAACAGTATCAGATTGGCAAATTTGGGAAACTTCATAGCCCGCAAAAATACGGTTTATAATTTAAACAGCTACCACCGTATTTCATTCATTTGTACTGCTGAATTAAAGCTGCAAACAGGGTAGGGAGTTAAGTTGAATGTTAATAAAGTTTTAGCTAATATTTACTCCATATCATCATCGTTCAATAAATAAAACTCTCTGTTTTTCCTCGTTAAAAAAGCGTACCTTCGCGCCGTTATTTTCATGGTGGTGCTGAACGTGTTTTTACCTGTAATCCCTTCATCGACAATAAAAAAGAAATAAATAAACAATGAAAAAAATTGGCGACTACAGGAAACTCCTGAACGTGACCGAAAATGCAGAGTTAAGCGAGTTACGTTCGGTTTATAAAAGCATGATGAAAACCTGGCATCCCGACAGGTTCCAGGACGACAGCAGGGCAGAGGCAGAAGAGAGGAGTAAAACAATTATTGAAGCGTATCATTTTTTGGTAAGCATTGCCCCTGAAACCCGTGCTCAAACATTGCCTGATTATACAGCTACCACTACATTATCAAACATAGCCGATTTTGAGTATAAACAACAGGTACTGAAAGTTACTTTCCTTGATGGTAATGTGTATGAATATTTTGGTGTGCCTAAAGCGGTTTATATCAAACTGATCAATGCTGATTCGCCCGGCCGATTTGCCCGCAGGCATATTTTTAATGAGTTTGTATATCGCAGCGTAAATAAACTGGTTGCTTCGGCTTAACTATCTTATCCTACCTGGTTAAGCCTTTCTAAATCATCGGCAGTGTCAATGTCAATAGCTCCCAGCGGAAAAGGGAGTATGAAAACGTCGTCGGTATGTGCTTCAATGATTTTTTTGGCACCTTCAATGCTTTGCAGGCCAAGCAGTTCGGGGAAATATTTTAAATCAAACAAAGCGGGCGCGCCCAAAACATCACGATAGCCGCAGGCAATAATACCGCAGTCATTAACTTCCTTTTTTTCCATTAATTGTGATATCAGGAATGAATCAACAAATGGCTGATCGCAAAGCATCAGGATAATTGAAGTTATGCGGGGTTCAAGCCGCAAAATTTCGGCTACACCAACTTTTATTGACGAGCCCATTCCCTCCTCCCAGCGCGGATTGTGAATGACGTCTACAAGCTGTTCATCTATATTAGGACGGATTAATTGTTCATTGGCCCCTAACACCACAATAACTTTTTCGCAATGCAGGCAGGTAAGTGCGGTTTGAATTGCCCGCTGTAAAAGGGTTTTACCCTGGTAAATTTGATTTTGCTTGGGCGAGCCAAAACGATTTGATGCGCCTGCTGCCAGAATAATAATCCCTGTCATTTTTTATAACTGTTACATTAGATGTTGGTATGACTGTTGTTGTAATGCCTGGTTAATGATCATGCATTACCATTTTATAGCTTCCGCTCCTGCGTTTTATGTTTGTTCAGGTTCAGGGGGCTTCCTTTTTATAAATTCTTTTGGGGCGGATGCTTGCCTTAATACGGTAATAATTTAATTAAAGTTTTAGTTAGATCTGTTCATTTATAACAATTTGATTTTTTGTGTTTTATGTGTGTGTTACGAAAGGAGTATAACCCGGTTAAGCTTTTGTAATTTTTTTTGAGACCGGATATATCATTGAGGAAGGAAATAAAAATACATTTCGCAAACATCTCCAAGCGTGGTAATGCTTATTTTTACAATGGCCATGCATAAACTTAAAGATGTAATGGCTGTTAATTAATTAAATTTACAGGATAAAAAAGCTATAGTTTGTTAACAGATAATCATGGACGGAAGATCAGCTACATGCGCCTCGCGGTGACAGACAGGTGCAACCTGCGCTGTTTTTACTGTATGCCCGAGGATGGCTTGCACTGGCTTTCACGTGCCGAGCTCATGACCTATGAGGAAATGCTGCGCAGCTGCAGTTTGCTGGTAAAAATGGGTATCGAAAAAATCCGTATTACGGGGGGCGAGCCCTTTGTACGCAAAGATATTATGCATTTGCTCACAGCTATATCCAGGCTGGATGGCTTGAAAGAGCTGGGCCTTACAACTAACGGCGTACTAACAGCGCCTTATGTGCCCGAATTAAAAAAGATAGGTGTACGGTCAATAAACCTGAGTCTGGATACGCTGGATGCCAACCGCTTTTTTGCCATTACCCGCCGCGACGAATTTGCCAGTGTGATGGCAGCCTTAGATGCCATGCTGAGCCATGATATGGAAGTAAAGATCAATGCCGTGGTGATGGATGGCAAAAATATACAGGATATTATCCCGCTGGTTGAATTGGCTAAAGAGCTGCCGGTAAGTGTCAGGTTTATAGAAGAAATGCCTTTTAACGGCGATGGCCATGTGTACGATGGATTACATTGGGATTACCTTCGCATTTTAGATGAGATAAAAAGCAAATATCCGCAAATAAAGAAACTGGATGACCCGGCTTATTCTACTTCATACAATTATCAGGTCCCGGGGCATAAAGGTACAGTTGGTATTATAGCCGCTTATTCGCGTACATTTTGCGGCAGCTGTAACCGGATCCGCATAACACCCCAGGGTGAGTTAAAAACCTGTTTGTATGATGATGGCGTACTCAATTTAAAAGATCTGATGCGCGCGGGAGCTTCTGATGAAGCATTAGAGAGTGCCTTGTTAACCGCTTTTAGCCACCGCCCGGCAGATGGCTGGGAAGCCGAGCGGGCACGGGTAGCCAAAACCGGCATCCACGAGTCAATGGCCACTATTGGCGGATAGTTTTAAAACTACATATATTATGACAACGGTTGAGGAAGCTGAAAAACTGGTACTTGCGCAAATTAGGGATTATGGCACCCAAAGCCTCCCGTTTGAACAGGCTCTCGGTTATGCCCTGGCCGAAGACCTGAAGGCCGACCGCGACCTCCCCCCCTTTAACCGGGTAACCATCGACGGTATCGCTATAAGATATGAAGCTATTGAAAGCGGGGTCAATATTTTCCGGATCAAAGCTACCCAGGCAGCCGGTGACGAGCCGGTTCAGATCAATAGCGCCGAGGAATGCATCGAGATTATGACCGGTGCTGTATTACCTGCTTCGGTTGATACAGTGATCCGTTATGAGGATGTGGAGATCATCGCCGGGTCGGCGAGTGTACACACCCGCGACATAAAAAAAGGGCAGAACCTGCATTTGCAGGGCCTTGATAAAAAACAACATGATGTTATATCAACGGCAGGACAGGTGGTAAGCCCCGCTATCATTAGTGTGGCGGCATCAGTAGGTAAAACCCACCTGCTTGTTAAAAAAATGCCGCGGGTGGTGGTAGTTTCGTCAGGCGATGAATTAGTTGACGTGTATGAAACGCCGCTGCCGTACCAGATCCGCAAATCAAACAGCTATATGGTAAAAGCCGTTTTAAAACAACATGGTACCGATGCTGATATTTTGCATATCCCTGATGAGCCAGCTGTTACCAAAGAAAAGATCCAATACTGTTTGCAAAACTATGATGTACTGCTGCTGAGTGGTGGTATTTCGATGGGGAAGTTTGATTATATCCCCCGGGCGCTTGAGGAATTAAAGGTTGAAAAGTTGTTTCATAAAGTAGCCCAGCGGCCCGGCAAACCCTTTTGGTTTGGCAGGCATAATAACGGTGCATTGGTGTTTGCCTTTCCGGGTAACCCGGTAGCCACATTTATGTGCCTGCACCGTTACTTTTTAACATGGCTTAATACAGCACTGGGCTTGCCCGCAAAAGCCGCCACATATGCGGTATTAGGGAAAGATTTTACATTTCAGCCGGCATTGCAATATTATCTGCAGGTAAAGTTGGAAAGTAACGGGCAGGGTCAATTGATAGCTACACCCGTTGAGGGAAATGGTTCGGGCGATTTTGCTAACTTAGCAGATACCGAAGCTTTTTTAGAACTTCCGCCTGAAAAGAATAATTTTAAAGCAGGAGAGGTGTTTAAGGTTTGGAGGTTTTAGTTTTTGGGATTTCACCGATTTTCTTTGTTGATTACACCGATTTTTTGATTTGATCGAATCCATAACATAATAAGTCGCTATAAACAAACAAAGGAAACATGACCCTAACAAATTGGTGAAATCACAATAAAAATCAGTGTAATCATAATAAAAAATAATGTTAACTCACATAAACAAACAAGGTGACCCCAATATGGTTGATGTAACTGAAAAGCAGGTTACACACCGTACCGCTACCGCGCGCAGCGTAGTTGCTTTGCCGGCACAAGTATTTGAGCTTTTAGCAGGGAACGAGTTGCAAAGCAAAAAAGGCCCTGTTTTTCAAACGGCTATCATTGCCGGTATTATGGCCGCCAAGAAAACCGGCGACCTGATCCCGCTTTGTCACCCGTTGGGTTTGGATAACTGTAATGTTACCATCCAAATAAATGAGCGGCAGGAGGTGGTGGTTGATTGTACCGCAAGCATTACGGCAAAAACAGGTGTGGAAATGGAAGCGCTGGTTGGCGCTTCAATAGCGGCACTTACTATTTACGATATGTGCAAGGCCATGAGCCATGATATAGTGATAAAAGAAACCAAACTGATTTCAAAAACAGGAGGTAAACGTGACTTTAAAAGATCATAACCAGCCATCAGGTACGCATAAAAAACACACTAAACTGGCGCGGCCTTTAACAGGCAACTTCGGCCGTAATGAATGGGCAATTGTGGGCGGCCCCTGTACCGTAATCAAATTGTTGGCCGACGACGTGATCAGGATACTATCACCGGTTTATAAATGTGCTTATGTGGATATGTCACATAATGATGATATTACTTTGCTGCCCGGCAGATTGGTGAGCGGTGCTTCGCTCGAATATACCGACCAGGTAAACTATCAGCAGTTCAATTATCAAAACCCGGTATATCCCTATCAGCTCAAACAGCAATTTTCGCCTGCCGATCTGGTATTAGTTAATGGGAATCACCAGCAGGCTAAGGCACAGGTAGTTATTATCGACGTTAATAAAGAGGCGTCGCTGCAAAAAAGGACAGGTCAGCTCAATAATGTTCAGCTTTTTCTGCTGGCCGATAATGCAAGCGAAATCCCGGACTTTATACAGGAGGTTATCCCTCACTGGCAGCAGATCCCTGTTTTAAAGATAGATGAACGGGAAAAGATCGTAGCCTTTTTTGAAGCCGCGTTAAAACAGGCCAAACCTGTTTTAAACGGACTGGTATTGGCCGGCGGCAAAAGTACCCGAATGGGTTTTGATAAAGGTGCAGCCAAATGGCATGGCAAGCAGCAAAGGTATTACATGGCCGATTTGCTTAAAAACTTTTGCCGGCAGGTTTACATTTCCGCTCGCCCCGGCCAGCAGCAGGAAATTGACCCGGCTTATCCCGTTATTGAGGATACATTTACTGGTTTAGGACCTTATGGGGCTATTCTTTCCGCTTTTCGCGAACAGCCGGATGCCGCCTGGCTGATCATAGCCTGCGATTTGCCTTTGATGGATGAAGCTACCCTTCGCAATTTAGTGGCCTGGCGAAACAGTTCGTCGGTGGCTACGGCTTATCACAGTCCGGTAACCGATTTCCCGGAACCTTTGATAGCCATATGGGAGCCTAAAAGCTACCCTGTACTGCTATCGTTTTTGGCGCAAGGGTATTCATGCCCGCGCAAGGTTTTGATCAATAGTGATATTACATTGTTAAACGCCCCACAACAGGAGGCGCTGACCAATGTGAATACGCCTGAAGAATTGGAGAAAGTAAAATCAATGATCCACCATACAATAGTTGCTACTAATGAATCAGGATTTACAACGATATAACTGCCAGATAGCACTGCCTGGTTTTGGCGAGGAAGCCCAGCAATTATTGCAGCAAGCCCGCGTACTGGTTGTTGGGGCTGGAGGGTTGGGTTGCCCGGCTGCACAATACCTGGCATCAACAGGAATTGGCACATTGGGCATTGCCGATTTCGACCAGGTATCGATAAGTAACCTGCACCGCCAGGTATTGTATAACCCTGCCGATGAGGGTGAAAATAAAGCTGAAGTAGCCTGTTCACGTTTGCAGGCCCAAAATCCGGGTATTAAGCTCGTACCTCATACCATCAAAATAACATCCGATAATGTGATGGATGTTATCAGTAATTACGACATTGTGCTGGATGGTACTGATAATTTCGAGACCCGTTACCTGCTTAACGATGCCTGTGTTTTGGCCGGTAAACCGCTTGTTTATGGTGCCATTTATCAGTTTGAAGGGCAGGTTGCAGTTTGGAACGTAAGCAACTCCAAAGGGGCAAATTCGCCTAATTACCGTGATCTGTTTCCCGAGGTGGATGCTACCCAGATCCCTAATTGTACCGAAGGCGGGGTGGTACCAACTCTGGCAGGAATCATCGGCTGTATGCAGGCCAATGAAGTAATCAAGTACATTACCAAAACCGGTGAATTACTGGTCGGGAAAGTGCTGATCTTTGATGCACAAAGCATGCAAAGCCGCATCTTTAAGATTGGCCCGGTAACAAAAACGCATATCCGCAGGTTAAAAACAACTATCACCATTCCAACCATCAATGCTGATGAACTAAAAAAGCGGATCCTTTTGGATGAAACGGTAGAACTTATTGACGTGCGTACCATCCAGGAGCGTGAAGCCTATGATATTGGCGGTACGCATATCCCGCTGGATGAAATAGAAGAGTACCTGGCCTATTTTACCAGCCCGAATACTAAAGTTCTTTACTGCTCATCGGGCAAACGAAGCGACGAAGCCGTAAAACTTATCCTCAAAATGATCCCCGAGGCTGATGTGTTTTCATTGGAAGGCGGGTTGGAAGAGTATAAGGTTGATTAAATGATTTCGGATTTCGGAATTTCGATTTCGGATTTTTTTAATTTAAAATCTCCTATTGAAAATTGAAAAATCCAAATTTCATAATTCCGAAATCGAACATCCCAAATCCGAAATCCTAAGGATGTGCTGCTACCCAAACATCGCCATCCTCAAAGCTTTCTTTTTTCCAGATAGGAACGGTTTGTTTAAGTGTGTCGATGATGTACCGGCAGGCATCAAAAGCGGCGTCACGGTGCGCTGCTGATACGGCAATAACAACCGGTACCTCGCCAACCTGCAGCAATCCGGTGCGGTGGTGGATCAGTATTTTTTGAATGGGCCAGCGTTCAAAAGCTTGCGTGGAAATTTTGTTCATCTCGCTGATGGCCATTGGCTCATAGGCTTCAAAATCGAGCCTTAAAACTCTTTTTCCTTTGGTTGTATTGCGTACCGTGCCAATAAATACATCGATCCCTCCGGATTCGGGCGACATGATCCAGTCTATACATGACTGGATCTCCAGTGTTTGGGCCGATAGGAGGATCTGTGTTTTCATAACAATGCAAATCTATATTTTATCTGCTAATGATTTCATGAGGTATTTAGGCGATTCGGAATAACCCTGCCTGTAATAAAACCGGTGGGCGTCAGTCCTGCGTGTATGGCAGTGCACCTCTATCCTGTCGGCATTACGTTCTTTGCCAAGTTCCGTAATATAACCCTCAAGAGCTTTACCAATACCTTTGCCCCGGATGTTTTCATCAATAGAAAAACAACTGATGCGAATAAAATCACCCTTAACCACCAGCTGTGTTAAAAAATCAATGGCGATAAAACCTGCAACCTCACCTTCATCTTCATAAACTAAAACCTGCGAAGAAGATTGTCCCAACATCTTTTCAAGGTTTCCCGGCAAAAAACCTTCAGTGCCGGGATAACCCAATTGCGTTAGCAGATTTGATATTGCAGTATGATCGGCAAGCGTAGCGCTTCTGATAGCCATTGTTATGTTAGGTTGAGTGGATTTGTATTAAAATATCTTGTTAGAGTTCCCACGAGCTGCCAACTAAAAACTGTAAACTGAACGGAAGTACTGCCAACTGCCCACCGATAACTGCCAACTAATTTACTGCCACTGCTACTGTCTGCCAACTGCCCACCGCCCACCGCAAACTGCAAACTGATCTACCCCCCGCTTACCGGCGGAATGATCGCTATTTCGTCGCGTTCGTGAATGGTATCACCGGGCAGGGCATATTCGTTGTTGACAGCCAGCATGTATGATGAAAGCTGCTTTAAACGCGGATATTGTTGCTCAAGCAGGTATTTTAAATTGGAGATAGTAGCATCGTTGGTCATTTCCAGGCTAACTTCGCTGCTTCCAAATATCTCCTTAGCCACTCCAAAAGCCAGTATGTTGATCTTCATATCTCAAAAATATTCAAATTAGCTTACAAAACGAGCAACAGGTTTAAATTTAACAAATCAACATATGTAAGTTCATTATGCGGGTTCAGGCGTCCGCGCTTTAACCTAAACAAAAAAATAAGTGTGGAGGATTAACCTTGCCTGGGTTTACATGTGTTAATACTGTTTTTTATGTAATTAATTGGTTGTCAACTAAGTAATGTAAAATAGTTCGAATTTCTGTTAACCCTGTTAACCCCTCTTGCTGGCCTAAGTTAACAGCTATTGTGCAGACGCTTACCTCAAAAACAATTCAAGCGAAGACATTGAACTTGCCTTCTGCATGTAAACTTACATAAACAAACTATGCCATAAATTGTATCTTTGAGTATGTCTACGCCATCAGTTATTCATATCCCGGTTGTAAAAGTTAACGCTAACCGAAGCGCAAGGGAGGAGGATAGCATAGCCATTGAAGAACCACTTGAAATTAAACTGGAATATGGTCCTGCAGAAGGCAGAGAGCTACGTAATATCTCTGTAACTATGCGTACCCCCGGGCATGATGCCGAACTGGCAACCGGTTTCCTTTTTACCGAAGGCATTATTAAAAATGCAGATGAGATAAAATCAGCTAAACACAGCTTTATAACCTGTGCTGAAAACAAGGAGAATACCATGCTGGTAACACTTGAACAAGGTGTGATACCACATCTCCAAAATACTGAACGTAATTTTTATACCACCAGCAGTTGCGGTGTGTGTGGCAAGGGTTCTATCAGCGCTATTCGCACGGTAAGCAATTTTGCCGCCGGGGCAGATGATGGCAATGTGATTAATAGTTTGGTACTTAATCAGTTGCCGAAGATTTTGCGCGGGCACCAGCGGGTATTTGATGATACGGGCGGTTTGCATGCATCGGCTTTGTTTGCTCCTTTGGGTGAGCTGTTATTATTGAGGGAAGACGTAGGCAGGCATAATGCTTTAGATAAGCTGATAGGTGCTGCTATGATGTATAGCTGGTTGCCGTTGCAGCAAACAGTATTGTTACTTAGCGGCAGGGCAAGTTTTGAGCTTATTCAAAAGGCCGCGATGGCCGGCATCAGTATTATTGCGGCAGTAGGTGCGCCGTCAAGCCTGGCTATTGAACTGGCAAACGAATTTAATATTACACTAATTGGCTTTTTACGTGATGAGCGCTTTAATATTTACGCGGGCGCGCACCGGGTAATGGTCCCCGATGAGGCCGTACTAACGGCGCCATCGGCGTAAACTGATTGATACCAATGAAAATAAGGATAAAAGGTAATACACTAAGATACAGGCTCACTAAAACCGATGTAGCCAAACTGGCCGAAGAAGGTTATGTTCAGGAAACGGTCGATTTTGGCAGCCAGCAGCTGATTTATGCTTTGAGGCTCGTTGATGATGAGCATCTTTCGGCAACCTATAAGGAGAATGCCATAACACTATATGCGCCAAAAGCTGTGGTTGCCGGCTTTGCCGACGACGATAAGGTAGGTTATGAAGGTAAGCACGGCAGTTTGCATTTACTGGTTGAAAAAGATTTTACGTGTTTGGATGAAGTCGCCGAAGATCAGAGCGATAATTATCCCAATCCCTTAGCAGCTAAAAAGCCATGAGCAAGCAAGCAGAAAAAGGACCAGCAGCAGAGAACCCTGAGGAATTGCTCGACCTGAAAATAAAACATCCCAAAGATTGGGCGGCGGGTATTCCTGCTGTTACAGTTGCCATGGTTGATATATTAAAAGAAACTGGTTTGGCAAGAGGTATGGAGGGTTTGTTTCATATGAACAAAAAGAGTGGCTTTGATTGCTCTGGCTGTGCCTGGCCCGACCCGGATGATGACCGTTCAGCCCTTGCCGAATACTGTGAAAATGGCGCCAAAGCCCTTGCCGAAGAAGCTACTACCAAAAAACTCACCGGAGATTTTTTTGCGGAAAATTCGGTGGCCGAACTGGCTAAGCTTAATGATTATGAGATAGGGAAGAAGGGGCGTATCGCCCAGCCGGTTTACCTCGCTAAAGGTGGCACCCACTACGCTCCGGTAAGCTGGGATTTTGCGTTTAAAAAGATAGCAACTGAGCTTAACGCTTTGGCATCGCCCGATGAAGCTGCATTTTATACATCCGGCCGTACCAGTAACGAGGCTTCATTTACGTACCAGTTATTTGTGCGCGAGTTTGGTACCAATAACATGCCCGATTGCTCCAATATGTGCCATGAAAGTACCGGTGTTGGCCTTGCAGACACCATTGGCATTGGCAAGGGCACGGTTACGCTTAATGACTTTTACGATACCGATGTGATCATCATTATGGGGCAAAACCCCGGTACCAATCACCCCCGGATGCTTAGCGCGCTTGAAAAGGCCAAACAGAAAGGTTCAAAGATCATTGCCGTAAACCCGTTGCATGAGGCGGGGTTGATGGGCTTTAAAAATCCGCAAACCTTAAAAGGTATTTTAGGCATTAAAACACAATTGGCCGATTTGTACCTGCAGGTAAAAATAAACGGTGATATGGCATTGCTTAAAGCCATGGAAAAATTGTTATACAAGGCCGAGCAGGAGAATCCCGGCAGTGTTTTCGATCATGAATTTATTAAAAAGAACACTACTGGTTATGTTGCTTTTTTAGAGAACCTGAACCAATATGAGGTTGACGATCTGGCTAAAGCTGCCGGTTTAACAGTAAATGAAATTGAGCAGGCTGTTGATCTGATTAAAAATAAAAGCCGCATCATTATTTGCTGGGCTATGGGCATCACCCAGCATAAAAACGGAGTGGATACCGTAAAAGAAATTGTGAACCTGGCCATGCTTAAAGGCGCCATTGGTAAACCCGGTGCCGGTTTGTGCCCGGTACGTGGCCATAGCAATGTACAGGGTAACCGTACCATGATGATCTGGGATAAGCCAAAACCGAAGCAGTTGGATAAACTCAAGGAAGTTTTTGGTTTTGAGCCGCCGCGGGGGCATGGCTATGATGTTGTTGAATCTATTAAAGCTATGGACGAGGGCAAACTTAAAGTGTTTTTTGCCATGGGCGGCAATTTCCTTTCGGCTACACCGGATACCCTGTTTACGGCACAGGCCATGCGTAAACTTAAGCTGTCGGTACATGTATCAACCAAATTAAACCGCAGTCATCTGGTTCATGGTGAGGAAGCTTTGATCCTGCCAACACTATCACGAAGTGATAAAGACGTTGTAAATGGCGAGGAGCAGTTTATAAGCTGCGAAAACTCTATGGGGGTTGTCCAGATGTCAAAAGGGATGCTGAAGCCGGTATCTGAACATCTGATGAACGAGAACCAGATCATTTGTAATCTCGCTAAAGCCACATTAGGTAATCGCGCCGTTGTCGACTGGGATAAGTACTCACAAAGCTATGATGCAGTGCGCGACGCGATAGCCAAAGTTATTCCGGGCTGTGAGGATTATAACCAAAAGGTACGTTTGCCCGGCGGGTTTTACCTGCCCAATGCTGCACGGGAGGGTAAGTTTATCACCGAAAAGAATGGGAGCGTTGTGCCTTTCAATATCGCCCCGTTGCCGCAGCATGAACTGGCGGCTGATGAATACCATATGGCAACCATCCGCAGTCATGATCAGTTTAACACCACTATATATGGCCTTGACGACCGCTACCGGGGCATTCACAACGAGCGCCGGGTAATTTTGATGAATGAAAACGACATGAAAAAAGCCGGTTTTAGAGCGGAGGAAAAAGTTGATCTGTTTAATTATGATGATGGCGCCGAGCGGGTAGCGAGGCTGTTTGTAGTTGTGCCTTACAACATACCCGAAGGGAATACAGCTACCTATTACCCCGAAGCCAATGTGCTGGTCCCAATCAACAGCGTTGCCGAACAAAGTAATACGCCTACATCCAAACTGGTTAATATCAAAATCAGGAAACACGTGGCTTAATAACCATTCTAAATACTTACACCTTAAAACAAAAGCGTTTACATAATACTTATCTCCTTAAAAAAGTATTATGTCATTTGATCAATATCACGAACCGGCAAATGAGCTGTCCGACGAAACCCGAACCTTTGCCCGGATGATAGTTTCTTTAACCGAAGAGGCTGAAGCCATAAACTGGTACGAACAGCGGATTTCTGTCGAAAAAGATAAACAAGCTAAAGCCATTATGCAAAACGCACAGCAGGAGGAGTTTAAGCACTTTGGTATGGACCTTGAGTTTTTACTGCGCAAAAAGCCGGTATGGCGTACTACGCTGCAGGCTATCCTTTTTAAAGAGGGTGATATTGTTGAGCTGGGCACCAAAGGCGAAGAAGCGGCAGAATAATAGTCATTTTTACATTTTTAGTTTTATCATCGTTACATTAAGTTAGGGCTATTGTATTATCTTTAGCGCTTAAATTAATACGGCCCTACTATAAAAGAATATGATCTGGTACGAAGAGGATGTGAAGCAGCTGGAAATTAAGCGAACTAAGCTTGATTATGTGCCGCGGGTAATTTTTTATGGAAGCTCATCCATTCGTTTGTGGAATACGCTTGATGCTGATTTTGATGACATGCAACCGGTTAACCTGGGTTTTGGCGGTTCTACACTGGCTGCTTGTGTATGGTTTTTTGAACGTATAATGCATTCCTATAATCCCGAATCCATTGTAGTGTATGCAGGCGATAATGATCTCGGCGATGGCCGCAATCCCGAAGAGGTTTTTATATTTTTTAAGCAGCTCACTGTTGAGGTTGAGCGGCTTTTTGGTAGTATTCCCTGCTATTATATATCGCTTAAGCCAAGCCTTGCCCGCTGGCCTATTGTTGAAAAGTACAGGTACACCAATAGCTTAATTGAAAACGAGATAATACACCGCCATAAAAACTGGCAGTTCATCAATATATTTAATCAGATGATAGATGCTTCCGGTAAACCAATACGAGAATATTATGATAAAGATGGTTTGCACTTGAGCAGCGCCGGTTACGCTTTGTGGAAAAAAGCTGTTTTACAGCGAATGCCACAAAGTATCAAATTAGCTTAATATAGGGTTTACACGCATTTGTCATCTTTCAGCGGTTTAAAAGATGAAAAGAGAGTACCACAAGTGGTTCAGTCCGTCGCTTCAGCGTAATATGGAATTGCTGGTTTTTGGCCATGCGGGCGCCTCCGTCTTATTTTTTCCCACCCGCACAGCCCGGTTCTATGATTATGAAGACTGGAAAGTAATTGAAGCCTTACGCAGTAAAATTGAGGCAGGTCACCTGCAGGTTTACTGTGTGGATAGCATCGACCGGGAAAGCTTTTATAATGAGTTCAGTCATCCCTACCATCGCATGGAAAGGCACCTGCATTATGAACAGTATATTTTGCAGGAGGTGGTGCCGTTGATGAAAACACTTAACGCCGCCGGTTCAATTATTTCGGCAGGTTGCAGCATGGGGGCTTATCATGCGGTTAATATTGCATTTAAACATCCGTCGGTATTTGTGAAGGTAGTGGGTATGAGCGGGCGTTATGACATTACACAGGCTATGGGCAATTTCCGCGACCTGTTAGATGGCTACCGCGATGAAAATGTGTATTTCAATATGCCCAACCAATTTTTAAATAACCTGCACAGTCCCGAAATTATTGACCAGATCAAACGCCTCCAAATTATACTGGCCGTGGGCGAAGAAGATGCCTTTTTAGAAGATAATAAATACCTGAGTACCGTGCTGGCAAGCAAAGGCATCCAAAACAGTTTATATATCTGGCACGAGGAAGCACACCGCGCCCGTTATTGGCGTAAAATGGTGCAACTCTATTTTTAAAAGCAAAACACTTTTCTGTTTGTTATATCAGCTGTAATTCAAGATATTATGGGCACTATTGAACTGGTAAAGGGCGATATCACAAAAATTAAGGCCGATGCTATTGTAAACGCGGCAAATACATCACTGATGGGTGGCGGCGGTGTCGACGGCGCTATCCATCGTGCCGGCGGACCGGAGATCCTGGAAGATTGCCGTAAGATAGTAGCCCGGCAGGGCGGCTGCAAAACCGGGCAGGCAGTGATTACAACAGGCGGTAAGTTGCCGGCTAAATATGTGATCCACACGGTTGGCCCCGTTTACAATAGTGGTAAAAAAGGTGAGGACGAACTGTTGCAATCCGCTTATTTAAATAGTCTGAAGCTTGCCGCCCAAAATGATGTGCATACCGTAGCCTTTCCTAATATCAGTACCGGCATCTATCATTTTCCAAAAGATAAGGCTGCAGCCATTGCTGTTAAAACAGTTAATGATTTTTTGGCTGATAGCAACGTAGTTGAGAAAGTGATATTTGTTTGTTTTGATGATGAAAACTTTAGCTTGTACCAGGATCTGCTTACTCAAAAATAATCAGGAATTTGTCAACCCGATGCTAAGTGTATAAATTGCAGCTATGCATCCTGCTTTAAAACAACATCTTGAAGGTAAATTAATCCTCTCGCCTGAACATGAGCGGCTGATTGCAAATTGTTTTAAAACCCGCTTTACCAAACGCAATGAGATCCTGATTGAAAAGGGGAGCATCGCAAAACATTTATATTTTGTGGTAAAAGGATGCCTCCGCGTGTTTTTAACCGATGATGAGGGCAACGAATCAACCCGGTTCCTGATTTTTGAAGGGCGCATGGGTACCGCATTTCCCAGCTTTATATTGAAAGAGCCTTCTGTGGCCTCTATTCAAAGCCCGGAGCCGTCCGAACTGTTGGTGCTGAGTTATGCGGATCGCGATCTGCTCCTTCAGGAGATTCCCGGGTTTGAGACTATGTATCGTACAGGTCTTGAGCTTGATTATATCGCATCAATTCAACGGATAGAAAGCCTTATTACTATGGATTCAAAAGCCCGTTATAATATCCTGATGCAAACCCAGCCCGAAATCATTAAAAGGCTGCCCAATAAAATAGTTGCCGACTACCTTGGCATCTCGCAGGAAACCCTGAGCCGCCTTAAATCAAAAAAGTGATTTATTGACTATTGTCAATCTTTTTGAATAGCTAAATGCCTTGTTTTGTGATATAAACGCTATACATTATGTGGAAACAAATCTTCACCATTATTATAATCTTGCTATCAGGCCATCTTACGATTGCCCAAAACTTAGGTGAGCGTACCTTCAATTTTAAAGACGGAAGCCGCAATAACCGCCCGGTGGTTACCGAAATCTGGTATCCAACTGCTGATACGTTAAAACCCGCAGATAAACATTTTTCGCCCTTTTTACGACAGCCAACAGTTCGTAATGGTAAGTTTCCGGCAAATAAACTGCCGCTTATCCTACTTTCCCATGGTACAGGCGGTGGCCGGTTAACTTTGGAGTGGCTGGCCCAGGCTCTTGCAATCAGCGGTTGCATAGTTGCTGCTGTCGATCATTACGGCAATACATATGATCATAAAATTCCCCTTGAATTTGTTAAGCCATGGGAACGTCCGCTGGATATCAGCTTCGCCCTTACATCCTTACTGAATAACCCCGAAGTTGGCCCGCTTATCGATCAGCAAAAAATAGGGGCAACCGGTTTTTCATTTGGAGGCTACACCATGATTGCCCTTGCCGGTGCAAAGCTCGATTTTGAGCAGGCCCGCAGTTATTATAAAACCACAGGCCGCAAAGAGCTGGAGATCCCTGAATTTCCGGGATTGGTAAAACTACTGGACGATAGCTCCATGATTGCCGACTCCAAACATGTGCCCCCGCTAAAAGATCAAAGAATCAAAGCATTCTTTTCCATATCGCCCGCATTAGGCTTTGGCTTTACCCGTAAAGAGCAGGTAGGTGATATTAAAGGCGCCTTGTATATTGTAGGCTCACAAAGCGATAGCATAGCCCCGGTTAAAACCAATGCCAGGCATTATCATCAGCTAATCGGTAAATCAAAATATACCGAGCTGCCCGGTAAGGTAGGCCATTACGTAATGCTTGGCGAGGCCATTGACGCTGTAAAAAAGGAAGCCCCGATGTACTTTACCGATGATGCTTCGGTTAACAGGCATGCCATTCACTTACAGGTGGACAGCTTGGCTGTCGGTTTTTTCAAGACAGCGTTAAAGTATTAGCCGGCCGGTAAAATTTAACAAAACCTTATCATTAAGCTAAAAACATTTTTATCGTGCTGGAGTTGATAGTTAAATCCGAATAGTAAATTTTTCCTGCTGATACTATGAAAGCTTTTGTGTTTGGTTTGCTTATCACACTTTTTGCCGGTGTTAATGCCGGCGCGCAATCAAAAAATGTAAGCGGCGTTTACGCCGGTATTGAAATAACATTACCTGTTACCATGGGAGGAGGCATGGGCCGCAGTGATGTTGTTTTCCAATTAAGGCCCGATGGAACTTTTAACGATCTGCTTGAAAAACCCGACTGGAAAACACATGTTGCAGGTCGTTACCAGGTACAGGGCAATACGCTCAAATTGCAGTATCTCAAAGGCTCCAAACAGGAATATAAAATTGAATCTGATGGCGATATCGATGCGGGTTCTTTCAGTATCCTAAAACTCAATACTGCCGACAGGGTACCTGCCGGTTATTATCAATTTACCCATGCAAGTAGCATGGGAGGAGGGAATACCGGGCAGGTATTTGTTGGCACATCAGGCTCAAAAGGCCTTTATTTTGATGGGAAGGGTAATTTTAGCCAAAATAGTTCTTCAGCCACTATGGTATCAGGTGAAGGTATCGGTGGCGGCGGAAGTCGCAAAGATAGCGGGGCAGGCACCTATACTATTAAAGATGGCATACTTACATTAACTTATAATACAGGTAAAACCGAAACGCATAGTTTCTTTTGCCGCCCCGGTGAAAAACCTGTAATGGCCGCCATAGATGGCAATATTTATTTTATGGAGGATAAAGCACCCAAAAGCGTATCATCCTCATCTAAAACAACATCCGGAGGGGCTGGTAATGCTAAAACAACTGCCGGAAACCAGGCAGTTGAAACCGGTGATAATGATGCTTCGGGCTTATTAAACAAGGCTGCCGAAGTACACGGCGGTGCAAAGCTCAATGCAATTAAAACCATGCAGATCTCCGCTACAATGACGGGCTTCGATTTTACTATTAAGATTGATCTGACCGCACATCGCGTCCGCTCTGAGATTCGCAAAGGCGGAAAGTTACTGCAGGTTGAGCAAATGGAAGGTGATAATGGCTGGCAATGGCGTGATGGCAATAAAAAACCGCTGTCAACCCCGCGTTTAGCGCAATTGAAACAGGGTTTCCGTTCAGGGGCCCTATTGTTCAGGAAAGAAAACCTCGATCATATTCAAAATGTTAAGGTGCAGGAAGGTAAAAATAACGTAATGATAGTAAGCTATAGTTTTGATGGCGTAACCAGTTTTGCAGTGTTAGACGATAAAAATCAGCTGGTTGGCGAAGGTACTAAAGTGGGTTCGGTAGTGCAGATATCGGCTTTTACCGGTTATAAAACGGTTGATGGTATTGTTTTTCCTGCCGCCGAATTACAAACCGAGGGTGCACAAAAGAGCAGCATCACCTATAATGATTATAAAATAAATCCTGCCTTTGCCGAGGCTGATTGGGCAGATGCCCGCTAAGGTCATACCATGGGGTTTTCGATAATATATATCAAATGGCTGCAAACGCTAATTACGTAACCCGGAATGGCAAACAAACCTTACATGATAGCTGCCGCTATCTCGCTGCCTTCCCGGCAGATACCATAAATGATTAGCGTTAAAATCAGGAAGGTACGCAAATACCAGACTGGATGAGTGCTTGTGAAATTAGGGTTACAAGTTACTTAAGCTCATTTAAGAGCTAAATGTAACAGATAAAGTTTGTGAATATTGCAGGTGGCAGGTTTAACCCTCGTTACTCAAACGATATAGTTAAAATATCCGGCTCCGGGCATGGCTGCGCCCACACAGGTTTATATATTTGAAATACCAACTCCAATACAACCTCATGAGAATTAAGTACTATCTGCCGCGGGTATTTGTGGCATCTGTTTTATCACTTAGCTTTAGCCTGGCTGCATCGGCACAGGAAAAAAAAATCTACCACAAAGGCTGGATAGATTTTAACAAGAACGGCAAAATGGATGTGTTTGAAGATCCGTCGCAAAACATTGATAAGCGTCTGGCTGATTTATTAAGCCAGATGACCGTTGAAGAGAAAACCTGCCAAATGGCTACCCTGTATGGCTACAAGCGTGTGTTGAAAGATGAAATGCCCGTACCCAACTGGAAAAACGAAGTTTGGAAAGATGGCATAGCCAATATTGATGAAGAACTGAATAATCTTACTTCGCATACGGATGCTGCACCTACGCAGTATTCATATCCTTTCAGCAAGCACGCTTCGGCCATCAATACCATACAAAAATGGTTTGTTGAAGAAACCCGCCTGGGCATCCCTGTCGATTTTACCAACGAAGGCATCCACGGCCTTAACCATGACCGGGCCACACCATTACCGGCGCCAATATCCATAGGCAGTACTTTTGATAAGGAACTGGTATACCAGGCAGGTAAAACCGTTGGTCGCGAAGCCAAAGCTTTGGGGTATACCAATGTTTACGCCCCTATACTTGACCCCGCCCGCGATCAGCGCTGGGGCCGTGTGGTTGAATGTTATGGCGAAGACCCTTTTCACATTGCTGAAATGGGCAAGCAAATGGTGCTGGGCATCCAGGAAGAGGGTGTAGCATCAACACTTAAACACTTTGCTGTGTACAGCGTGCCAAAAGGAGGCCGCGACGGCAGCGCCCGTACCGATCCGCATGTTGCACCGAGGGAAATGCATCAGCTATATTTATACCCATTCCGCAGGGTAATCCAGGAAGCGCATCCTATGGGGGTAATGAGCAGCTATAACGACTGGGATGGTGTACCCATAACCGGTAGCTATTACTTTTTGACCCAGCTTTTACGCCAGCAATTTGGTTTTGATGGTTATGTAGTGAGCGATAGCGAGGCAGTAGAATTTCTGTATTCCAAGCACCACGTAGCGGCAGATTATAAAGAAGCTGTAAGGCAGGTTGTTGAGGCAGGCCTTAATGTGCGCACCAACTTTACCATGCCGCAAACCTTTATCATGCCTCTGCGTGAGCTGATTAAAGAGAACCGCATTTCGATGAAGATCATTGACACACGCGTTGGCGAAGTGCTGAAAGTAAAATTCAGGTTGGGATTGTTTGACAGCCCGTATGTTAAAGACCCAAAAGCGGCCGATAAAATAGTGCATACCGACGCAGATAAGGCCATGAGCCTGAAAATGAACCGCGAATCGATGGTGTTGTTGAAAAACGTCAACAACCTGCTGCCGCTGGATAAAAAGAAATACCCTAATATCCTGGTAACCGGCCCGCTGGCTAAAGAAGAGAATTATGCTACCAGCAGGTACGGTCCATCGCACAATCCCGTTACTACCGTGTTTGACGGCATTAAAAACTATGTCGGCAGCGATGCTAAAGTTAGCTATGTTAAAGGCTGCGATATTATTGATGCTACCTGGCCCGAAAGCGAGATCATTGAAACGCCGCTAACTGCGCAGGAGCAGGCAGCTATTGATTCGGCGGTAGCACAGGCAAAACAATCTGATATTGTAATAGCCGTGGTAGGCGAAGATATTGACCGCGTAGGCGAAAGTTTGTCACGTACGGGTTTGAACCTGCCTGGCAGACAATTGAAGCTGATCCAGGCTTTGCAGGCCACCGGCAAGCCTGTGGTAATGGTTATGATCAACGGGCAGCCCTTAACCATCAACTGGGAAAATAAATATGTGCCGGCTATATTGGAAGCCTGGTTCCCGAGTGTTCAAAGCGGACAGGTGATCGCTGAAACTTTATTTGGTGATAACAACCCGGGCGGAAGGTTGCCGATCACTTTCCCTAAAACAACGGGGCAGCTGGAGTATAATTTCCCTTTCAAGCCATCTTCACAGGCTGAACAGGGCGGGCAAAACAGCTGGGGCAAAACCAGTGTAAAAGGAGCTTTATATCCTTATGGATACGGGTTAAGTTACACTACGTTCGAGTACAGTAATCTGCAGGTATCACCCGAAAAAGGTAATTCGCAGGGACTTATACAGATAAGTGTTGATGTAACCAATACAGGCAGGCGGAAGGGAGATGAGGTGGTGCAGCTTTACCTTAAGGATGAAGTAAGCAGCGTTACCACTTATGAGTATGATTTGCGCGGCTTTGACAGGATTACCCTGAACCCCGGCGAAAAGAAAACAGTGCAGTTTACCCTGCACCCCGATGATTTGGCTCTGCTGGATAAAAACATGAACTGGACGGTTGAACCAGGTAAGTTTATGGTGATGATAGGCAGTTCATCGGTTGATATTAAACTAAAAAAGGAGTTTGAGATAGAGTAAAAAGGATGTTTACGACTTACGAAGTTTTTAAAAACTTCGTAAGTCTGTTATTCACAAAGAAAGGGGGCTTAATGAATGATTTTTTGAACAAATGCACCGGATTTTGCCTGGCATGATTATCTTTATACCCGGAAAGTTGACGGTGGCTAAACATCTGTTATTGAGGAATAAAATAACTATAAATTCGTATTGTTCTGCTATAGTAATTTATCCGTAAAACATCCCTGCTAAACCTTATAAAAACAAACCTATGATTTTAGATGATACCTGGGTGGCGGTAAAAGCCGTATCCGACGATGATATTCCCCTGCTGGTCCGTTACAGGCCCTATTTATCAAACTTTTTCGAAACAGGTGTTTACCTGCAACGAATGGATGTAACCTGGAACTATGAATCATTTGATCCGTCGTTACTGCCTCCTGCCGATGAAATGTTGCTGATGGGGCAGGTAGAGGATGCATTAGTAGATATCCTTGAGGATGATTATCAAAGTATCCTGGCTTTCGTATTCACAGGCGAAAATGAACGCTGGTGGGCCTGGTATACTACCGATATTGACGTAGCAGGCGACAGGCTAAATGATGCCCTGTCTGCTTTTGATGAACTGCCCATCAGCATCACCGTTATTGAAGATCCTGAATGGGAAGAATACTTTGGCGTAATGGAGGATTTTGGAGAGGATGAAGTGTAAACCCTTTGTTAACCCTATTGTGTATACGCCTCTTGCAATGACTATCAATCAATAAAACCTTTGTCATTTCGAACGAACCAGCGGAGGTTATGAGGCCGGGGTGAGGAGAAATCTTATACATCATGCCCTAAACTTTTCATACTGCTCTACATGGCGTATAAGATTTCTCTTTCGCCCCGCCATTAAGTCCGCCCCTGCTCAATCGAAATGACAATTTCTTTTAGTTAAAAGAAGTAGCTGTTAGCCTCTAATGTTGGTTCCCGTTTGGTCGTTCCAGCTTCTGAAATGGTATTTTAAGAATATTCACAAACTTACCGGTAGTTTCTTTATCCATATGGGTATCTATACCAAAACGGGTGTTTTCTTGTTCAAGTTCTCCAAAAGTACCAAAAAGCCTGTCCCATATACTTAACACATCGCCGTAGTTGCGGTCGGTATGGGGCAGTTGAAAGTGGTGATGTACATGGTGCAGGTTGGGCGTTATGAAAATGAGGCCAACAACTTTATTAACCTTTCGGGGGAGCCTGAATTCGGTATGGGCCAGTATATTAAACAATGATTGAAAGGTTTGCCTGAGCACTAAAACGCCAATTACCGGCCCGCAAATAAATACCCAGAGCATTAAGCAGCAAGTACGTACGCATGTCTCGCCGGGATGTTCACGAACAGTGGTTGAAACATCAACATGCAGGTCGCTATGATGTACCAGGTGAAATTTCCAAAGTGCATCTATCTTGTGCATTACCACATGGTAAACGTATTCGCAAAGGTCAAGCAGCATAAAAAGGCTTATGTAGTAAATCCATTTATTATGATGACCGGGGATATAATTAATCAATCCCCACTGGTGCGCATTAGTCCAGCTTAGTATTATTAAAACAATAGTAGTTAGCATGAGCTGGATGGGAAGGGCTGTAAAAATGAACATCAGGTTGGTTTTGTTGTGCTGCCAGCGCTTCTTTACCGAAATTATGCCCGACGAAAAACAAACCTCTATCAGCCATAAAGAGCATATGATAAAAGCATATAATACAACTTGCACGGCATCCTGATGCCGGTCAAGGAACTGGGTTGTAGTCATCTTAAATTAATAGGGGTAATTGCCTTATGTAATAGCAGCAGGCAATTAAGAAGCAATTTCTTTTTTTTGAATGAACGTTTGATGAAGTATGTTAAGTGGTTGTTAATGTACTGTGAATAGTGAAAGGGAGTGATTTACAAGATAATCTGCACTTGAGTATCTAAACACCGAAAAAGCATCATACATTTATCCCATGAAGATTCCGAAAATTACCGGTATAATTGACAGGCGTATATTAGTAAACTTTACAGTAGATGCGGATATAGCCAAAAAAATGGTGCCGCCGCCCTTCAGCCCCCAGCTTTTTAATGGCAAGGCTATAGCCGGGATCTGTTTGATCAGGCTTAAACAGGTGCGACCTAAAGGAATGCCCGCTTTTTTAGGAGTTGGATCTGAAAATGGTGCGCATCGCATTGCCGTTGAATGGCACGAAAATGGAGAATTAAAACAAGGAGTTTATATTCCGCGCAGAGATACATCATCTTTATTTAATACGGTTGCCGGCGGTAGGGTATTTCCTGGCAGGCATTATCATGCCAAATTTGACGTTAATGAGCACGACAGCCAATATCACGTGGCTTTCACCAGTTCGGACGCAACGGTGATCAGTGTGGACGCCAGAGTTGCTGATCAACTCAATCCGGATTCGATATTTGGAACGCTTGAAGTAGCTTCTGATTTCTTTAAAGCAGGGTCAACAGGGTATTCGCCCAATGGTAATAAGTATGAAGGGCTGGTATTACATACCGATAATTGGAAGGTACAAGCGCTTGAAGTAAGTTCGGTTAAATCAAGTTTTTTTGAAGATGAAACCATTTTTCCGAAGGGTTCAATAAGGTTTGATAATGCATTACTTATGACCAATGTTCGGCACGATTGGTCATCTGGCTGTGATAAACCGATGGCTGTAAATACTTAATTACTACTTTTAAATATCTTTGCGACCACGCAAAAATGAAACTATCAGCTACGGAACAATCTACAGGCGGCGATCTGCTGTTGCTTATTAACGAAAAGCACTTCGACAGGATGTTTTTTACCCGCGATCGTCAGCATAAATACCTTACCATAGCCTGGAACCGTGGCGAAAAGCAAACTGTAACCATCGATGAGGTGGATTATGATTTTCTGCCCAACACCATTCTGCCCTTAATGATTAACCAATCTTTCCGCTTTGAGCGGCCTGAAGATGTAGTGGCCTGGCAGTTTAACCGCGATTTTTATTGCATTGTCGATCATGACGAGGAAGTAAGCTGCGTGGGGTTCCTGTTTTATGGTAGTTCCGACCAGGTATTTGTTACGCTCGACGAAATCATGCAGTTTAAACTGCAACGGCTGTTGGATATTTTCATAGAAGAGTTTGAAACTGCGGACAATATCCAGATAGATATGCTCCGGATGCTGCTGAAGCGGCTTATTATTATCGTAACCCGCCTTGCCAAGGCGCACAGCGGGCCTCGTGAAGTTTTGGCCGATGAAAAATTTGGTACCATTCGTAAGTTTAATTTGTTGGTAGAGAATAATTACCGTGAACACCATACCGTGGCTTATTACGCGCAGCAATTAAATAAATCGCCTAAAACGCTTTCCAATCTTTTTGCCCTGTATAACCATAAGACGCCATTACAGGTAATACAGGAACGGCTTATTATTGAAGCTAAGCGATTATTGTACTATACCGATAAATCGGCCAAGGAAATAACTTACGAACTTGGTTTCGAAGATGCGGCCTATTTCAGCAATTTCTTCAAGAAACACACCTCGTTTTCACCTACCGATTTCAGAAATAATAAGGTTTTGGTAGCCGAAGGGAAATAATTACAAGTACCCGGGAAGTTTGCCCATTCCGCAGGGCTGCTAAAGTAGCCACCTTTGTATTGTTAATTCAAAACAACAAAAATTAACGTTACAAAAATGAAAACTTTCGCAATTCCAACAAGAGAACAAGTAACTCCAGAAAACCAGGCTATATTTGATACATTAACAAAAGTAGTGGGCCGCGTGCCAAATCTGTTTGCAGTTTTTGCAACTTCAGATCATGCGCTTGCTAACTATATCACCCTTTCAAACGGCAAAACATCATTACGTGCTAAAGAAAAAGAAGCCGTAAACCTTATCGTAAGCCAGGTAAATGATTGTGCTTATTGTTCTGCCGCACACACTGCAATCGCTAAAATGAATGGTTTTAATGATGACCAGATCGTCGAGATCCGTGGTGGTTCAGCTTCGTTCGATGCAAAAATTGATGCTTTGGTTAAAGTAGCTAAATCAATTACCGAAAATAAAGGCCATGCCGATCACCAACTGGTTGAAAACTTTTACGCTGCCGGTTATACACAAGCTAACCTGATTGACGTAGCTGTAGCAGTTGGCGATAAAACCATTACCAACTATGTATATGCCTTAACCCAGGTACCGATTGACTGGCCTGCTATCCCTGAACTGGTAAAATAATATCCCCGATTTATAATTATAGTTTACACCCTTATGCCCGCTTTGCACCGCAAGGCGGGCATAAGTATTTTATCCTTTAAAATTGTTATATCATGAATTTTGCACGTTTTGCTTTCACCGATGGTGTAAAAAAGCTTCAGGAAAAATATGGCAGCCGGGGCGCCTACGCCCGTATGGAAAGCCTCATGGCCGATAAGGACGGCATTACTGAATCTGAACAAATGTTTATTGAAAGCCGTGACAGCTTTTATATGGCGAGCATGGGCGAGAACGGCTATCCGTATATTCAGCACAGGGGAGGGCCGGCCGGTTTTATCAAAGTGATAGATAACCATACGCTTGCTGTGGTCGATTTCAGGGGCAACAAGCAGTATATTTCGGTAGGTAACGTAATGGAGCATCCGCAGGTATCCCTATTTCTGATGGATTATCCCCATAAAACAAGACTCAAGATCTATGCAGATGCCCGCATTGTTGAGCTTGCTGATAATCCAGAGTTGTTTGAACTGATAGATCCTGCTGAGTACAAACATACGCCTGAAAGAATGCTCATTTTCGATGTTAAAGCATTCGACTGGAATTGTCCGCAGCACATCACTCCCCGGTATACCGTTGATGAAATTAAAGAAGCCTTCGCACCGCAAAATGAATATGTGCTTAAATTGGAATATGAAATAGCTAAGCTTAAGAAGCAGTTGGACGGGAAATAAGAGGTTTTGATAAAGACCCGTAATAGTTTACCTTAGTGCTGCTAACAGCCAGGCGTAAACCGATGAACACTAACCAGCAAATAATCCCTATGCTTGCCTATGAAGACGGCGTTGCGGCTATGGACTGGTTGTGCCATGTGTTTGGTTTTACCGAAAATATGCGGATGACGGATGAAGCTGGTCGCCTTGCTCATGGTGAGCTTAAAATAGGCAATAGTTTGGTAATGCTGGCCGAACCAACACCACATTATCAAAGCCCTGTGCATCACGCTAAAAATTGTGAAATCGCTGCTAAATGGAGTACTGTTCCGTATATCATTAACGGCGTTTTGGTTTATGTAGATGACGTTGAGCAGCATTACGCCACCGCCAAAAAGAAAGGCGCAACTATATTAACCGAAATCGAATATGGGTATCCAGGTACCCGCTACCGCGCTGCCGATCTTGAAGGGCAACGCTGGATGTTTATGCAAATTGAAAAAAATTAAACCACCTTATGACCGCTCTTTTCCATTTCCTATTCGTTATTATTAAATCATACTTGCTTGCCCTTATTTATACGCCCATAGTTTGGCTTTTATGGGTGTTGATCCTGAAAGTACGGAAAAAGTATACCGGCTTTAAATGGTCAGGAATATGGAGGGTTTATACCATTGTGGGCCTTCTGCTAATTATGTTTTCATTTACTTACTATGGAAATCACGGGCTTGGTGACGATTCACGCATTCCTTTAGGGCACGGCGAAGCAATAGAACAAGGAGACCAGTTTACATATTTTACACCCAAGGGCACAAATAAACAAGTGCATGTGAAAGCTTTTGTTTTGAAAGGAGATAACCTTTGCATGGCAGTTGATTCGGGATATAAAGTGTACAATTTAAAAACCAAGGGCGTTGTAAACTTCAGTGAGGGGCAAATGTATGATGCTTTTGCTTTTTCGTACGGTTTACCTTTATCGCTTCAGTTACAAAGCTTCAACTCGCAATACGATAATTACTGGAATGGATGGCGCTTTTGGCTGTTGCCATAAGGTAATTATTTACCTTCGCGGCCCCCTTGAAACTAATTTTAATCAAAACTTTCGCATATTTTATATCGTACACGAATATAATAGATATTTTTGTGCGTTGTAGGCAAAAGGTACATTAATGGTGTCCATGTATTTACAACAGGTTTACTGTAATATTTACAGTTGTACTTAATAACTTTATTTTTAATTTTATAAAATTCAGAACACTAAGGTGTTGCCTGTTATAAACCAAACTATAATAATTGTTGATGGAACTTACGAATAAAGGGGTAAAGGGCAGCCAGTTAAAAAATATGATCATTAAAAGGCTTTATTTTAATAAGGCCATGTCCTGCGCGGGATTGAGCGAGTTGTTTGATAAAAGTATCCCTTCCATAGCCAAAGCCATAAACGAATTAATGCACGAGGGTTTTGTGGTTGAACAGGGTTATGCTCCTTCAAGCGGCGGCCGTCGCCCGTTAATGTATTCGGTAAAATCAAGTGCTATGCATATTTTAGCCATCGCGCTCGACCAGCTCACCGCCCGCATCCAGATGTTTGATCTGCTGAATAATCCCGTTGCCGATATGCTCACCTTTGAGCTTAAACTGCTCAATAACCCAGAGGCGTTGCCCACCCTGGTTGAGCAGATTAATAACTACATAACACACAGTGCGATCCCTAAAGATAAGATTGCCGGAATAGGCATCGGTATGCCCGGCTTCATCAATATTACCGAAGGTATCAATTACACTTACCTTGATGCCGGCGGACAAAGCTTAACTGCCTATCTTACTTCTAAAACAGGCATCGCCACTTATATCGATAATGATTCGAGCTTAATAGCCCTTGCCGAACAAAAATTTGGTATTGCCAAATCACAGCAGGAAGTTATGGTAATAAACCTGGGCTGGGGCATTGGCCTGGGGATGATCGTAAATGGAAAACTGTTCCGCGGTCACAACGGTTTTGCGGGCGAGCTAAGCCATATCCCGCTATCGGAAGATGGTTCCCTTTGCGAATGCGGTAAACGTGGCTGCCTGGAAGCTGAAGCTTCATTATTGGTGGTAGCCCAAAAAGCTATAGCAGGTATCAAAAAAGGCCGTGTAACCAGCTTAAAGTACAACGAGGAAGACCACTCCAAACTAATGGGAGATGCCCTGATAGAGGCCGCCAATAACGGTGACCAGTTTGCTATCGAACTATTATCCGACGCCGGCTATAAAATAGGGAAGGCCCTTGCCATTCTTATCCATATCATGAACCCGGCCATCATTGTATTAAGTGGTCGCGGAGCTAAAGTTGCCAAGATCCTGATGGCCCCGATACAACAAGCCCTTCATAAGTATTGTATTCCGCGCCTGGCCGGTGGTACCGAATTATTAGTATCTGAACTTGGGTTTGATGCTGAGTTAATTGGTGCGGCTGTATTGGTAATGGAAAACTTTGACAGGGTGGTGAAAAATAAGGCAGCTAAGGCCGCTAAGCATGCCGCGGCGTAGAAAACTGTTTGAATCAGAATTTACAGAATTTTTAAATTAACAGAATTAGCCTCGCTTATATTATTGCAAGCTAATATTCTGAAAATTCTTAAATCCTGAAAATTTTGATTCAGACAAACACCCTTCCCGAGTAATCTATCGCTTCCTTAAATTTATCCATATTAAGCCCTGTGGGCTCACTTTGTGTTTTAAGATAACTTATCAGGTTTTCGGTGGCAATGTTGCCTGTGAGGTCGTCTTTGGCCATTGGGCAGCCCCCATATCCTTTTAGTGCAGTGTCAAAACGCTTGCAACCGCTTTCATAGGCTGCTGTTATCTTAGGTTGCCAGGTATCGGGTGTGGAATGAAGATGAATGCCAAACTCAGCGTCGGGGAATAACCGACAAAGATTAGGATAAATGCTGCCGATCTGCGCCGCATCTGCAATACCTATGGTATCAGCCAGGGCAATATTCTTTATTCCTTCGGCTGTTATTTTTTCAGCCCAGTGCTCGATGATGCCGGTATTCCACTCGTCGCCATAGGGATTACCGAAACCCATAGAGAGATATACCAATAACTGTTTGCCATTTTTACCGCACAGCTCATTTATACGCTGCACATTTTCAAAAGCTTGTGCTATAGTGGTATTGGTATTGCGAAGCTGGAAGGTTTCGGAGATGGAGAAGGGATAACCCAAATAGGCGATCTCACCATGTTTCACTGCATCTTCGGCACCCCGGTAGTTGGCAATAATAGCCAGCAGTTTTGATTTGGTATTGCTTAGTTCGAGTTTCTTTAATACCTCAGCCGTGTCTTGTAACTGTGGGATAGCTTTAGGTGATACAAAACTCCCAAAATCTATCGTATCAAAACCTACCTGTAAAAGCAGGTTGATATATTCGGCTTTTACTTCGGTAGGAATAAAATCATGAATACCCTGCATGGCATCGCGGGGGCATTCGGTTATTTTGATGTTCATTGTTTAAAGTCTGAAGTTCTAAGTCGTAAGTTCAAAGTCTTGAGTCTTAAGTCAAAAGTCATCAATTTAATTTACAAAGTACTAAACTTCCAGCTTAAAGCTGCTGACTTTTAGACTTAGAACGTAAGACTTCCGACTTCTAACTTTAAACTAATCAACCGTATTAGGCAAGTGATGGTCTTCTGTTAAACCTTCACGCTCAAATTTGCGGATTATAAGCCTTGTACCGCCATTATAGGTTACATAGCTTGATACCCAATTGATGAACACGATAACCTTGTTACGGCCTCCTAAAAGCGATATCAGGTGCACAAACATCCATACCAGCCATGCAAAAAAACCCTGGAATTTTACTTTACCCAAATCGGCAACCGCTTTATTGCGGCCGATGGTTGCCAATGAGCCTTTGTCATTGTATTTAAATGGCGAGGTTTGCTCACCGTTGATGATGTGCATGATATTTTTTGCTACATGCTGTCCCATTTGTATAGCTACCTGCGCCACGCCGGGGTGCCCTTTAGGGGTTTCGTCGGTGATCATAGCTGCAACGTCTCCAATGGCGAAGATGTTATTGCTGCCTGTCACGCGGCCTATGCTATCCACTCTTATTTTATTTCCACGTTCAATAACGTCTTTATCAAAGCCCTCGGGAACAACCCCCATAACCCCGGCACTCCAGATCACATTTTTGGTGCGGATGGTTTTACCGCCTTCAAACTTGATTTCTTCACCATCATAGCTTTCCACTTTTACGCCGGTTAGCACTTCAACGCCCATATTGGTTAGGAAGGTCCGTGCCGCGTTTGATGCCTGGTCGGAGAAAGGCCCCAGCACTTTCTGTAAAAAGTCTACCAGGTACACTTTCATGTCCTCCTTTTTAAGCTCGGGATAATCCTTGGTTAAAACGTGGTTACGGAGTTCGGCTAATGAGCCCGCAAGTTCAACACCGGTTGGCCCTGCACCTACCAGCACAAAGGTAAGGTAGGGGTCACGCTCGGCCTTGCCTACTTTGAGCAGGGCTTCTTCAATGTTCTGCAAAATAGAATACCGTAGGTTCAGCGCCTCAGGGATCGACTTCATCGGCATGGAATAATGCTCGATGTCTTTATTGCCGAAAAAGTTGGTTGTTGACCCTGTTGCTATTACCAGATAATCGTAAGCTATATTGCCTATGGTGGTTTCGAGCATGTTAGTTTCGGTGTTTACCTTTGTTACTTCCGCTATCCTGAAGCGGAAATTCTTTTGGCTCGCGAAATTCTTTCGCAAGGAAAAAGCTATCGATTCTGATTCGAGGCTTCCCATGGCAACCTGGTATAACAGGGGCTGAAAGGTATGGTAGTTGTGCTTATCCAGCATCAAAACGTCTACAGGTTTGTCCTTTAGTTGTTTTGCTACCTGCAGGCCGCCGAAGCCGCCGCCTACGATTACTACTAAAGGGAATTTTGAATTTTGAGTAGATTCCATTTTATTTAGCTTAAAACTGTTTGTTTAGCTTAAAGCTGAAGGCTAAAAGCTAAAGCCTAAAGCAGGTGTTATTTTAGCTTAAAGCAAAAGGCCTAAAGCTTTTTTATTTTTTGCTTAAAAGCTGTTTCTTTTAAAGCTTTCAGCTTTGAGCTTTATGCTTATTTAGGTAACAAAAAAGGCTCCAAATGTTCTTTGGAGCCTTTCAATAATTTATTCTTTTTCTTATTTGAGGTCTTTCTTTCCAAAGTCAACGATCACCGGTGTTGCCACACAGATCGACGAGTATGTACCGAAAAGAACACCGATCAACAATGCAAATGAGAAGCCTTTGATCACGTCACCACCGAAGATGAACAATACCAACAATACGAATACTACAGTTAATGCAGTAATGATAGTACGGCTTAAGGTACTGTTGATGGCCCTGTTGATAACCTCTTCTGGTTTTTCGTTTTTGTTAGAGTGTTCAAGGAATTCACGGATCCTGTCAAATACTACCACGGTATCGTTAATTGAATAACCAATAACTGTTAATATAGCCGCAATAAACGCCTGGTCAATATCCAATGAAAACGGAAGGAAACCATTGAACAATGAGAAGAACGACAATACCAATAAAGCATCGTGAGCAGTCGCGATCATTGCACCCAGGCTAAACTGCCATTTGCGGAAACGGATCAGGATATAAGCCGAGATCACGAAGATAGCGAACAATACAGTATAGATAGCTGAAGTTTTTAACTCATCGGCAATAGTTGCACTTACTTTTGAACCACCTAATATATTGCTATCCGCAATTTTAGTTTCGGCTTTATTACCTAAAGCACTCACTAAGGTTGCCCGCACTTTAGCGTCGGCGGCTGTTGAGTTATCATTAAACAAATAGTTGGTGGTGATGCTGAATTTATCGGTACCCATGGTTTTAACTTCGGTACTGCGGCCTAAAGTGGCATCAATAGCATCGTGGATCTGACCGGTAGTAACGGTTTTGTTAGGGAAGCTAACAATGTAGTTACGACCGCCTTCAAAGTCAACGCCGTAGGTAAAGCCGCGTGTAAAGATAGAAACCAAACCGGCAGCAATGAACAGGCCCGAGAAAATGTAAAACTTGGTACGGTTTTTAACAAACGCAAAGTTTGCATTTTTGAAGGTGTGTGAGCTCCATGGGTTTGAGAATTTGATATCCATGTTTTTGTCCAGCATCCACTCAAATATAACCCTCGAGATCAGTAATGAACAGAACAATGAAGTAGCGATACCGATCATCAATGTAGTTGCAAAACCCTGGATAGGACCTGAACCGAATACGAACAGGATTAAACCGGTAAGGAATGTACTGATCTGTGAATCGAGGATTGAAGGTAATGCATGTTTGAAACCGTCGGCAACTGCAATCCTTAATGATTTGCCTAAGTTTAATTCTTCACGTACACGTTCGTAAACAAGTACGTTAGCATCTACGGCAATACCTAAAGTTAATACGATACCTGCAACACCCGGTACGGTCAATACCGCGCCTAAGCTGGTCAGTACGCCCATCAGGAAGAAGATGTTGATGATTACGGCAACTACCGCCACAGTACCCGCACGGTTATAATAAGCGATCATGAAGATTAATACAACTACCAAACCTAAGATACTTGACGTGATACCGGCAGTGATAGCTTCCTGGCCTAATGACGGACCTACGATTGACTCGGACACGATGTGGGCAGGAGCCGGCAAACGGCCTGCTTTTAATACGTTGGCTAAGTCGCGGGTGTCATCAATGGTAAAGTTACCGGAGATTGATGATACACCACCAGAAATTTCGTTTTGTACGGTAGGAGCAGAGTATACGTTATCATCCAAAACTATGGCGATAGCTTTTTTGTTAGTGCCTGATGATGCCTCTGCAGTAACAGTACGCCATTTTTGGGCACCTTCCGAGTTCATGATCATCACAACCTCAGGGCTGCCTTTCTGATCGTTATCGGCACGGGCATCGTTAATTACGTCGCCTGATAATACAGGGCCGTTTTCGGCACCTGTAAGTTTGATAGCGTATAACGCAAAAGTTTTGGTGTTTTTAATAGGTTTTACTTCCCACAAAAATTTGATGTTACGTGGAATAACCGCTAAAACATCGGCACTATGCAGGTATGCGTTAACCTTAGCCGTATCCTGTAACGGAGCGTAGCCAACAACCGGGCCCTGGCCTAATTGCTGCTGGCCATTTGCACCCTGGCCAACGTTTAATGACATCACTGCAAACAGTGGGTGTTGCGCGGCCAATTTTGTTTTGCTTAATGACGCAGCTGAAGTATCGTTTTTAGCAGCGTTTTTCTGAACCTTGCTTAACAGCGAGCCGCCTTTGGTGGTATCGGCTTTTGCAGCAGCAACAGCAGCAACAGAATCAGCTTTTGCTGTTTTGCCGGTATCGGCTTTTGCTGTTTTGCTTTTTGCAGCAAGCAGGTTATCAATGTTGATCAGGTATTGATATGCCTCAGCATTATCAAAAGTTTCGTAAAATTCCAGTTTAGCAGAACCTGAAAGCAATTTGCGAACACGCTCCGGCTCTTTAACACCCGGAAGTTCAACTAAAATCCTGTTTGAGCCTTGTTGCAACTGGATGTTTGGCTGGGTTACACCAAACTGGTTGATACGGGTGTTCAAAACGGTGAATGATTGTTTAACCGCTGTTGAAGCCAGGTCCTCAAGGTAAGTTTTAACCTCGCTGTTTGAAGCGTTGAACTTCAAGTGGTCCTGGTTATCTTTTGTTGAAAAGATAGCGGCAAGCTTACCGTTGGGGTTTAGCTTTTCGTACTCGCTTACAAATAATGCGATGTAA